>DUMT01000150.1 GCA_012839705.1 Clostridiales bacterium | reverse complement strand
TCACCTAAAAGGTACTGCATGATTTTTTGACCCTCGGTGTAACATATCTGTGACAAACCTACACAATCAGGCACCAAATTGTTTCACCAATATATAAAGAGTTCATATGTATGATAGTGAGAAAAAATTAGAAAAGGGTTGTTTGCATATGGTTTCTACAAATGATTACATAAAACAGTCGCTGGCGCTGCATTTGTTTTTTGGAAGGATAATGAAGGAGCACAGCTTTTTCCTTCAGGTCGGATTCCCGCAAAAGGAACACAGCCTGATTAACCAGGCAAACAATTTGCGCACATCCTTTGACTCCTTTTTAATGGATATTGTAGAGCTTTCAAACGGTGTTGTTGACCCGGATGTTTTGCTGTCCGGCGAGGTGGTAACCCCTTATACCATGCGGGCGGAGATGGCATCAAGCGAGTTTACGGGGGTAAATATCCCGTCTCAGATTACCCGGGCTGAAACCAGGCTGCAGGGCAGTACAGGCCCGGCAAACCCCAGGTATGAGGGGAAAGTGGACGCATTAAACGAAAGGGCGGTAAAACTGATTTCTACCCTGATACAATTCAAAACCAAAGTTTTATCCAGTGTTCTTGCCTGCAAACTGTTTACTGTAAACTATCCACTGCTGATAGACCATATTCTGAGGGAGGCAAAGCTCTATCTCCACCTTGTGCAAAGGCTGCAAAAACGGGAGATGATTTATCCCGAACAGGAGGAGCTTGACCAGGAGTATTTCTGGAACAGGATAATGGCTGAACATTCAAAGTTTATTAGGGGGCTTTTAGACCCGACAGAAGAAGAGCTGATTATGGCAGCCAACAACTTTGCCAACGAGTTTGACGAGCTGACCATGGCGGCAAAACAGGCAATGGATAAGCAGATTATGGCCGGCAATGTGACAGAGGATAGCCTTAACGCCACAATGGATATTAAGGAATTCAACACCCAGGGAACCCAGGGATTGCTGGACTGCAAGATTAAATCCATCATCATCCCGCTGCTTGGAGACCATGTGCTTAGGGAATCCAACCATTATCTGCGGCTGCTGAAAATGTTCAAAAGCACATAAAGGCGAAAACCTCCCGAAGATGGGAGGTTTTCGTTTTAAACTGTAACTGCCTGGGTACGGGCGATTCTGGTGTTGTCTTTTGTGCGGTCCATTAGCTCGCTTACTGGGTTGGGCTTGGATTCCGCCCGGTAATCCATGCTGAATTTCTGCTGGTGGCGCTCGATTACCTTATGGCTGGCGACATTTCCAACATCATGGTTGACCTTGTCCTGATAGAAGAAGAAGTCATGGTTTTTGGGCAGGTCCTCAACCGGTGCGTACTGCTCGCGGTTGGCGGTGAGCAGTATTTGCTCGCCCAGAATGTTGCGCACATAATCCCTGGTGTCGTGGAACTGGAGAAGTTTCGGGAAATCGCCGCCGGGGATTACCTGCTGCCAATCCTTGTTTTCATATTTGTGCAGCAACTCAACAGCCTTGTGGAGGTGTGCAATTTCCTGCTGAAGGTGCATTTCCCATACAGACTTTACATTCGGGTCCTGTTCATCCATATAGAAGCTGTAATACAGGTAGCACTCGGTATATTCATGCAGCAGTAGGTTTTCCAGCCATGTGCATTTGGGGTCCAGCAATGAACCGTAGTGGGTTACATGCTGCTCTTCTATCATGGCGATTTCCTGATAGAGCTGGCGGCCCAGATCGTTGTAATAGGTGTTGCCGATGTTCATATAGAAATTCATGGTCTGCTGCTCGCCGGCTGTTATTATCAGGATGTTAAGCTTGGTCTGGTTGTCCGCGGTTTTAAAGTCAATGGGATGCTTTACCGAGTCGAAGGGGAAGCGGTGTTCGGCGATGGTGGGGCGCCCGGGGGTAATGTCTACATAACTTTTCACAAGCTGCTGGGCGGGGATTTGCTCATCCAAATCCAGAAGGTTTGCGTAGCGGTAGAGATGGTCGAAATCCTCAAGCAGGGCAAAGTCCAATGCCTGCTTTACATATGGGTTCGGCTCGTTTTGCGCCAGCCATGCGGTGAGGTCCACCGCCACATGCTCGTAGCCGATGGTGGTTTCCAGGGCAGTTTCGTCAATGGGTTTCAGCCAGTTGATGTGCTTTTGCTGCTGTTGTTCGATTCTGCGCATTAACGCAAGTTCCCGGCGCAAATCGTTGTTGTCGCAGTTGCGGTGGAACTGGTGTTTGAAGATTACTGCCTCCACCTCGATGCCGTTCATGAGTATGATTCTTACTTTTGTATATGGGTCCACCGTCATTTTGTTGTAGGGCTTTGGATACATTGTTGCCCAGTCCATGATGGTGTCACGTATTGACTTGGGGCTTTCCTTGAATGGATTCATATATACTCTCCTTCTCGCAAGAATTCTTTATGTATTTTTTGCAGCCGTTACCGAAATATTCCTAAAACACTAAGAATTTAAACCCTGTTTGCGGGTTGCTGCAAATATTGACAGCGCCAATAGGCTATGGTATTATAAACTCGAGGAACGGAGATATTTTCAGGCGAGTGTCGCCGACTTTATCTCTGTTTATTTTTTTATAAAGAGATGAGTTTGGATGCCTGATGATTTAATCAAAATTATTGCTGCGGTGCGCTCGGAGGAGGAATTCCGCCAGGCGCTTAAAACCCCGGTGGGCTCTATTTTCCTGCTTTACGGCAGTTTGTTTAAGCTGGCGTCTATGGTCAAGGCGGCAAAAAGCCATGGCAAGAAGTTTTTTGTGCATATCGATTTGGTGGAGGGCCTTGGCAGGGACGCCGTCGGGATTCAGTACCTCTCCCGGATAGGCACTGACGGGATTATCAGCACACGGGGGAATCTGCTGAACATCGCCAAAGAGTTGGGGCTTAAAACCGTCCAGCGGGTGTTTATCCTGGATTCCCGTTCCATTGAATCTGCGCTGGAATCTATTCATTCGGTTAAGCCTGACATGGTGGAAGTAATGCCCGGGCTGCTGCCTAAAGTAATAACCCGGTTTTGTGACAGGGTGGATATGCCTGTTATAGCCGGCGGCCTGATTGAATCAAAGGAGGAAGTGGACAGCGCGATTAAGGCTGGAGCATCCTATATTTCCACCACCCGCCCCTATTTATGGGATTACGAGGGAAACCCGGATTCGGATTGACAACTTAAAAAAATATGGTAAAATTATGCTGAGAAACGGAGATATAGTGTAGGTAAGGCTATCCTTGCCTGCTATATCTCCGTTTTTTGTTTTGCAAATTTTTAAGAAAACTCAGGAGGAGCCATGGTTTTCGATGTTGCAATAATTGGCGCAGGGGTTTGCGGAAGCTTGATAGCCCGGGAGCTTTCAAAGTTTTTTCTTGACGGCTGCTGCCTGATTGACAGGTACCCTGAACCGGGCTGTGGAACCAGCAGGGCGAACAGCGCCATCGTCCATGCCGGGTACGATGCTAAGGAGGGTACCCAAAAGGCGTATTTCAACGTCCTGGGGTGCGAAATGATGGAGCCCCTTTGCAGGGAGTTGCATGTTTCATATAAAAGGATTGGCTCAATGGTATTGTCCTTTGACGAGGAGGACGACGGGGTTTTGCAGCAGCTCCTTGAACGGGGGAAGAAGAATGGCGTTGCGGGAATCGAGCTTTTAAGCCGCGAGCAGGTAATTGAAATGGAGCCTAACATATCAAAAAACGTACGGGGGGCTTTGTATGCCAAAACCACCGGGATAGTAAGCCCGTATGAGCTGAGCATCGCTGCGGCGGAGAATGCCATTGACAACGGGGTTACCCCGATGTTTGATACTACGGTACATAACATATCAAAACAGGACGATTGCTTTATCATCCAAACGGATAACGGAGAGGTTAAAGCCCGATATGTGGTTAATTGTGCGGGTGTGTACGCGGACAGGTTTGCCGGCGAACCGGGCTTTAAAATCCAGCCCAGAAAAGGGGAGTACCTTCTGCTGGATAAGCGGATGGGAGGGTATGTGAACCACGTGCTGTTCCAGACCCCGACCAAAGCCGGGAAGGGGATTCTGGTGGCACCCACTGTCCACGGAAACCTGCTTTTAGGCCCGACATCAGAGGAAACCGATGACCCGGAGGATACCGAGACTACGGCAGCGGGAATGCAGAAAATCATTTCATCGGTGCTGCGTACCGTGCCGGATATTGATTTTAGTATGGTAATAACATCCTTCGCCGGGGTGCGAGCAACTCCGAATACGGGGGATTTCCTGGTTAGCGCCTCTGCCCATGCCCCGGGGCTGATAAACGCCGCTGGAATCGAATCACCGGGGCTTACGGCGGCGCCGGCGATTGCAAAGCATGTTGTGTCGTTACTGGCAAAACAGGGGCTTAAACTGGCTGAAAAGCCTGGCCACAAG
>DUMT01000149.1 GCA_012839705.1 Clostridiales bacterium | reverse complement strand
GGCATGTCCATGCGCCCTTTATCCGAAATCCGCACCGATTTAACTGAAGAACAGCCCTCCAGCTATGCGCTGGCTGCTGCGGGTAATACATCCACTAAAGACGTCACAGGTACCCGCCACTATACGAATTCTTATATTTTCTACGCCAAGGAATCAGCACAGAACGAGGTTGACCGGCAGGATAACAACGATTTTCTTGAACGGCTGACGGAATGGATTGAAACCCAGGCGGATAAGGGCCACCTTCCTGAACTTCCCGGGCAGTATGTTGCTGAGGGAATCGAAGTATCAAATGGAATGTTACTTGATTTGTACGAGGACGGCACCGGCCTTTATCAGGTGCAAATACAATTCACTTTTTATAAAAGGAGTTGATAACTATGCCTATCTCTGGCACGGGATACATTAAACGCGAAGAGTTTATGCTTTTTGCTGATGTTTCCTCATCACCAAATTCCCCGGAATGGGAGTTGCTGGGGGATAAGGTGGAGGAACTTACACTGGCTATGAACCCCAATGTAGAGACTGTGCATGATGTTACAGGCAATACCTCCACAACTTTGGATAGGTATGAAGTCCAGACGGATATCTCTCCGGTAAGGGCTAAAAGAGAAAGCAAGCTGCATAAAATCCTGTATGATATAGTCAAGTACCGAAAAACACATACCGATGTCATACGCAAATTTTTGTGCGTAAATGTTTTTGATGAGGTGGAGGAAGGGAAGTACGCAGCCTGGATTCAGGATGGTGTTATTGCTGTACAGTCTTATGGCGGAAATACCCAAGGGCTGGATATTCCTTTTAATATCCACTGGATAGGCAAACCTGTTCACGGTACATTCGACCCAACTACCAAGCAGTTTACCCCTGAAGATTCATTGACTTAAAAACAGCAACATCCCTGCCGGCTTATGGCGGGGATGTTTGTTTATTAAAGGAGGAACCATTTTATTATGAAAATAAATACTGGTACAATCCGGATTCCCATTGAGCGTGACAATGTGATGGTTGGAGAAATTGAAGTCAATCCCGAAGATGTGGTGTTTGCTGAGAAGTTCTATGGCTTGATTAATGAGCTTAAAGCAAAAGAACAGGAGTATGGTGAACGCTTGAAGGGACTTGAAAATTCTAATGAGGTTGATGAATATGGTTTCCCAAAAAGCGCAGAAACTCTGATAAAAATAAGCCGTGAAATCTGTGAATATATGAGAAAGCGGATTGATGACGTGTTTGGGCTGGGTACGAGCGATATTGTATTCGGGAAGGCTAATACCCTTGATATGTTTTCACAGTTTTTTAACGGGTTAACCCCCTATGTAACAAATGCCAGGGAAAAGAAGATTGGCAAATATCTGGGTAACAGGGCAAGCCGCAGGGCCGTGATGAAATGATGAATATTTTAACCGAGCGCTTGCCCACAAGCGTAGAAATAGACGGGGTTGAATATGAGCTTAATACTGATTTCAGGGTTTGCATAAAAATTATGCTGGCTTTTGAAGACCCTGAGCTTACAAATGCTGAAAAGCAAGCTGTTATGCTAAACCTGCTGTATAAGGAAATCCCGCCGGATATTTTAAAAGCATCTAAAATGGCTGTTAAGTTTTTAAACTGCGGAGAGGATGACAATTCCGGCAGTAGTTCATCTGAACGGTATTACAGCTTTCAAAAGGATGCTAAATATATTTACACCGCAATCCGGCAATCCCACGACATAGACCTTGAAACAATCGATTATCTCCACTGGTGGAAATTCTGCTATTTATTTATGGATATCAAGCCCGATTGCTTTTTCAGCCAGATACTTGACCTCAGGATACGCAAGTCCCGGGGAAAGCTGACAAAAGAGGAACGGGAGTATTGTGCCAGGATTAAAGATATAATTGAGCTTCCCAGGGTATTATCCCCTGAGGAATCCGCAGCCCATGACAAATTCCTAAAGCTGTTGGGTGGTGAGTAAGATGGCTGACGGCCGCATTGTGATTTCAACAACTCTGGAGGACAAGAATATAAAAAGAAGCCTTGAAAATCTGAGGTCGGCGGTTGCAAATGTTGCAAACGGACTAAACCGCAGCGGCGCAGCGGCTCAAGCCGCCGAATCCAGCATGAGCAAGGCTTTCATCAGAGCCAAGCAAAAGGTTGAGGAAACCGAAGCTGCTTTAATGCGATTGGATCTTCAGCGGGATGAAATTGCCGCGAAAAAAATGAAAGAGCTTGAGTTTTTGCCCTATAACAAAGAGCAGTTATACGAGGCAGTTGAAAAATCCCTTGAAGCCGATAAGGCTTATCAGAAATTGACTGCCCAAATTGATAAAATGCAAACCAAGCTTGAAACTTATAAATCCAGAATGGCCGCTGCGAGTAATGAAACTTCAAAGGCTAAGGAAAACGCGGACAAAGCCAAAAAATCCTTTGACAAAATGGCACCCTCAGCTAAACAGGCGGGAAACAGTAGCAAAAAGGCAGCGGATTCATTTAATAAGACAAACCAAATAACCCGCCATTTGAGCAAGTCCATATTAACTGCTACCAGGATGTT
>DUMT01000029.1 GCA_012839705.1 Clostridiales bacterium | reverse complement strand
TTGCAGGGTTGTGTTTTATGTTTTTTTATGGTACTATACCAATTATAGATTTTATATAAATGTTATCAATTACCTTATTACGGGGGTTTTTCATGTGAGCAAAGGAATTATATTAAGTGCAGAGAGTACCTGCGATTTGGGTGCTGAGCTGCGGGAAAAATACTCGGTTGTGGATTTTCCCTTTAAGATTGTTTTGGACGACAAGTGTTATACCGACGGTGTCGATTTGACCCCGGACATGATTTATGAAATATACCGCCAGAAGAAAGTCCTGCCCAAAACTACGGCTTTTAATACCATGGAATATATCGAGCATTTCAGGAAATACACCGACCAGGGGTATGAGGTAATCCATATTACTTTGGGCAGCGGATTGTCGGTTACATATAACAACTGCATGATTGCGGCGGAAGAAGTACCGGGGGTTTATGTAATTGACAGCCGGAACCTCTCCACCGGTTCGGGGCATATTGTTATTGAAGCGGCGGAAAGGATAAAGGCTGGCATGCCCGCCGAGCAGATTGCCAAAGAGGTTCAGGAGCTTACCTCAAAGGTTCAGTCCAGCTTTGTTATTGACACCCTGGAGTTCCTCTATAAAGGCGGCAGGTGCTCTGCGCTGCAGATGATGGGGGCAAATATGCTTCAGCTTAAACCCTGCATTGTGGTAGACAATACCAGCGGAAAAATGAGCGTTGGCAAAAAATACAGGGGCTCTCTGGATAAAGTTTTGTACTCCTATGTCCATGATGTGCTTGACAACCGCACCGATTTGCGGGATGACAGGATTTTTATAACCCATTCCGGCATTTCTCAGGAGAGAATCGACCTGGTTTACAATGAAGTCGCAAAGATGAACTTCTTTAAAAACATATATGTCACCCGTGCCGGATGTACGGTTTCTTCCCACTGTGGCCCGAATACCCTCGGCGTTTTATTCATGACAAAATAAGTTTATTGCCGGCAGCCTGTAAAAGTTGCAATTTGCGGGCTGCTGTGCTATTCTTGTTATGCCTAATCCTAAGAGTGGATTTTCACCTTACCCTTTTAGGAGAATTTTTTATTAATTTATTTTGTGTTTTATGTTGGAGGTCCTTTTTATGAAGGTTAGTGCCAAAAAATCTAAAGGCAGGAAAACGCCAAAGAAACACAGCAAGGCTGTGCGTGGGATTGTTGGCGCCTCTGTTGCCCTGCTCAGCATACTGGGCATTTTGTTTATAGGCTCAGGCATATATGTGTGGCGGCTCTACAGCCTTGTAAACTATAGCCCCGTTGAATCCGGGTATGTGGATTCGGTGGTAGACTCGGACGATGGTTCGGGATATGAGGAAATTGACGACTACACGAAAATCGAAGAAGGTGCTGCCAGTGTTGCCGAGATTTCGGTAAAGGGTAATACAAACAATATTACAAATTACCTTTTGATTGGCATTGACAGCCGCCAGAATAATTTCAGCGGCCTTTCGGATACAATGATTATACTTACAATTGATAAAAAGAATAAGGATATCAGGCTGACATCCCTCCTCAGGGACACTCTGGTCACAATACCCGGAAGGGATAAAAACGGCGACGGAAAAGATGATTTCGCAAAGCTTAACGCAGCGTATTCCTACGGCGGCCCTAACCTTCTCTTAAAAACAATTGAGCAAAATTTCCGTATCAAAATCAGCAAACACATTACCGTAAACTTTACTGCATTTTCATCCACCATTGATGCGCTTGGTGGCATTGACATAGAGCTGACCGCGGCAGAAGCAAAACATTTGAAGCTTGGAAACACCGCCAAAACATATAGCTTAAACGGGCACTACGCACTTGAATACGTGAGAATCCGCAAGCTGGACAGCGATTTCGGCAGAACCGCAAGGCAGCGCAAAATGCTGAATGCCATGTTCCAAAAGGCAAAGACCATGAATGTCGCAAAATTGAACAGCATACTTAACAAGGTTCTTCCCCAGATCCAGACAAACATGTCACCGAACGAATTTATGTCCTTTACCTTAAATTCTTTAACCTATTTCGGTTATACTATGGATAAAACCTATCACATACCGCCCAACGGAAAATACAGGTCCGCGCCGGAATTAGGATTAGGCTCTGTACTGTATATGGAGGATCCTGCATCTGCGGTAATCGAACTGCACAAGTTTATTTATAACGGTGAAACGGCGCAATGATTGCAAGGGTTAATATAGGCGCGGTATGGCTCAAACCGAGGTGGTTAAAATGAGTGAAGCCAATCGTAAAAAGGCTAAAAAGCCAGCTGTTATTGCCGCGATTACTACTTTGATTGTTGTTGTAGTTATACTGGCCGCTGGGGGGATTTATACCCTGTATCTCCTTGGCCTGGTGAATTTTGTTGACACGGATAAGGATGGTTTCGAGTCAAGCTTTTCCGAGCCTGTTAACGAGTCGGAATTAATTGACCCTGATATCGAAGATTTTGTGCCGGATGACCCGGTTAGTATCAATGATGTTGCAAAATCGGTTGAGGATATTGCGGTTCAGGGGAACACCAAGGTTATAACCAATATACTGCTTTTAGGCATTGAAACCGATAACAAGGACAACTATAAGGGCAGGTCTGATACAGTAATTATAATGTCCATAAATAAGCATACAAAGAAAATTAAGCTTATTTCACTCCTCAGGGATACTTATGTCACTATCCCCGACTGGGGCAGGGACAAGCTTACCCATGCCTTTTCCTATGGGGGGTTCAGCCTGCTCAGCAAAACAATTGAGCTGAATTTCAAACTTAAAATTGACAAATTTGTTGCAGTGAATTTTGCCGCTTTTTCCGAAATTGTGGACGCGATGGGCGGTGTAGATATTGAGCTGACAGAAAGGGAAGCCGAGATTTTGAATCTCGGCAGGCAGGCGAAAGCTTACCACCTTGATGGAAAGCATGCCCTTGATTATGCGCGTATAAGAAAAATTGGGGATGACTGGGGTAGGACATCCAGGCAGAGGAATGTTTTAAAGGCGCTGGCAAACAAGGCTAAAGGCATGAGCCAGCTGGAATACCCCAAAATCCTCAATAAAGTTTTATCCAGGGCCAGCACCAATATGAGCGAAGGCGAGTTTTTGGGCTATCTGGCTTCTGCCCCGTCTTACCTGAAATATGAAATTGAAGAATACCATCACCCGACCCGCAGCGAATGCAGGGGCGTAACGGTTCCCCTGCCCCGTTCCAAATACTATATGCAGGCTATTGAAATTATTAACCCTAAACAGACTGTATTGAATCTTCATCATGAAATATATGGATAAAATGGTTTGAAACTAGAAATTATACGGAAAGTTATACACACTTTCCACCGAGTTTTCAACATTGTTTTGAGTTTTCAAGGCTTTTTGAGGTTTTTCCACCGGGTATAATATGAGCTGCAGGTGTTTTGCCCGAAATTGATATGATTAACCACTCAAATATGATGCATTATAACGGCACAAAAAAATATTTATTGTGGACAAAAAAGTTGGTGCATTGTATAATAGTAAAACGAACGTGTACTAGCTAACCTATTTTTCGGATTTTGAAAGTTACGAATCTTGGGAGGAATTTTTATGCACCTTACTCTAAATAAGAAAATCAAGGCTGTTTTCTGCGTTGCCATATGCTTTGTGATGCTGTCAGTCGGTTTGTTATCCGGCTGTTCCACCCCGCAATATGCGGTTGAGTTTAAGGATGGCACAAAATTAACCACGGGCGAATATCTCGCTTACCTTTATAATTCTTATCTGTCGACCATATATAATGCCTATGACTATTCAACAGGTAAAATAGACTGGAGCCAGAAGCTAAAATACGGCGAAGGCGATGATGCCAAGGAAATACCTGTTCAGGATTATATTATACAGATTACAAAGGATACTATTCTCCGCTACAAAGCAATTGCGGACAAGCTCAATGAGCTTGGCCTCAAGCTCTCCGAGGAAGACGAGAAAGAATTCAAGGAATACAGGGATTCGCTTTCCAATAACCAGTTTATACAGTTAGGGTTCAACAATGATGCCTTTATTAAGGTGTATAAAGCGGTTTCATATGATGAGTCCACCCTGTTTTTTGGTTTGTATGACAAAGGCGGAAAACGGGAAATGAGCGAGGACGAAATTAAAAAATATTATCAGGATAACATTTTCACATATAAAAGCATAACAATTCCTCTCACCGATGAAAAAGGGTCAGACCTTGACGATGCCGGTGTTGAAAAGGTTAAAAAGAGGTTGCAGGAGTATCTTGACCTGTTTAATTCCGAAAAGGATTTTGACAAGGTTATAGATAAATACAACAAGGACGAAAGCGACGAAGAGGAAGACAAGGAAGAAACCAAGAAAGAAGAAGATACCAGCAAGGATACTGATAAAGACGAGGATGAAACTGACGAGAATCTGAGATATGTCGATGCCACCAAGGATGACGAAAACCTGGTTAAAGCCATCAAATCGGTGGATGTAGGCAGCGCAAAGATTGTGGAGTACAAGCAGAACGGTACAACCAACGTCGCCGCTTTGATTTACAGGGTTAAGCCCGAGGACACAAAGGAATACAGCCTTGAAAAAATGCGCAAGACAATAATCCAGAGCGCCAAGTACGAGGAATTTGGCAAAGAGATTGACAAGTACGCCGAGGAGCTCGCCAAAGATACCAAATTCAACAATACAGTACTTAAAAAATGCACACCCAAACGCCTTGAAAAGGACCTCAGCAAAAACTCATAATTACCGCCGCCTTGCCAAATTTGGCACGGCGGCTTCTTTATG
>DUMT01000148.1 GCA_012839705.1 Clostridiales bacterium | reverse complement strand
CTCCACCCGGACATTTCAAAATGATGGTGCAAAGGGCTCATTTTAAACAGCCTCTTCCCCCCGGTGGACTTGAAATACAAAACCTGAAGGACTACCGAAAATATTTCCACAATATATATTATACCCACAAAAACCAGTGAGAAGGGCTGATTTATCCCAAAAGCGAAGGCTGTGATAATCCCGCCAAGGAAAAGAGAACCTGTATCCCCCATAAAAACCTTTGCGGGATGAAGGTTCCAAACAAGGAACCCTGCCAAAGCCCCGGCTGTAATTGCTGCCAGCAGGCTTTGCCCGAAATAAGCGTTAACCCCCGATACAACCACATAAAACAGCGCCGCAACAAAACTGACTGTGCCGCAAAGCCCGTCTATCCCGTCTGTTATGTTCACCGCGTTGCTCATGCTTACCACCACAAACATGGTGAAGGGGATAAACCACAGCCCGAAGTCAATCTCGCCAAAAAATGGTATCTCTATTTTGGTGCTTCCAGCCATATAAAGGGACAGGGAATACCCCAGCGCCACCAAAAGCTGCCCGAACATTTTCTGCCGTGCGGTTAACCCCAGATTGCGCTTTTTCACTACCTTTATATAATCATCGGCAAACCCAAGCGCCCCGCTGCACACCGCCATAATCAGCCCGCTGAAAAGGCGGGTAAGGGTCAGATTTGTGGCGTTGAATATTCTGATATTCAGAAAAAACTGGCACACAATAACCGCTGCGGCGAAAGTTATAATGGTGGAACCGATAAACATAACCCCGCCCATTGTGGGAGTACCCTGCTTGGCCTTATGCCAGGAAGGGCCGATTTCCCTTATTGTCTGGCCGAATTTCAGCCTGTGCAAAAACGGAATAATCCTGCGCCCCGATAATGCAGCAATCAAAAAGGCTGCAAAGGCGGAGGCGGCAAGGACTGTCATGGCTCTTATATCCATTTATAAACCCTGTATCCTTTCATTTAAGCATTCAGCAAGGCTAATTACCTAATTTCTTTAAGGCGTCAGCCACAACTTCCCGCTCGTCGAGATGTATGGTCCTGTCCGCAAGGATCTGGTAAGTCTCATGGCCCTTGCCTGCCAGCAATATCGTGTCCCCCGGCTGCGCGTTTTCTATAGCCCAGTGGATGGCCTCAATCCTGTTTTCAATCACCTTGTATTTTGTATTTTTAGGCACGCCTTTCAGGATATCCTCTATAATCGCGCCCGGGTTTTCGGTTCTCGGGTTATCTGAAGTTATTATCACAAAATCCGAAATTTCTGATGCTATTTTGCCCATGATGGGGCGTTTTGTCCTGTCCCTGTCTCCCCCGCAGCCGAAAAGGGTGACCAGCCTACCCTGGCAGCACTCCTTCATGGTTTTGCATATCTTCTCCAGCCCGTCAGGGGTGTGGGCATAGTCAATAACTACTGTGAAGTCCCGCCCTGTGGGGACAATCTCTGCCCTTCCCTTTATACCCTTTACTTTTGACAGGGACTCAGTAACCTTATCAAACTGAATCCCGAGGGACAAAGCCCCCGCCGCGGCAGCCAGGGCATTGTAAACCGAAAACATCCCCGGTATCGGAAGCCTTATCCTGCCGATAGCCCCCGTGCCCACCAGCTCAAAGTCCACGCCGTCTGGCTTCGGGCGGATATTCTTCGCAGTGTAATCCGCTTCGTCCTTGTACGCCGAATAAGTCACTACAGGGCAGGTAAGCCCGTCAACCAGTTTGGGCATCCACGTATCGTCCATATTAACGATTGCGCATTTAGCCTGTTTAAACAGCTTTTTCTTGCTTTCAAGGTAATTTTCCATTGTCTTATGGTAATCCAGGTGGTCCTGGGTAAGGTTTGTAAATATAGCCGTGTCATAGGTAATTCCCGCTACCCTGTCCTGATCCAGGGCGTGGGATGACACCTCCATGACCGCGTGGGTGCACCCTTCGGCGACCATCAGGGCAAAAAGGCTGTGAAGGTCGTAGGGGTCCGGAGTTGTATGGGAGGCGGGCAGCACCCTGTCGCCTATCATGTTCTGAATCGTGCCCACAAGCCCTACGCGGTATCCGCAGGACTCAAGCAGGGATTTGAGCATATAGGTTGTGGATGTTTTTCCGTTAGTGCCTGTCACTCCCACAAGTTTAAGCCTGGAGGCTGGATTGTTGAACCAGTTTGAACACATTGCCGCCCATGCCAAGCGTGTTGATGGCACTAAAAGTTGTGATGAACAGCCGGTGTCCTCCTCGGCGACAATCAGCGCCGCGCCGGCTTTTTCCGCCTGAGGGGCAAAGCGGTGCCCATCGGCAGAACTGCCGCGGATACAGACAAAAACCCATCCTTTGTCAACACGCCGCGAGTCGCAGGTAATTCCCGCAATTTCCATATCATCATTCAAGTTTGCAGGCAGATTTAGCCCTTTCATCAGTTCAGACAGCTTCATACCCAACCTCCCGCCGTTGTACGGCTCTCAAAATTAGGCTATATTTTAAAATTTGATTATTCAATCTGATCGTGATATACAAAGCTTACTTTTACTACTGTTCCAAGTGGCACTTCTTTGCCTGGTTCGATACTCTGGCTTTCCGCCTTGGCGTCGGAGCTGTTTATGCCAAGCCCGCTTATCTGCAGATTAAGCTTGGCGTTCGCAGCGGCGATATTTGCCTGGTTCATGGTTTTGCCCCTAAAATCAGGCACAATTGTGGTCTGGGAAAGCTTTCCTTCCTCGGTATACAGCACTACCGTGCCGTTCTTTGGAATGGTCTCGCCTTTTTCGGGAACCTGTTTTAATACTGTATCACCATTTCCTACTACCTGGTATTTCAAATTGGAATTTGCAAGCATATTCTGGGCAACCGATACCTTTTTGCCGGTGACGTCCGGGGTAGTGCGGTCCATTGCCGCCTTTTCCTCCTCGGTATAGGCAGGCTCAACGCCGAGGTACGGCAGCGCCTCGGACATAATCTTCTGGGCCACAGGAGCTGCGATGGTACCTCCGTAACGTATAGCCGTCTGGGGCTCGTCGAGCATTACCAGTATGGCGTATTTCGGGTTGTCTGCCGGTGCGAACCCTGCAAAGGACGCAACGACGTCTTTGGTTTTGTTGGCTACGTTCTTGTCGGTTTTTTCGGAGGTTCCGGTTTTGCCGGCCATGCGGTAACCCGGAATATAGGCGTTTTTGGCACCGCCGCCGTTTACCGAATCGGCAAGCATTTTGCTGATTCTTTTTGATGTGTTTTCAGATATAACCTGCCTTTTAACAACAGGCTCGGTATTCGAGATTACATTCCCGTTGCTGTCCAGAATCTGCTGGACAACATAGGGTTTCATCAGCTTTCCGCCGTTGGCAACTGCCGCCATGGCGGTTATCATCTGAATTGGGGTAACCTTAAAGTTCTGCCCGAAGGATGCAACTGAAAGGTTCAGGATGTTCAGCTGCTTTTCGCTGAAATACAGTACATCCGTAACCTTGGATTCGCTGAGCATATCAATTCCGGTGCGCTCGGTAAAGCCAAAGCCCACAAAGTATTTAAAGAACAGGCTGGCTCCGATTTTCTGCCCTATTTCCATAAATGCGGGGTTGCAGGATTGGGACAACGCTCCGGCAAAATCCAGAGAGCCATGACCGGTGGTCTTATGGCATTTGATATACCTGTCGTTGACCTTTAATCCACCCCTGCAGTAAAAGTGCGAGGACTCTGTGAACAGCCCTTCCTCCAAAGCCATGGAGGCTGTGAAAGTCTTGAATACAGAACCGGGGTCGTAATAGTCTGAAATTGGTTTGTTAACCCACTGCTCTTCCCTTGCCTTTTTAAGGGCCGCGGATTTTTCATCCCCGGAAAGGAGGGCTATCTTCGCCAAAGTGTCCGGGTTGGTTATTGTCATCGGGTCATTGGGGTCAAAATCCCCTTTGGTAGCCATTGCAATAATTGCGCCGGTGTTTACGTCCATTACGATTACCGCGCCGCGGTTTGTACAGCCTGTTTCCTTAACCGCGATTTCAAGGTATTTTTCGGCATAATACTGGACGGCGCTGTCAATAGTCAGCACCAGGCTGTTTCCGTCCTGGGCACCGATGGTCTTTTCAAACCTGAGTTCAATATCCAAATCGTCGCCCCAGCCGTTTTTGGCAGTGACAATCCTGCCCGGCTTGCCTGCCAGGGTTTTTTCATAATAAGCCTCAAGCCCGTACAACCCGTTATTGTCTGTGCCGGTAAAGCCAAGCACAGCCGAGGCGAGATTATTAAGCGGATAATAGCGCTTATAGTCCTCGATAATCCTGAAAACACCCACCAGTTTATTTTCCTGAATCCACTGGGAAAGGGCATTTCTCAACGGGTATTCTATTTTTGCTTTGACAATTTCATACTGGGATTTAGTCTTTAAGGTTTTCTGATACAGCTTGTCACGGTCCACATCAAGTAGTTTTGACAAATCATCCGCAATTTTAACGCGGGTTTCCTCGTCTTTTATGTTGTTAGGCGACATAATAACAGTCCACACAGTCGCAGACTGCGCCAATACCGTCATCTTAGCGTCGTAAATGGTTCCCCGCTTTGGCGAGATAATCGAGTCGCTCATCTGCTGCTCAACAGCTTTTTCGCGCCAGAAATCCGCTTCGGCAATCTGGATTACGGAAAGCTTACCTGTAACTCCGACCCAACAAATAACGAGTATCGCAAGAACAGCCATAGAACGCTTCCACATCTGGCGGGTTGGTGCCTTTGTGGTAGCTTTTGTTCCAGCCTTTTTTGCCATAGCCGTCCCTCCTAGAAGAAAAGAGAGTCAAGATTTTTTCATCCCAACTCTCAAAGTTTAATGAGAAGCCAGGAACAGCCCCTCACTCATACTTATTGAATCATTCGAACAGGTATGCCAGTTGTGTGAAAAATTTTTCAATCGCCGAGCCAAGCGCTTTCAGAAAACTGCTGTTTTTATCCTCTGCCACTTCAGCCTTGTCGCTGTTTTCGGATTCTATGTACTGAATCTGGGAGGATTCGATTTTCTGCATCCCAAGCACGTTATGGGCGTATTCTTCCACACTCTTAATAGACGTTTTGCTGGAGAGCTCATCAGACAGGCGAATTTTTTCGCTTTGAAGAATGGTAATCCGTTTTTGCAAATCATTAATCTGGTCGTCCAGCTCCACCATCTTGACCCTGCTTACAATCAGCATCCCAACGACAACCAGCACCAGGGCTGCAACACAAATGGTGGCTAAGGTGTTGAGGAAAGATTGTATGGCTCTCCTCCGCTGCTGCTCCTTCTCAAGTTTCTTATTGGCTTTTAAAGACACAACTTTAGCCGGGCGGGCTTCAAAAAGTGACAGGTCATATGCCTCTGTACCACGGTTCACAGCCATAAATCTTCCCCTTTGTTTTAATAGTCATGTATCTTTTCTATACAGCGCAGTTTTGCACTCCTGCTGCGCGGGTTTCTTTCTTGCTCTTCTGCGGTTGCTTCCACCGGCTTGCGAAATACCTGCTTTGCCGCGGGAGTCCTTCCGCACACGCAAACCGGAAATTCGGGCGGGCAAACACAGCCTTTGCAGAATTCGGCAAACCTTTGCTTTACTATCCTATCCTCCAGTGAATGGAAGGTGATAACCGCCAGCCTTCCGCCAACCCTCAGGCACTTAAACGCTGTGTCCAGCGCCGTTGAAAGCCTGTCAAGCTCGCTGTTTACCGCAATGCGCAGCGCCTGGAACACCTTTCTCGCCGGGTGGCCGTCCCGCCTGTAGGATTGCGGGACCGAATTTTTCACAATTTCCGCAAGCTGGCCGGTGGTGCTGACAGCTTGTCCGGATTCCCTGTATTTTACTATCGCCCTGGCAATCGGGCGGGCGTATTTTTCTTCTCCAAATTTAAAGAATATATCCGCCAGCTGCTTTTCATCCAGAGTGTTGACCAAATCCGCAGCCGTGGCGCCTTCCTGGCTCATCCTCATGTCTAGGGGTGCGTCATAATGGTATGAAAACCCACGTTCAGCTGAATCCAGTTGATGGGAAGATACCCCGATGTCCATCAAAATCCCGTCAACCTGGTATATCCCCCTGGCTTTAAGGACCTCTTCCATCTCGACGAAATTAGCCCTGACCACTTCCGCCGGAAGCCCCTGAAGCCTTTCTGATGCCGCTTTAACCGCATCCGGGTCCTGGTCAAGGGCAATCAGCCTGCCGGATTTAAGCCGTTTGGCTATTTCATATGAATGGCCACCGCCGCCGGCGGTACCGTCCAGATAAATCCCGTCAGGGTTGACATTAAGCGCTGTTATTGTTTCCTCAAGCAGGACTGGAACATGATATCCCGTGATTTCCGGCCTGCCGGAACCCTGTCCGCCCATGCCGGACTCACCGCCTTTTCTTTTATAGTCTTTGCCTGTTAAAATCCAAGCTCCATAAACTCATTTTCAACTTCTTCAGGCGTCATCTGCTCAATCTCTTCCTGATACCTCTCAGGGTTCCAGATTTCCGCCCTGTTGCCGGCGCCGATAATCAGGGCTTCCTTTTCCAGCCCCGCATAGGCAAGCAGGTGTTTGGGCAGGTTTATGCGCCCCTGAGAGTCAACCTGGACATCGGCGGCGTTTGATGACAAGTACCTTTGAAGCTTACGGGCTTTGGTAAAGGGCATATTGGCAAGCCCCTGCTGGAGCTTGTCCCATTCATCCATTGAATACAGGCTTATGCAATGGTCGATAACAGCCGCGGCGATGAAGGTATCGCCCAGCTTTTCCCGGAGCTTTGCGGGCACGAATATACGGCCCTTAGCGTCGATATTGTGTTCATATCGCCCGTATAACATAGTATACCCCGTATCTCCCGTAATCTTCATCCAATGTGGAATAGATGTTGAAAACTATGTTGAAAATGTTGATTTTTCACCACTTGACCCCACTTATCACTACTTATCACCACTTTGTGAATATTATAGCCCCACAATTAAAAAATTGCAAGTCCTGAGGGCAAGTTTTACTCGTTATTTTTCATGAAAATGTAGGAATTTTCATATAAAGTCCACTTAAAAGACATTTAAGGGGCAAAATATTTAATATTCCATTTCAATTTTCGGATATTTTTAAACCCTAATAGCAAGGTTTGAAGATAAATGGCTGAAATAAAAAAAGCCTGTACCTGCAGGTGGAAAAACTGCAAACGGTACGGCAATTGCAGGGAATGTATCGAACACCATAAACGCCACGAAAAATACCCCCTTCCCTACTGCAAGCGGAAGGTGAAGGCGGAAAAAAGGGATAAAAATACCCAGACTCCGTAGAATTTGCTCGAATTATTCAATTTGTTGATAGCGCAAGGGGGTGTTAAACCTGAAACCGGACAAGGTATTTTACGAACCAGCCTCTTTAAATTACGAGCTGGGAAAGAAACTAAGGGAAAAATTCAGCGACATACCGTGGATACCTGTAAAAAGCCACAATAATATCGAGGAGCTGCGTACCCAGCCAAACACTGAATTTGCGAGAATGAAAAAACACCTTATAGTCGGCGTGCGCAAATCCCTAAAATACACGCCGAACCATAAGGTATCGGATTTCCTGGTACCCTATACGTCCTCAGGCTGCAGCGCCATGTGCCTTTACTGCTACCTGGTTTGTAACTACAACAAATGCTCTTATTTAAGGCTGTTTGTAAACCGGGAAGAAATGCTTTATAAAATAATAAAAACCGCTGAAGAGGCCAACAGGGACTTAACCTTTGAAATCGGCAGCAACAGCGACCTGGTACTCGAAAACACCATCACCCAAAACCTTGAATGGACAATCCAAAACTTTGCAAAAGCCAGAAAAGGCTTCATCACTTTCCCGACAAAATTCGATATGATTCAGCCTCTGCTCTCCCTTGGCCACCAGGGCAAGGCTATCATGCGGATGAGCGTAAATCCTGAGGAGATAATCAGGAAAATCGAGCTTGGCACCTCGCCGCTGAAAAAGCGGATAAAAGCCATCAACGACATGTGCGAAGCGGGATACAAAGTCGGTATACTAATCGCGCCGGTGGTGCTGGTGGAAAACTGGGAAAGGCTGTATACGGAGCTGCTGGAGCAGTTGGCCGCAGAACTTACCGAAAAAACTAAATCCCAGCTTTTTATCGAGGTGATTTTCATGACCTACAGCTATGTCCACCGGGCAATAAACACCGAAGCCTTCCCACGTTCCCCCGATTTGTTCGACAAATCCCTTATGACAGGGCGTGGGCGGGGCAAATACTGGTACCGGGACGAAGTGAGATTCAAAGGCGAGGAGTTTTTAAGGGAACAAATCGCCAAAAAACTGGGCGGGGTACCGATTATATACGTGGTATAATCAGTCCCCCGCCCTTAAAGTATTTAAAAACGCAGTAAAATACTCCGGCAGCTCGCTTGTAAACTCCATGCACCGCCCATCCCTGGGGTGGTTAAACCCGATAGTCCGCGCATGAAGGCACTGCCCCTGCAGCATTTTGGGCTGCTTGCCGCCGTAATACACCGTATCCCCCGCCACTGGATGCCCGATATACGACATATGCACCCGTATCTGGTGTGTCCTGCCGGTCTCTAACCTTAACCTTACATGGGTATAACCGTCATACCTGCCTAAAACCTCGTAATGGGTAACGGCATGCTTGGCGGCCCCCTCGCCGTTTAAGATTACCGCCATCTTCTGGCGGTGGACAGGAT
>DUMT01000028.1 GCA_012839705.1 Clostridiales bacterium | reverse complement strand
TAAAAAAGCTGCTGCAATTTTAATTACTGCAACAGCCATGAAAGATTTAAGTCAAAGCGCACGGCTAATTAGCGAGTCGGATGTTACAACACGTCTTATATCTGCACCCAGATTTGCTAATTTCTCCACTAAATTTTCGTAACCGCGCTCGATATGATGGATTTCTTCAACTTCGGTTACCCCGCGTGCAGCAAGACCTGCTATAACCATGGCAATGCCGCCTCTTAAATCGGTAGCCTTTACCGGCGCTGCAGTAAGATATTCCACTCCCTGAAAAACGGCTACCTTCCCATCAACCTGGGCCTGTACGCCCATCCTGCGAAGCTCGTCTATATAACGGAAACGGTTTTCCCAGACGCTTTCGGTTATAATACTTGTACCATCCGCCATCGACAGCAAAACTGCGACGGGCGGCTGCATATCGGTGGGGAAACCGGGATGTGGCATAGTCTTGATATTGCAGTGAATCAGCCTGTTGGGGCGGGTTACGCGTATGGCGTCGTCATATTCTTCGACAACAACCCCCATCTCCTGAAGCTTGGCGGTGATGGATTCAAGGTGTTTCGGGATTACGTTCTTTACCAGCACATCCCCGCCTGTAGCGGCAGAGGCTACCATATAGGTTCCCGCCTCAATCTGGTCAGGGATAATTGAATAATGGGTGCTGTGCAGGCGCTCAACGCCGAATACCTTTATAACGTCCGTACCTGCTCCCCTGATATCCGCGCCGGCGGAGTTGAGGAAGTTTGCCAGGTCCACAATGTGGGGTTCCTTGGCAGCGTTTTCGATTATAGTAGTCCCCCTGGCCAATACCGCCGAAAGGATTGCGTTTACAGTAGCTCCCACAGATACGACGTCAAGGTAGATGGAATTGCCCACCAGCCTGTCTGCGACAACCTCAATCATTCCGTTTTCCATGGGGGATACGGATGCGCCAAGGGCTGTAAAGGCTTTCAAATGCTGGTCTATAGGCCTGACGCCAAAATTGCACCCTCCGGGCATTGAAACCCGGGCAATTCCAAAACGCCCCAGTAATGAGCCGATAAAATAATATGAAGCCCTCATGTGCCTTGCAAGGTCATGGGGAACGGTATGGAATTGCAGGGTGCTGTTGTCAATCTCGATAGTATTTTTATTAATATATCGAATCTGGGAACCCAGGGATTTTAAAATTTTCAAGGTGGTGGAAACATCCGAAATGGACGGTATATTATCAACACGGCATACGCCGTCGATAAGGACTGTGGCAGGAAGAATGGCAACGGCTGCGTTCTTGGCTCCGCTTATTTCGACTTCACCGCAAAGGCGATTACCGCCGCGAATAACATATTTTTCCAATCGACCCACTCCTCAAGAATATTAACATTCCTATTATATCACTATAATTTGAAAATTCCAACCCTAATTTTTGTTACGTTTCGAGCATTTTCTTGACAGGAAAATTTTAGAATTTTATAATCTAAATTATTCCAATCAAATATAATTTTATACCAAAAAGGAAAGATGAGCAATGAGAAAGGGACTAGTACATCTTTACTGCGGAGAGGGAAAAGGAAAAACTACTGCCGCGATGGGACTTTGCCTTCGTGCAGCAGGAAGGGGGCTGCGCGTCGGCATCGCTCAATTCATTAAACCCGGTGATTCAGGAGAAATCAAAATATTGTCAACACTTGAAAATGTCAAAGTTTTTCCGTTCCTTCCCGATGTTAAGTTCACTAATATTATGTCTGAAGCTGAACGCAGCCATGCTAGGAATTTTTATTCTGGATTAATAAAACTAATTTATGAAGAAATTGATAATTTTAATTTATTAATCCTTGACGAAGCCGTAGCCGCCGTTACAGAAAACCTGGTTGAATTGGAAAGTATAATCCATTTAATCAAAAACCGGCCTTCAGGGTTAGAAATCGTCATAACAGGAAGGAAACCGCCACAGGAATTAATGGACATTGCTGACTATATAAGCGAAATCCGCAATATAAGGCATCCCTTTGATAAAGGGATACCTGCGCGAAAAGGGATTGAGTGGTAAAATATCAATCAAAATCAGGATTTTGATGTCATACCGGAAAAATTTCAATTCACTGATTTGAAATTTTGAACTGATTCATGGCAAATCTTGATTTACCATGAATCATTTTGCATACATCCCTACACCATTCTCCCTGCACCATCTCTCGTGCTCTGCGAGGGTTTTTGAGAATTTGGTGACACCTGTCTTCATGTTGGTGGCAAAATAATAGCATTTCATCACTGTGCTGTCCTCTGACGGGTCAATGGCAGCCTTTATTGCCTCAAGGCCGGGGTTGTTGATTGGGCCGATTGGCAACCCGTTGCGCTTATAGGTGTCGTAATCTTTATTCTCAACCCTTTTGTTGCCGACGGGCGGCGTCATAATATCAATATATTTCTGGGTGGAGTCGCATTCCAGCCGCGGGAATGTTGAAGGGTTCTCAAGGCGGTTATACAGTACACGGGATACCTTATACATGTCCTCAGGTTTCGCGGCTTCACCCTGTATAATTGATGCCAGGGTGATTACATCGTAAAGCTTCAACCCCTTGGCTTTTATTTTTGCCCTGAGGGAGGCGTCCACACGGTTATCAAAAGCGTCAAAGAATTTTTTCAGCACAGTTTTTCCCGAACTTCCGACATAAAACTCGTAAGTATCCGGGAAAATAAAGCCTTCGTATTTGTAAAAACGCCCCTTGTACTCCTCGCCTTCCGGTATCTCATTCAGAAAATCATATGTAAAATCATGATTTTCCATAGCCAAAAGGAACTCGGAGACAGTGCAAACTTTGTTTTCCTCAAGCTTTTGGGCAATTTGTTTTATCGTCATCCCTTCAGGGAAGGTAACCTTAACAATTTCTCTGTGGACAGTCCGAAGGGCGTTTATAATCCCTTTGTATCCCATATCGGCAGATAGTGGCGCATCGTTTTGCGGTACAAATTCATCCGCAACCCCTGTCAGCTTGCAAAACAGTCTGAAAATAATAGGCTGTTCAATAACCCCGGCTTCTTTTAAAACCCGGGAAACCTCGGAAATATCCTTAACCTGCTCTTCGTTAAGGGTCACAGGCACTTTTATGTCAGATTTGAACAACCCCGTAAAATCCAGTGCCCCTACTATAAGGAAATAAGCAAGCACAGCGGACACAGTCAGAATGAAAACAGCGTAAATTATCCCTCGGACACAGCCAATGCCTTTTTTGGCCCGGGGTTCTTCTCTATCCTCAGGCTCTTCGGTGTTTTCGGGTTTTAAAACTATAGTATCCTGCAAATTTACGGCATCAAGGCTATCCTTTTTTTCCTCGCCTGCATCTTTTTCATTTGCTGCAGGGTTTGCATCCCCAGCCTGGCTCTCATTCTCTGAAAGGTCAAGCTCCAGCTTGAATTCGGAAACCTTGTTTTTCCTGTCTTTTGCTATTTTTTCCGCCGTATCCTCGTCAACACGAAGAAGATTGCTCATATCTTCCTCGTTCTTTGCCTTAGCCAGCCTTTCGGCCTCTATGTCGCTTAGGATCTTATCGATATCATCCTGCATGGTGACCATACCTTTCCAGCTGTTATAAACGTTAAGGCTAATTTTTTCTTGCTATATGCCTGATATATTTTTCAGTAACCAGCAAATCAACAGGCCTGTCAAACCGCCCGTGGGGCAGGCTGCGGCGGACACAGTTGCTGTAAACTATCCCCACGACATACCCGTCGTAAGTATCCAAAAACCTGTCGTAATAACCTTTTCCGTAACCAAGTCTGTATCCTTTTAAATCATAGCACAAAGCCGGCACAATGCACAAGCTTTTTGCAAAATTTTCCACTTTAATGCATTTGCTGTCATCAGGCTCCAAAACTCCGAAGGTTCCAGGGGACAAATCATCCAGATTGTTAATGTAGTAAAATTCCATATTGCGGGTACCGTCGATGCATTTCGGCACCGCGACTTTCTTACCGGATTTAAGGGCTAAGTCAATCAGTAGCCTTGTATCAACCTCGATATCTTTTGAAACGTATGTCAGCAGTGTTTCGCAGTTTTTATACTGCCGCAGGCCGATTACCCGCTGCGCAATCAGACCGTCCATCTCTGCCCTTTCATCAGCAGGCATTTCCATTCTTATATTCTTGTAATGCTCCCTCAGCTTAGATTTAATCGGCCTGATATCCACATGAAATTTCCCCTTAAAACATCATAAATAATTTTTTTATACGTAAAAAAATTATTTGCATTGCATGGATTGCCTAAGCTTTTCAGCCATTTCCTTTGAAACAAGCCTTGCAACAATGCTCAGGGCAAAATCAATTGCAACCCCTGCGCCTTTCGCGGTGATGAACTGCCCATCCTCCACCACCGGCGAATCCAGAACCTCTGCCCCTTCAAGCTCATTTTCAAATCCCGGGAAACAAACCGCTTTTTTGCCTTTAAGCAAACCGAGATGCCCCAGAATCGACGGGGCGGCGCATATAGCGCAAACAGGAAGGTTGTTTTCGATTGCTGTCATTATAAAATGCTTTACCACAGGTGACTTTTCAAGGTTTAATGTCCCTGGCATGCCTCCGGGCAGGACAACAGCCTCAAGGCCTACCGTGGTAGCCTGGGAATCCTCCACATCGGCAGCCACCGTAATCCCGTGGGAACCCCGGATAACCTTGCCGCCAACGCCGATAGTCACAACATCAAGTTCCGCACGCCTTAAAACGTCAACTGTAGCCAAGGCTTCAATCTCCTCAAACCCGTTTGCCAAAAAAACAGCTATCATTTTAAATCAACCTCCGGTTTAAATCCTTAATCAAAAGCAAACCCCATATAGGGCGAATAATTTGCGGTATCCCTTACTATATCCCCTGCTTTTAAGTTCAGAGGGCAAATCATCCCAAATTTTTCGCCTTTGCATTCTTCATCCGGCTTCACCGGGCGCCTTAGCAAAATCTCCCTGCCAGGAAAACGGGAGTTTACCGCATTCAGCAGCATATCCTCGTACTCAGGGCGGCACAGCCATTCCCGGATAAATACCCTGCCTTCAAAAGGCTCGCATACAGCCTCCCCGCCAGGTATAGTTACAACCTCCCCGCCTGCCTGCAATGCATTCTCGGCTGCCAGAAAAACAAGCTCCTCTGGCCATTCAACCCATACCGGGAAGGATTCCAGCAAACCATTCCGGGTTTCAGGGCTATATTTGTATATTTTTTCAGGCTTTTCATACGCCATACCCTGAAGCCGGTCAGCTGCAACCGTTTCGGTACAAACCTTAAAGTATTCCTGATACCCGAAACGCTTATAATATCCATATAAGCCGTCCTCCGCCGGATGGAGGAATGTGGCATCTATATTACTTGCTTTTAAATACTCGTGAACCTGTGTCAAAAGCCTGCCAAAAATCCCTCTGCCCCTGTAGGCGGACAAAGTCGCCGCGGCATAGATGTAAATCAGATTGAGGCAAGGCTGCCCGTTTACAACCAGTTTTGCGGGCAGCATAAAGGTCATAGAAACCGGCTTTCCGCCTTCCAGCCAGACCGCGCATTTGTCCGGGGACAGGAATTTTGATAAAAACCGCCTGGCATCCTCCGGTCTGTCTTCCGGAAAAGCGTCTTGCCAGATTTTCAAAATATCGTCCGACATACCAGCATCAGCAAATGCTAACATCCCGTATCCCCTTAAGCTATAGCCTTTCGGTGCCAAGATATTTCTCAATTATCTCAACGGGGTTATATGATTTTTTGGCGCGCCTTAAACCTTCAATCCCCATATCATTTTCCCTGTTGATAAACTCATATTTGCCAAGCAGCTCCCTTTCGGCAAACTCACGGTTTATAACAGCATAGGCGCCGCTGTATTCATTTAACGCCTTTTCGGTGTGGATGTCAAACACCTTATCATTAATAGGCGACCCCATGGTCATGGCAACCACCTTGTTTGAAACCCTGATAAGCCCGCCAATGAGGTTCAGCGCCTTCATATTTTTAAGTGCCTCTCCGATGGCAAGCCTTTCGTTCCTCAGCCCGGGGTCGCTGCAATTTCCCCGCTCCTTGCACCATTCAATTACCATTTGGTAAACCTCATCTGCGTTGTCAGGGCTAATTGGCTCATAACTCCAGTCATAACTGGAGCTGAAGGACGCAATATGGTTCCTCTTGCTGTGGTATTTCCTGCCCTTTAAAAGTGCCAGGTCTTCTGTATTGTAGATATAATCGAAATCCGCCTCGGACGGGCGCCATTCGAATTGTCCCGGGAACCATTGGTCGATTTGCTTCTTGACTTCGGCGTTAGCGCCGAAAATTGTCAAAAATTCTCCCCGCTCGTGCTGGTAATCCTTTAATATCTGGATATTCCTTTTCAAATCCCCGCCAACGGGTATCAAATAAAGGGGCTCCACATCTCCCGAGCGGACAAATATGGAATCTTCATACCTTGCAATCTGGTTGTTATAATATTTTCTCCACATCCAGATGGTGGTAAATGAGTGCTCGCAGATATTCGAGCTGTTTTTATACAGAATGGGCGCCGCCCATTCGGCGTCCTTAATAGTAGGTTCCTTAAAATCCAGTTTAACGGCTGTAGGCATAAGAAGACTTACCCTTTCCTTAAAATTGCTTAATTTTACACGCCTGTCAGTTTAATAAGAGTTTGGCTGATTTCCTTTTCCGGCAAGGGTTCGCCGTTTTGGGCGCATGGAATCACCTGCCAGCCGAGTTTTTCGGCGGCGTACAATGCAGATTCCCTGCACCTTTTAAGATATTCCTTATCCCTTTCGTGAATATCCCGGCGTTCGCTGTCGCCCTTGTACCTGTTAATAAGCAGGCGCTGGGAAACCTCCAAAGGCATATCCAGAAAAACCACCACATCCGGGCGGGGCAGTTCCAGCAGGCCGTATTCAAAATCTTCAAGCCAGCTTAAATACCCATCCCATTTTTCCCTGGGCAGCTTTGACATCTGGTGTATCACGTTGGAGGTGGTATATCTGGCGGCAAGAATCAAAACGCCGGCTTTATAATCCGATTCCCAAAACCGCTTATAGCTTGCGTATCTGTCCACAGCATAAAAAGCCGAAGCGGCATAAGGGTTTACCGAATCCGGCGAAGAGCCGAATTCCCCGGCGAGGTACATTTTTACAAGGGCTGAGGACGGTTCCTTGTAATCCGGAAAACAAATCTGTTTATAGCTTGTCCCTCTTGACGAAAGATACTCGCAAAGAAGTTCAAATTGTGTTGTTTTTCCGCTTCCGTCAAGCCCGTCGATTACAACCAGCCTGGACATATTATTTCCCCTTCATCTGCTTATATCTTTCCCTGACCTCGTTAATTTTTCCGCAGGTCATTTTCCCTTCAGGGCATTTTTCGTTAAGGCATGCCGGGCCGCAATTTTTAAACAAACCGGGAGCAGCTTCAAGGCAAAGCTCAAGCATCTTTTCCGCAAGTTCCCTGATTTCCCATTGCGCCCTGTTGCAGCACCGAAGGGCAAAAAAATTATGCAGGCTGCGGGCGTTGAAAGTAACAATTAGTTTGGTAGCACACGCATTCGGCAACACATATCGGGCATCTTCGATGGCTTTCTTTTCAGCCGCCCGGGCAGCTTCCTTCTCCGGCATCCCGCTTTTTATAAAATCCTCCATGTGTTTAGCCTTTAAAATCTCGGTCAGCTTATCATAATACTCCTGGTCCTGCGCCATAGCCTGCTCGAATAATTCGAGGGCCTGGGGGTTGGATTGTATTTCAGGCGGGATTATGTATTCAAAGCTTTTTTCCCTGACATACCTCTGGCTCTGTACGCTAAAAGAAGCAATCCTGTGCCGGGTAATTTGGGCCAGAAGGGACCTTGAGACCCCTTCAATCCCAAAGGTGAATACCGCATGTTCGATGGGGCTTTCATGCCCTATTTCGGACAGCATGTCCACAAAGGCGGCGGCTTTTTCGTCGGTTAGCCCCTCCCGCAACTCCTGTATTGTCGAAGGCGAATAGCAAAGCTTGGCAGCAGATGCAACTATATGTTCAGGCATTGGTGTATAAGCCAACAACTCAACCCGTACCATGTAAACTCTCCTTTAAAACTCTATATTAAACAAAAGTATAGCAGAAAAAACAGTTTGCTTCAACACGATTTCCAGCTAAATCCTGAATTAAATGTATATATAAAATATGTTTTAAATACTGTTGAATTAATTGGTAAATTTTAGTATTATTGTTATTGGTGAGTAGGAATGATTGTTTTTAAAGGTAGGAAACTGATAAAATTTATCTTCGTTTTCCTCATTTTGATATTCTCAATATTGCCAACTAGAACCATTGGTCATAGTGGTCGCACAAGGTCAAATATAAAATCGATACAAAATAATTATTTATATACCTAAATTGACTTAAACAGCAAAACTTGACCCAAAACAACTCTATACAACTATCTACATTTTAAAGGTAAAGTTGATACGCCCTATTTAGAAAACAGGCATTTTCACCCAATGTGAAAATGCCTGTTTTTCGGTAGTTCCTTTCTGCATATGGAAATTCCTATTTACTGTTTTATCGTGTTTATTAGATTAATTTATGCTTACTTAGATGCTGTTAAAGCGGGATTTGCGCTGGTGGTATTGGAAATATTAGACACAATACCGCCCTTCAAGGCAGAAAATGCGGCAATCATCTGCGGGTCGGTCTTTTCGGTCAGGAAATCGAACCTCTTTTCCAACGATGTTGGCAATACTGATGAAACATTGGGGGTAATGCCCTTGCCTTCGATTTCACCGCCAACTATAAGGGACAGGGAAGCGACAGATATTTTAACTGCTGCACCATCTGCAACAAGGCTGAAATATTTTTGCACTTTACCCCTGCCAAATGTTTTTTCGCCAACAACAGTGGTTTTCTTAAATTCCTGCAAAACTCCCGCGAAAAGCTCCGCCTCGCCTTCGGTTTTATTGTTCACAAGGGTAACCGAAGGCTTTGTGATTTCATAAGCGCCGGTTGAAACCAAATCAGTAGTAGTGCTGCCGTCCAGTTTTTTGGCATAGGTTCCGCGGGGGATGAGGTAGCTGATTACTTCTTCAGCCGCGGACAAATCCCCGCCTTTGTTGTAGCGCAAATCAAAAATATAGTTTTCAGCGCCCTGGGATTCTAGGTTTATATAAGCTTCTTTGAACTGCTCGGGAGTGTTGCTGTAAAATCCGGTAATCCTGATATAACCAGTGGAATCAATAAGCCTGCTTTCCACGCTGTTTATAACATAGGTGCTGGAAGACAGCTCAAAAGCAATCGCATCATTATTCCTGCTTACCGTCATCTTGATTTTCTGGGCAGTTTCCAGCATTGACTGAACCTGCTGAAGGGTATAGGAGGAAATATTCTTACCCTCAAACTGGGTGATTACATCCCCTTTTTTAACGCCTGCCTTGTCCGCAGCCGAATTTTTGTGGACACTGGAAATGACAACCGAGCCGTCATCGAACTGGGTGATTTCAATTCCAAAACCCGTGGTTTTTCCGGCCAGGCGGTCAATCTCTTTCCTGTACTGCTCCGCCGTCAGATATGCAGCATAAGGGTCTTTAATCCCCTTGATGTACCCTTCGGCGAGGGAAGCCCTAAGCTTGTCCTCGCCAATCTCGCCGTAATAGTTTTGGCGTACCTGCTTATCCACATCGGTAATATAGTCAAACATAGCCTGGCGCTCGCTGACCTTGCTGATGTTGTAGTTGAAATTCCTCATTGCAACTACCATTGTAATGGATACCGTAAGAGCAACTGAAATGATTATCATAGCAAGGGCGGCGCCCAGAGATACTTTTTTATTCATAACAATATACCCTTTTCTACCACTTTATGTAGCCATTTGCTATCGGGTCCACAGCAACGCCGTTCACCCTGACTTCGAAATGCAGGTGCGGGCCGGTCACGTCTCCGGTGTTTCCTGCCAAAGCGATAACAGTCTTTCCGCCGATAACCTTATCGCCAACTTTCACAAACACCTTCGAGCAGTGGGCATAAAGGGTTGATATCTTCCTGCCCTTGCTGTCCAGGCCATGGTCGATAATGACGTGGTATCCGTATCCACCGCCCCATGAGTTTGTGGAGTTGGCGTATATCACCGTTCCGCTGGCGGCGGCGACAATATTCTGGCCGTAAATCGGCACACTGCCGTTTGCAATGTCAATCCCCTTGTGCAGCCTGCCCCATCTCGGCCCGTAGAACGATGAGATGTTGCGGACTGCAGGAACAGGCCAGAACATATACCCGGCATAGTTTCCGCTGGATTGGCTCTCGTTGATTATTCTTTGAATCTGTTCTTCAAGTTTTAAATATTCATCATAGGTGGATTTATACTTATTTTCATTGCTTTTAATGTCGGAAGAGAGTTTCTGCACTTCCGATTTTTTCTTAGCCGACAGGTTTTCAAGCTCTTTCTTTTTGGATTCGGATTCCTTTTTCAGCTTTTCAACCTCGTCACGCTGGGATTGCAAATCAGCTTTTTTCTGCTCGAGCTTTTCCTTTTCAGAATTGATTTCGGCAAGCTCTGCCTCAAGCTCGTCCATCAGCTTCTTATCATTTTCGGCAATCCGCTTCATAATTTCGTACTTTATAAGATAATCGCTGTAACTGTCGGTGTTAAGCAGCATTTGCAGAGTTGTAAAGTTCCCGGTTTTGGACAATGTCCTAAGCCTTAAGCGGAGCTGCTGGAACTTGCTTTCAAGCTCACTGCGCTTATTCTGAATTTCATTCTCCTTGACAGATATCTCGGATTGAACCTGGCTGATATTTGATTCCATTTTTTCTATCCTGCTCATCAGCAGGTCAATCTGCGCGGTGCAATTCTTTATCTGGTCAGAGAGGGTATTAATATACTGCTGAGTATTTTTCAGGTTCTTTTCCTGTTGTTCAATCTTCTTTTTTAACTGCTCCGCCTGTTTTTTAAGCTGCTCGCTTTCCTTTATCATCTCATCAAGGGATTTTGCGCTGGCAGTGAAATTTGAAACAGCGGCGGGCGTCATTGAAACCAGAACAAAAGCCGCGAGAAGGGCAACTATACGGCACGCTTTTTTCCTAAATGACACCGGAAATACCTCCTTCAACCTTAAGGTACTTTCTAATTGAAATCGCACTTCCAGCAACGCCTGTTCCAATGCCTATTGCAACACATCCTAGCAATACGGATGACCATACTTTGGAAAATGCCAGCAATCCTCCGAAAAACCCAATGTCAAACATCCTGAAAAGATTGCTGTAAATCAGGTATATCAACCCAAAGGAAATCAAAGCGGAAATAATGCCTAAAACAATGCCCTCTATAATAAACGGTACTTTGATAAAGGTATTGGTAGCACCGACTGATTTCATAATCGAAATTTCCAGACGCCTGTTGTAAACAGTGAGTTTGATGGTGTTGGCAATAATAAACAGGGATACAAGCAGCAGCAGCACTATAACCCATCCGCCCACCATCAGGACAATGTGCCGCACATTAGACAGGGATTTGGCGATATCTGCATCATAAACCGTACTGTCGATTTCGGGAATCTGCTTGATTTGGTTCAGCGAATCCTCAAATTTGCTTAAATCCGAAAACTCTATGATATAGCTGTCAAGATACGGGTTGTTTTCGCCCTGCAGCTCTTCCCTTAACTCTTCAGGAATTGAATCCTTGTATTTTTCAAATGCCTGTTCTTTTGAAATAAACTCCACATCAGCCACATTGGTAATGCCCTTAATTTTATCCAGCACCACCTGCAGCTGCTCGTCGGTGCAGCCCTCCTTTGCGAAGGCCACCGCGATATTCTGCCTGTTAACCCAGGAAAACATATGGTTCATGTTTTCAAAAACAAGGTAAGAGAAACTCGTAATCAGCAGGCATGATATAAGCACGCCTATGGACGCCAGAGACATCAGCCTGTTCTGCCAGATGTTGCGGAACCCCTCGCGAATCAGATACCTAAAACTGCTAAAACTCATATCTTGCACCTTCTTTCGCGAAAGGGAATAACCCGGAAATGTCCAGTGCCTCAGCATCCGCTTCAGACACCGTAATCCTCCGTTCTGGTTTCTGGTCGGAAACCACGCAGCCTTCCTGTATTTTAATTACCCGGTGTGGAAACATCTTTACAAGCTCCAGCTCATGGGTAACCATTACAATGGTGGTGCCGCGCCTGTTGATTTCTGTCAGCAGCTCGACAATTTCACGGGACAAGTCAGGGTCGATGTTCCCGGTAGGCTCGTCCGCGATAATTATAGACGGGTTGTTAACCAGAGCCCTGGCAAGGCCTACGCGCTGCTGCTCGCCGCCGGATAGCTCCTTCGGATAGCACCTTGCCTTGTGGTGAAGCCCCACAAGCCCCAGGACATACGGAACCCTCTTGCGTATCTGGGAATTGGTAGCCCCGATAACCCTCATGGCGAATGCCACATTGTCAAACACCGTCATATTGTTAATCAGCCTAAAATCCTGGAATACTATGCCCATCATGCGCCTTAAATACGGGATTTCGCGCTTCCTCAGCTTTGACAGCTTGTAACCGTTTATAATTACCTCGCCGGCGGACGGCACTTCTTCCCTCATCATCAGCTTCAGCAAAGTGCTTTTGCCGGCACCTGAAGAACCAACAATAAATACAAATTCGCCCTTGTTGATAGTAAGACTAACATCTTTCAGGGCCTTATTCCCGTTGTCGTAGGTTTTATGTACGCCTTTGAACTCGATCAAAGGAACACCCCCATTCTGAATTGCCACAGCCCTAAACCATAAGCGCCAGCCTGGGAATGACCAACTCTTAAACTATAAGGCTTTACTAATAATCCTAACCCTTTTTGGGTTTTAAAACAACCCAAAAAAATTTCCTCTAAAAACTTCAAATTTCATAATTATGAAATTAGAAAATTATGAGATTATGAAGTTTACGTTTATAGCCAACATCTCCCGCAAATTCCTTACGATTTTGCGGGAGATGTTACCCTTTAATTTTATTTCGTTTATCAGTATTTTACAGGGTTTGCCATTAAATACTTCTTGACCATAAGGGCGACTTTGAAAATAATGGCGTCATCAAACTCGCGCAAATCCAGCCCGGTAAGCCTCTTGATTTTCTCAAGCCTGTAAACAAGGGTATTGCGGTGCACAAACAGCTTGCGGGAGGTTTCGGAAACATTGAGGTTGTTTTCAAAGAAGCGCTGGATTGTGAACAAAGTCTCCTGGTCGAGGGAATCGATGGAGCCTACTTTGAATACTTCCCTTAAGAACATTTCGCACAGGGTAGTGGGAAGCTGGTAGATAAGGCGGGCAATGCCGAGGTTGTCATAGCTGACAATAGTCTTTTCGGTATCGAAAACCTTGCCGACTTCAAGGGCGACCTGGGCTTCCTTGAATGAACGGGCAAGCTCCTTGATGCTGTCAACAACCGTGCCGATTCCCACAGTAGCCTGGGTATAGAACTCGCTGCTGAGGGTATCCACAATCGAGCGCGCCAGCTTTTCAAGGTCATGGGATTCAATGCCGGGGCGTATCTCCTTAATCAGGGCAATATCGGTTTCATTGATATTGATGACAAAATCCTTGTTCTTGTCCGGGAAGAGGTTCTGGATTACATCATAAGCCGAAATGTCATTGCGGGAAGTAATCCTGATGAGGAAAGCCACCCTGCTGACATCGTTGTTAAAGCGCAGCTCCCTTGCCTTGAGGTAAATATCACCCGGCAGGATATTGTCAAGAATTACATTCTTGATAAAGTTCGCGCGGTCATACTTTTCGTCATAATACTGCTTAATGCTGGAAAAAGAAATCGCCAGCAGGGAAGCGTATTTCATTGCCTGGTCGTCGGTGCCTTCGACAAAAAGTATATACTCGCTGCGGGGGCGGGAACCAAAAGCCTTATAGGTATAACCTTCGTTTACAAAAGGCTCCTGAACCGTAAAGGAATCGGCGGTCACCGCGTCGCATGCCTCACCGATACGGCCTAAATCGCTGCATGCGATTATTGACATGGTTTCATCGATAACGCCAATAGTTCTGTCTATCGTGTCCCTCATCTGATGGACTACGCCTTGAAACAACCTGTTGGACATAATATTTCCCCTTCTTACATGAAATTTTCCGTAACAAAGCCACGGCTTATTTTAAAATCATATTAAAAATAGTTGCACCATGCGCATATTATACAATATTATATACATAATACACAATTCAAACGGATTTTTCAAGGATTAACCCTTAAAAAGTAAATATTTTAACGTTTTTTTCAAAAAAATCTCAATTTAAATGTGCATTCCAGAGATTTCTTGAAACTCCAGCAAACGGATTACTGCATTTACGCGTTTTCTGGAAGCTGTGTTTCCGGGTTGATTTTTACTCTGTTATTGTTTGCAGGTTTTCCGAAAATAGTTTCATACAGCCTGTACCCGCCGCTTAAATTGAAGCACTTAAACCCGTATTGGGACAAAATCCTGCAGGCAATATATCCCCGCAGCCCTATCTGGCAGACGACATAAACCGGTTTGGACCTGTCAAGCTCACTTAAGCGCTCCCTCAGGCTGTCCAGAGGGATATTAATAAAGCCGTCGATATGCCCCCTGCTGTATTCGGCAGGGGTGCGGGTATCCATGAGGGTGACGCTGCCGTCCCGTGGAAGGCTGCCAACGTCATGCCAGTGGAAATTCTTAACAAGCCCGTCAAGAAGGTTTTGTATGACAAACCCCGCCATGTTCACCGGATCCTTGGCACTGGAATAGGGCGGGGCGTAGCATAGCTCAAGCCGTGCCAAATCATAGGCGGTAGCCCCGAAACGTATTGCGGTGGCGATTACGTCACAGCGCTTGTCAACCCCGTCACTGCCTACAATCTGGGCGCCCAGAATCTTGCCGCTGCCCCTTTCAAACAGCACTTTTATGCACATATCCCCACCACCCGGGTAATAGGACGCATGGGACGGGGAATAGGTAAAGGATTTGTCATAATCATACCCTAGCTCCATTGCCGCTTTCTCATTCAGCCCCGTGGCTGCAACAGTCAAATCAAAAACCTTCAAAACCGAACTTCCCTGGGTGCCGTGGTACTCCCTTGCTATCCCGCTGATATTGTCGGCGGCAATCCTTCCCTGCTTGTTGGCAGGGCCCGCCAGCGGGACAAAGGTTTTTTCGCCCGACACAAAATCCACAACCTCCACCGCATCACCCACGGCATAGATGTACGGGTCTGAAGTCCTCATCTGGCTGTCGACCACAATCGAACCTCGAAAATTGAGACTTAACCCCGCCCTTTTAGCAAGGGCAGTGTCGGGCAGCACTCCGACAGCCATAATCGCCATATCAGCCGTAATCACGCCGCTATCCATTGTAATGCGCAGTTCGCCGTCCACTTCCTCAATTGACTGAACCCCATTCCCAAGGAGCAGCCGTACGCCTTTTTTCTCCATATGCCGGTGCACAGCCGCCGCCATGTCGAAATCCAGGGCGGCAATCACCTGTTTTTCCCTTTCCACAACGGTTACCCGAAGCCCGGCTTTCACCAGGTTTTCAGCCATCTCAGCGCCGATATATCCCCCGCCGATAACCGCTGCGTGCCTGGGGCTCCGGCTGTCTATAAAATCTTTTAATTTAAATGTATCAGCGATATTCCGCAGGGTGAAGACCCTGTCAGAATCCGACCCCGGGATATTCGGGCGCACCGGATAAGCCCCCGGTGATAAAATCAGGTAGTCATAACTTTCCGAGTATACTTCCCCTGAATCCAGCCGCTTTACCTCCACATACTTTTCGGAAGGATTGATTGATATAACCTCGTTATTTACCCTTACGTCAATATTAAAACGGGCTTTAAAGCTTTCGGGAGTCTGAAGGATAAGGTCCTCCCTGTCCTGTATCACACCCCCGATGTAATACGGAAGCCCGCAGTTGGCAAAGGAGATATATTCCCCCCGCTCAAAAAGTATAATTTCGCAGGATTCGTCAAGGCGCCTGAGCCTTGCCGCGGCACTAGCCCCGCCCGCAACTCCGCCGACAATTAAAACTTTCATGCCATCCACGCTCCTTCAACCCTTTTTGTCTTATTTTTCCGAAAACCGGGACAATTATTGATTATATATATATTATATCTTAAAAATAACCATAGTCCATAAAAAATGCCGCCTTTTAAGGCGGCAAAATCTATTTCAGTTATTTTATCATATCCAAAAAGGTGTTTTCATCAATAATCCGTATTCCAAGCTGCTGGGCTTTTACCAGCTTGCTTCCGGCATCCTCTCCTGCCAAAACGATTGTTGTCTTCTTTGAAACGCTGGAGGATACCTTACCGCCATACTTTTCAATAAGGGCTGTTGCCTCATCCCGTTTCAGAGTGGGCAGTGCACCCGTCAGGACAAAGGTCATCCCCTTAAACCTCTCGTCCACCACTTCTCCCTGCTTCTTCATGTTAACCCCTGCTTCTCGCAGCTTTTCAACAAAATGCCTGGATTGGGGCAGGGAGAAAAATTTAACAACCGCCTCAGCCATAATACTTCCAAAACCGTCGATGGATGAGATTTCCTCAATACTCGCGTTCATAATTCTGTCCATCTCAAGGAATCTATCAGCAAGAAGTTTGGCTGCCTTTTGCCCTATATGCCGTATCCCCAGGGCGTACAAAACCCGGTAGAGATCGTTTTCCTTTGATTTATTTATAGCATTAATCAGGTTTTCCGCCGATTTGTCGCCCATCCGCTCAATTCTGGCTACATCTTCCTTTTGAAGGGTGTATAAATCATAGGCGCTGCGGATAAGCCCGTTTGAAACCAGCTGCTCCACCACCGCCGGGCCAAGGCCCTCTATATCCATGGCGTCCCTGGAGGCAAAGTGGATGATGTTGCGGAGTATCTGGGCGGGGCATTCGGGGTTTGAGCATCTAAGGGCTACTTCCCCCCATTCCCGGGAAACCTCAGACCCGCAGGAGGGGCAAGTTTTCGGCATAACATAAGGCTCGGAGCCGGGCTGGTGGGAAACCACCTTCACCACTTCGGGGATTATATCCCCCGCTTTCCTTATCACCACAGTATCGCCAATGCGGATTCCCTTTTCATCAATAAAATCCTGGTTGTGAAGGGACGCCCTGCTGACAGTCGTCCCCGCCAGGGTGACAGGCTCAAATATGCCTGTGGGGGTAAGGACCCCCGTCCGCCCTACGTTGATTTCAATGTCTTTTAAAACAGTCTCCTTTTCCTCCGGCGGGTATTTGAAGGCTGCCGCCCACCTTGGGAATTTGGAGGTGCTGCCGAGAATATTCCGCTGGGCAAAATTATCCACCTTCACCACTGCACCGTCGATATCAAAGGGCAGCGAGGAGCGGAGTGCCCCTATCCTTTCAATCTCAGTAATCGCCTCGCCAATATCCTTCGCCACAAAATAGGTCAGAACCGGGAACCCCAGCTCCTTCATAAACTCCAGCGACTGGGCGTGGGAGGTTATATCAGCCCCTTCCACCAGCTGGAGGTTGAAAACAAACAAATCAAGGTTGCGTTTGGCGGTTACTTCGGGGTCCTTTTGCCTGAGTGAGCCGGCGGCGGCGTTCCTCGGGTTTTTAAAGGGCTTTTCGCCGTTTAAATCCTGCTGCGCCACAAGGGCAGCAAAACTCTCCCTTGGCATATACACTTCCCCGCGGACAATAATCCTCGGCAAAGGTTTGCTGAGTTTATCCGGAATGGAGCGGATGGTTCTGAGGTTATGGGTCACATCCTCCCCTATCTGCCCGTCGCCGCGGGTAGCCCCCCTGTAAAACCTGCCGTCGATATATTCAAGGGCGATGGAAAGCCCGTCAATCTTGGGCTCCACGATATAAACCGGGGTGCCCACCGCATCCCGCACCCTTTTGTCAAACTCTTTGAGCTCATCATATGAAAAAACGTCCTGCAAGCTCTCAAGGGGCACCTCGTGCTGCACCGGGGCAAACAGCTCCGACGGCCTGCCCTGTACCTGCTGGGTATAGGAATCGGGAGTTACAAGTTCAGGGAAAGCCTCTTCAAGCTCTCTAAGCTCCCGGGTAAGTTTGTCAAACTCGTCATCCTCGATAGCCGGGGAATCAAGCTCATAATACAGCCTGCTGTATTCCTTTATAAGTTCCCGCAATTCTCTGACACGCTTTGCAGCCGTATCGCGATCCATATTTTAAACTCCTGTCCTTTAAATTTCTAAATTAATAAATTTATATTATTATACCAAATGCAGGTTTTGGATGCAAAATCAAATTAACTTTCAGCTTTCGCTTTTTAAAAGCCAGCTTGGCACCTCGCCCACAAGGATATGCTCCGCCACAGTAAATCCGGTTGTAATTTCATTAGCCGAACTTTCGCCCTGTATCACAGTATATATGGTAACCCTAACTTTAAGGGTTATTTCATGTTTTGTCTGATTTATGCCGGCGCCTTCAAACTTGTTTTCAATATCGGTTTCAACCGTTGAATTCATCGGCACTTTAATTCTGATTGCCGGCCCTCTGCCGGTGAGCAGCCCTCCCGCCAGGGAGCCTATCGGGATTTCAACCTTTTGATATTTCTGGTTGTCCAGCTCCTGCAAAACAGCCTTGCTGACGGCGGATTTTATAATATTGATGCTTGCGGTGTTAGTATGTATTGATACTATCTTCCCGTTTTCGCCCCTTGTTACCTGTGCCAGTTTTTCGTAATCAATGCTAATCTCGGACAAAACCTTTTCCACCGCGTCGTTTACCGCCCGGGTAGCCGCGGTGGCCGCCTGGTTATTGCCGTAAGCCTGTATCATCGGCCGAACCATCCAGTCGGCAGCGGCAAAAAGGAGTGCAAAGGCGATGAACAAAAACACAGCAAACACAGCCAGTTTTCTTTTTATCAGACTTTTTCTGCCATACCTCACAAATCCCGCCCCCTTAATAACCCTCGATATTTCCATACTACTCGGGATAAGTTGTCAGGGTGAATAATAATTAAAACCAATCGCTCGACAATTTGAGACACCAGAAAAAGCAGGGCAAATCTGAATTTGCCCTGCTTTTTTATATCGGGATTTTAATATTATAATCCTGCTCGTTGCCCACAGGCTGAAAGCCTGCCCTTTCCAGCATCAGCCTTATCCTGTTTATCTGGTTGACCTCGCTGGCACCCGGGTCGTAGTCTATTGTCAGGATATTCGCCTGAGGGTAGGCTTCCTTTATCTGCTTTACCATTCCCCTTCCCGAAATATGGTTGGGCAGGCAGGCGAAGGGCTGCATGCAGATGATGTTGTTAACCCCTCCCTCTATCAGCTCAACCATTTCCGCAGTAAGGAGCCACCCTTCCCCCGAGCGGTTGCAGATGGACAGGAAAGGCTCCGCCATTCTTGCAAGCTCATCTATTGTGGCAGGAGGGTTGAACCTGCGGCTTTGCGCGAGGGCTTCCCGGATTACACCGTGGTAATGCTCGACGAATTTAATAAACGCGTTGCACGCTGCCTTTTTCAGCCAGCTTCCGCCGAGATACCTGTATTCGGTTTCACCGCCGTATGCGCAGAACAGGAAGAAATAGATCAGCCCGGGTACAACCAGCTCGGCACCCATTCCCTCGATTAATTCCGCCATATTATTGTTAGCGGCGGGATGGTATTTGACCAGGATTTCGCCCACCAGCCCCACTTTCGGCTTTTGCTCATTTTTTACCGGCAGGTTGTCAAAGTCATTCACAATTTCAAATACATTCTTCCTGAATATATCCCTGTCCCCGTTCCGCAAGTCGCCCTTTAATTTATCCATCCACTTTTTATATATCCTGTCTGTGGAACCTTTTATAAGCTCATAGGGCCGGGTTTTTAGGGTCAGCGCCATCAGCAGGTCGCCGTAAAGCACCGCCATTAAAGCCTTTCGAATCAGCGGCAGGGAAACCTGCAAATCCTTATTATTCGCAAGGCTTGTAACGCTGGCGGAAATCACCGGGACTTTCCCGAAACCGGCGGTTTTAAGAGCCCTTTTCAAAAGCCCCAGATAATTGCTGGCGCGGCACGGGCCACCGGTCTGGGTGATAATTACGGCGGTTTTGTCAACATCATATTTCCCGGACTGCAAGGCTCTTACCAGTTGCCCGATTACAATTATCGACGGATAGCAGGAATCATTATTCACGTATTTCAGCCCAGTTTCTATATCCTCCCTGTCCACTGTCCGCAGCACCTCAAGGTTATAACCTTCCGAGCAAATGGCTTCCTGCAGCAGCTCAAACTGTATCGGTGCCATCTGGGGAGCCAGGATAGTGTACTTTTCCCGCATATCCCTTGTGAAGGGGTTTGGCTTGTATAAACCTTCGCAGATTTTTTCCGGATGCCTGTCCTGGGCTTCCATAGCAGCTTTGAGGGAGCGCAGCCTGATTCTCACCGCCCCGAGGTTGCTCACCTCGTCTATTTTAATGATGGTAAACAGCTTCCCGCTCCTGCCCAAAATCTCCTGAGCCTGCTCCGCCGCGATGGAATCAGGCCCGCAGCCGAAGGAATTAAGCTGCACCAGTTCAAGGTTACGGGTTTTTGACACAAAATCCGCCGCTTCATACAGGCGGGAGTGATACATCCACTGGTCCAAAACCCGAAGGGGCCGCTCCACTCTTCCCAAATAAGCCACTGAATCCTCAGTCAAAACAGCCAGGCCCATGGAAGCCAAAAGGTTCGGAATCCCCTTGTTTACCTCCGGGTCAAGGTGGTACGGCCTGCCGGACAGCACAATCCCTTTTTTGCCTGTTTCCTGGAGTATCCTTACCACTTCCTCGCCTTTTTTCCGTATATCAGCTTTAAACCGCTTGTCCTCCTCAAGGGCGAGTTTCAGGGCGTTCTCAATTTCCTTAAATGTTATTCCAAAACCTTTAAATTCCCGGTAAAGGCTTTTTGCCAATGGCTTTCCGGTATCGTAGGGCAAAAACGGGTGGTGGAACCTGACATTGTTTTCTTTCAGCTCATCGATATTCGCGTTTATAACCTCGGGATAGGCTATTACCATCGGGCAGTTGTGGTGGTTGTCGGCGCCTTCAAATTCCGGCCTTTCCTTAGGGATGCAGGGATAGAATATATCTTTGATACCCTGCCTTATCAGAGCCACAATATGGCCGTGGACAAGCTTTGCGGGATAGCAGGCAGTATCCGATGATATGGTACCCATGCCAAGCTCGTATATTTTTCGGCTGGAGGGGGGTGACAGCACCACCCTGAACCCAAGGGCAGTAAAAAAGGTAAACCAGAAGGGGTAGTTTTCGTAGATATTCATAACCCTGGGAATACCGATACATCCCCTCGGCGCCTTCTCAGCAGGCAGCGGCTTGTAACAAAACAGCCGCCTGTATTTATATTCAAACAGGTTAGGTGCTTTTTCCGTTTTCTGAGCCCCCGCCCCGCGCTCGCACCGGTTGCCTGTCACAAGCCTTTTTCCCCCGCCAAAGCTGTTTACAGTCAAAAGGCAGTTGTTGGTACACTTCCCGCAACGCCTGATATCGGATGAATATGAAAACCCGTTTAAACCCTCAGGCCTGATAAGCGAAGTCTCCATCCCTTCCTGCCAGGCTTTTTTAGCAAGAAGGGCGGCGCCAAAGGCACCCATAAGCCCGGAAATATCCGGCCGTATTACTTCCCTTCCCAGAATTTTCTCGAGGGCGCGCAGCACCGCGTCATTTAAAAACGTGCCGCCCTGAACGACGATTTTTTCTCCCAAATCCGATGGGCTTTTCAGCTTTATAACCTTAAACAGGGCGTTTTTCACAACCGAATAACATAATCCAGCCGAGATATCCCCGACAGTTACCCCATCCTTTTGAGCTTGTTTCACCTTTGAGTTCATAAACACCGTGCAGCGGGTACCCAAATCAACCGGATGCCGGGCATTCACGCCTTCTTTTGAAAATTCCCCCACATCCATGCCAAGGGATTTCGCAAAAGTCTCGATAAAGGAGCCGCAGCCGGAGGAGCAGGCTTCATTCAAAGTGACGCTGTCTATTACGCCGTTTTTAACCCGGATAAATTTCATATCCTGCCCGCCGATATCAAGAATTGTGTCAACCCCCGGCAGGAAATATTCCGCGGCGGTAAAATGGGCAACGGTTTCCACCTCCCCCATGTCACAGGAAAAAGCCGTTTTCACAAGCTCCTCCCCGTATCCGGTAACAGCGGAATATGCGATTTTGGCACCCGCTGGCAGGTTGGAATATATTTCTTTTAACATTTTCGCGGCGGTAGTAAGCGGGCTGCCCTCGTTATTAAGGTAACAGGAATAAAGCAGCTCGCCGCCCTCGCCAATCAGGGCGGCTTTGCCGGTAGTGGAGCCAATATCCAGCCCTAAAAAGCACGGCCCACTGTATTCAGAAAGGTTACCCCGTTTAACTGTGCTTGCCGAATGCCTTTTGACAAATTCACAGTAATCCTCATCACTTTCAAACAAAGGCTCAAGGCTTTTAAGGGATGATTTGCTTGCCCGTTTGTTTTGGCAAATCAGGTTTCTAAGCTGGTTTACGGACAGAATATCAGAGCCCGAAACCCATGCCGACAGGGCAGCGCCAATGGCGACATAAACCTGCGCATTTTCCGGCACCACCATATCATTATCATCAAGCTGCAAAGTCTCCTTAAACCGGCGGCGAAGCTCGGGGAGGAAATAAAGCGGCCCCCCTAGGAACCCTACTTTGCCCCTTATTTTCCTTCCTGCCGCCAGCCCGCTGATGGTCTGATTCACCACAGCCTGAAAAATAGAAGCAGCAATGTCCTCTTTCCTTGCACCCTCGTTTAAAAGGGCTTGAATATCGGTTTTTGCAAAAACCCCGCACCTGGCGGCAACGGGGTAAATAATGCTGCTTTTTTCGGCAAGGGTGTTTAAGCCTTTTGCATCGGTTTTTAAAAGGATTGCCATCTGGTCGATAAAGGCGCCGGTACCTCCGGCGCAAATCCCGTTCATCCTCTGGTCGGCGCCGTTATCAAAAAAAGTCAGCTTGGCGTCCTCGCCGCCCAGCTCTACAATCACCCTTACATCGGGAATAAACTGCTCAACCGCCCTGCTGCCGGCAATAACCTCCTGGACAAAAGGGATGCCCAGCCTTTCAGAAACCCCAATACCTCCTGAACCGGTTACTGTTGCCGTGAATTGCTTGTCCCCGATATTGTCAGGCAACTCCTCAAGCATAGCTTTCAGGGCAGCAAAAGGCTCGGAGCCGTGGCGCTGATAGCTGCTGTATACAAGCTGGTTCTCTTTATCCAATACCGCCAGCTTGATAGTGGTTGACCCGACATCTATCCCTAAGGCAAGGATGCCGTTTTTGCCTTTTATATTTCCAGATACCTGAAAGTCCAGCTTAATCCCCCCAAAAAAGTTCTATTAACTTATATTGGCTTTTTTAGGGGAATTTATTCAGTAAAGCGCCTCTGCCGGCATAACCTGCATACACCGCAGCAATAATAAACCGATATAAACCTCTTATTAAATTAAGTAACACAAAAATTAAAAGCACCCTGTAACATCAGCAGTGCTTTTATCCCATGTTCTTGATATTAATTATTTTTTCTTTATTGCATTTATAATCAGCAAAAGTATCACCGCACCCAGGGTGGCGACAAACAAGCTCCATATATTAAAGCCAGTGATACCATACCCTCCGATAAGGTTCATGGCAAAACCGCCTATAAAGCCGCCGATTATACCAACCAAAATATTTTTTCCTGCTCCCATTTGCTTGTCGTTACCTGTGATTTTGCTTGCAATCCATCCTGCAAGGGCGCCGATGATAAGCCATCCAATAATGCCCATTGGTATACCTCCTTTGGGATTATTATTTATTTAAATGCCGGATTTATTCAAAATATTTTACTGCCCGCAATAGGGTCAAAAAGAAAACCGCCGGCATTAATCCTGCGGTGCCAGCTTACTGGCCTGCGGGATTTCGCCGTCGGTTTCCTGTTATTCTTCTGATTATCCTGATCAAGAGAATTATTGTTTTGATTAGTTAAGGAGTTGAAGAATACCCTGGGGCTGGTAGTTAGCCTGAGCAAGCATTGACTGAGCAGCCTGAACAAGAATGTTGTTCTTGGTGTACTCCATCATTTCTTCAGCCATGTCAACGTCGCGAACGCGGGACTCGGCTGCCTGCAGATTCTCGTAGTAGGTATTATCGTTGTTGATTTCATGCTCAAGCCTGTTCTGCT
>DUMT01000027.1 GCA_012839705.1 Clostridiales bacterium | reverse complement strand
TTGTGTTCCGCAGCTGGAGTTGGGGGGCTAACCCAGGCTGCCGAGGTTGCAAAGGGATTGCTTAGTGAATATTGCAGCCAGGTTAAGATTGACAAATTGGGAAATGTTATCGGGATTATCAAAAGCGGCAGGAAGGATGCCCCCCTACTAATGCTTGAGGCCCATATTGATGAGATAGGCCTAATTGTTACAAATATTGATGACAGTGGCTTTGTTTATACTGCTCCCTGCGGGGGAGTGGATGTCCGGACTCTACCGGCGGCGGAGGTTATTGTCCATGGGGACAAGCCATATGGGGGGATTTTCTGTTCAACACCTCCGCATCTGAAGGATGAGGGAAAAAAGGACAACCTGCCAGATATCAGGGATATGGGCATAGATGTGGGCATGGATGCCGAAACCGCAAGAAAATGTATTAAAAAGGGAGACCGCGTTTCCTTTTTTCCAAATTTCACAATGCTTAATGAAAACCGTATCAGCAGCAAATCTTTGGATGACAGGGCCGGCGTTGCTGCCATACTCTACTGCCTTGACCTGCTTAAAAGCGAAAATGCTGCTCCGGATTGCGACATTGCTGTTGTTTTTGCGGTTCAGGAGGAGCTTGGATGCAGGGGGTCAGCGGTTGCCTCATACGGCGTAAACCCAGATATTGCCGTTGCGGTGGATGTAAGTTTTGCACGTACTCCTGACGCAGACGCGGAAAAATGCGGGCAGCTCGGGAAAGGCCCTATGATTGGCTGGTCGCCGACTCTTGACGATAAAATGACGCGGAGGATGGTGGATATTGCAGAAAAATGCAGTATTCCCTATCAGCATGAGGTGATGGGCGGCACAACGGGCACCGACGCCGAGAGCATTTCGGATGCCAGAACAGGTGTCAGGACTGCGTTATTGTCCATCCCTCTGCGGTATATGCATACGCCCTGCGAAGTAGCAGATAAGCGGGATATTGAAAGTGTGGGAAGGCTATTAGCCTGTTTTATTAAAGAAGGGGTGTCCAACCTGTGAAAACTCTGATTAAGGAATTATGCTCTCTGGAAGGTGTTTCCGGGCGGGAATATGCAGTCAGGGAATTTATCAAAACTAAGCTGAAGGAATCCCCGGCGGTAACCGGCATAACTGTCGACCCTCTTGGAAATATTTTAGCAAATGTTACAGGTAAAAGCCGTGCAAAGCAGAAGTTAATGTTTGCAGCCCACATGGATGAGGTTGGGTTTATAATAACAGGCGTTACGGACGAAGGCTTTTTGCGGTTTGCAGGCGTTGGCGGAATTGACCAGTCGGTAGTATACGGCAGGAGGGTTATTGTAAACGGGCATACCGGAGTAATAGGCGGGAAGGCAGTTCACCAGTTAAAAGGCGATGATAAGAAAAAAAGCGTACCTTTGGATAAATTGCTGATAGATGTGGGCGCTGACAGTAAGGAGGAGGCTTTAAAAATAGCCGGGCCTGGTGATGTGGCGGTTTTTGAAAGCGAATACAGGGAAATAGGAAGCCTGATTAAAGCCCGGGCTTTGGATGACAGGGCAGGTTGCGCGCTGTTGTTAAAGCTTGCCGAAGCCACGCCGGAATATGATATAACCCTTGCCTTTACAGTGCAGGAAGAAGTGGGGCTCAGGGGTGCTAAGACCGCGGCATACGGTATAAGCCCAGATGTTGCTGTGGTGGTTGATTCGACTACTGCGGCGGATACAGCCGGTGTTTCTGAACAAAAGCAGGTATGCTGTGTTGGCAAAGGACCGGTGGTATCCTTTATGGATAACCGCACCCTTTATGACAGGAATTTGTTCGGCCTTGTACTTGATACCGCAAAATCAATCAATGTTAAATCCCAGGTAAAAAGCGCCGTGGCAGGGGGAAACGATGCTGGCGCAATACACCTTACAAAATGCGGCGTGAAGGTTGCGGCAGTTTCTCTCCCTTGCAGGTATTTGCACTCTGCAAGCTGCATGATTTCAATGGAAGATGCCGAGGAAACATTTAAGCTGCTTAATGAGCTAATCGGTGTTATTGCCTCTAAGGAGGAAATTAATTGATTCGTACTGCGACAGATGAGGACTTGAAATCTATGCGCCCAGATTCCGAAGCGGCGGTGAAGATATTATGTTTAGCCGAGGCTTATGGGCTGGCACGAAGCTTTTTACGGTTTTGGTGCAACGAGGATAGAACGTTGTTTATGTCACTGATTGACGGAGTTGCCACAATATCCACCATATCGGATGAACCTGAGGTGGATTTTGAGGAGCTCGGCGTATTCTTATCAATGCAAAGGGATATAAACATTGTCCGCACCAGCGAAACCGTGGCAAATGGTATAGTAAAGCATTGCGGCATCGATGCCGAGTATGGTAGTGTATTAACTCCGGGAGACGGGCTGAAAAAGCCTTCTGAAACTCCTGAAAACCTGTCTCCCGGGGAGGCTTATCCACTCCTTAAAGCCTGCTTTGAGGGTTTGCCGCCCTTTGATTCATGGTATGCGGATGTCAGCCATAGATTGCGCCACGGGTTTTGCAGGATTGTAGGATTCAGGCGTGATGGCATTCCGGTGTCCTGCGCTATGACAACATCAGAAATACACAACGCGGCAGTTATCGGTGCAGTTGCTACCCTTGAACAGGCAAGGGGAAAAGGGTATGCTTCCTCAAGCGTTCTAACACTTGCAAATGATTTGATTAATCAGGGCAAGAAGGTGTTTTTGTCTCCAAAGAATTGTAAAGCACATGAGCTTTACACTGGTTTAGGGTTCGCCGAGTGCGGCAGATGGGCAAACATAAAACTATTGGGAAGGAATTGAATACAGCATTGATGAATATTCCGTTTTTTAACATAAACAAGGAATTGTTGGCTATAGCAGAACTGGCTGAACAGGACTGCCGGGAGCAGTTCAAGAATATTGAGAAAACTACCGAATACAACCAGCAAAAGGTATTGTCGGCTTTTATTGAAAACGGGGTTAGCGAGAGCCATTTTGTTGCTACCACAGGATACGGGTACAACGACCGCGGAAGGGATACCCTCGACAGGGTCTTTGCCCAGTGCATGGGGGCTGAGGATGCCCTGGTGAGGCACAGCATAGTTTCCGGTACCCATGCCATTTCCATAGTTCTTTATGGGTTATTACGCCCCGGCGACACATTGCTGGCGGCTACAGGGGCTCCTTATGATACGTTGACTAAGGTTATAGGTAAAGGTTCCAAAGATACCGGGTCGTTAAGGGATTTTGGAATCAGGTATGAGCAAATTGAGCTTGACAGCAGCGGCAGGCCTGATATACCCGCTATAGTAGAGGGGGTAGAAAAATTAAAACCAAAAGTTGTCCATATACAGCGTTCCAGAGGTTACAACACAAGGCCATCCCTTACAGTGGCGGAGATAGGGAAGGTTATCAGCGCAATAAAGCAGAAGTCACGTGATACAATAATTTTTGTTGATAACTGCTACGGCGAGTTTGTGGAAAAGGATGAGCCTACTGCAGTAGGCGCAGATATTATGGCCGGTTCCCTGATTAAGAATCCCGGTGGCGGAATTGCCGAAAATGGCGGATACATTTGCGGGCGTAAAGAACTTGTGGAAAAGTGCGCATACAGGATGACCTCCCCGGGATTGGGCCGTGAAGTCGGCGCATCCCTTGGGCATAACAGGACCCTTTTTATGGGGCTATTTAACGCCCCACATGTTGTTGGGGAAGCTCTGAAAACCGCGGTATTTTGCTCGGCTCTTTTTTCAAGGCTTGGGTTTAGCGTAACCCCGGCATATGACGAGTACAGAACCGACATAATCCAGGCGGTCATACTCGGAACACCGGAAGCCCTGATAGCTTTTTGCCAGGGTATACAAAAAGGCGCACCGGTGGATTCTTTTGTAAACCCCGAGCCATCGGATATGCCTGGGTATGACCATCAGGTAATAATGGCGGCTGGGGCTTTTACAATGGGCGCTTCAATAGAGCTTTCCGCAGACGCCCCTATCCGTGAGCCTTACGCAGCTTTTATGCAGGGTGGTTTGAACTACCATTCTGGCAAAATCGGAGTTTTGCTCGCCGCTCAATCGTTGTATGATAAAGGATTGGTAAAAACCTGGTAGAAGAGCAAATAATATATTAAAAAATCTCCCTTTGGCTTTCCATAGGGAGATTTTTT
>DUMT01000147.1 GCA_012839705.1 Clostridiales bacterium | reverse complement strand
TGGTGGAGCATATCAGGATCGAACTGACGACCTCATCGTTGCGAACGATGCGCTCTACCAACTGAGCTAATGCCCCGTCACCTGATATATATTAGAACAAAAACGGCTAAAAGTCAAGAGCCGATGGCTGGTTTTTATATTTTTCCAACCCATAATCAAACAATCCTTAAGGGCGGGCCATCAAGCCTGATTATCCTTGCGTTAAAGGGGCTGGAATGCTCCAATACATGGGTTACAAGGATAATAAGCTTGTCAGAATATTCTTCCAATATCAAACCTGATATCCGTTTCCACGCATCCTCGTCAATCCCTGAAAAAGGCTCATCCAATATCAGAAAATCCCCTTTTGCCGCAAGGGCCCTGGCGATGGATACCCGCTTTTTCATCCCGCCGCTTAATTCCTTCGGGTATTTATGCTCACTGCCGGCAAGCCCCATACGTTTAAGCAAGGATTCTGCCTCGGAGTGTTTATTTTCGCCCGCTGCGGCAACCGCCACATTTTCAACAGCCGTCAGCCAGGGCAAAAGCCTGTTTTCCTGAAAGACATAAGAAGGCTTTTTCCCGCTGATTCCTTCTACAGTACCCCTTTGAGGTCGTTCAAGCCCAGCCAGGATACGAAGGAGGGTGGTTTTCCCGCAGCCGGAAGGCCCCATCAGGCATACGGCGCCTTTTTCGGGGAATTCAAAAGAAAACCCGTCCAAAACCTTTTTCTGCCCGTCATACGAATACGATACATCAATCAAGGATACAGCCATCAAAATCCCCCTATGCGTTAAATCGCCTTCCAAACCGCCTGGCTGCCAAAACCAGCAGCTTTTCCAGCACAAGGCTTATCAGCACAACCGTTATGGTCCAGGCAAAAACTTCGGGCGTTTCAAGGTAAATTTTTGCGTTGGACAGTTGCCTGCCCACCGACAGCCTCGGGCCGCTTATTACCTCGGCAGCAATCCCCGATTTCCAGGAAAGCCCCATGGCGGTTGAACATGCAGCCAGAAAATAGGGCATAACGGAAGGCACTTTTACAAAAACCAGGGTTTTAAAAAAGCCAAGCCTGTAAACCCTCGCCATTTCAAGTAGCCGGACATCAATCTGCCTGATTCCGTTTTCAACGTTGCTCCAAACAATTGGTACCACCATTAGAAAGGAGATAAAAACGGGAAGCCAGCCCTCCCTAACCCACAAAAGAGCCAGTATCGTAAAGGATGCCACCGGGGTCGCCCGGACAATCCTAAGTATGGGAGAAATGATGCTATCCGCAAGCTTAAACCTGGAAGTCAAAACAGCGGCTGCGGCCCCTGCTATAATCCCCAGCAAAAACCCTGCAATTATGCGCAAAAGGGTGATGGAGGTGATTTTCCAGAAATCCGCAGTTTTCACAAGGGCCCATAATGTTTTTAAAACCGCCAAAGGCGCAGGAACCAGAAGCTCCTGCGCCACAATAATGCTTATCAACTGCCATATCCCAACCCAGAATACGGCAGAACCCAAACCTCTTATAAGTTTTAAAGCTTTAATTTGCTGGGTTAAAGTAGAATCCCTCATCAGGCAGCGCTCCCCCGACCGATTTCGGATTTGCCTTGAATAAAACGTCGAAATATCCCTTTATTTTCTCCATCATATCCTTCCCAGTGATGAAAGTCAACCCGCATCTGGGCAAAGCCTGTTTTGCCACCGCGGCTTTCGGTATGATTTCATATTTTTCACAGAGGGAAGCGGTTGTTTCGATATCAGAAGTTGCCTTCTCAACAGATTCTTTGTATTCATTCAGGAAATTAAGCACAGCATCCTGGTTTTTTTCGATAAATTCCCTGCGCCCGATTACACATCCCATCAGAAGCTGGCTTTTTCCCTGGGAAGCGGTATCCCACTCCTTTGAAATGTCAAGGGCAACCCTTATATCGGGGTTTTTGGCCTTCACGGTTGTAACAAAGGGTTCGGGGACAAGGGCGACCTTCGCAGTGCCTGCCGCAAGCAGGGTAGCCAGCTCGTCGTTTTCGGATTTAAACTCGATGTTAACATCCTTTTTCGGGTCAATGCCGTTTTGGGTAAGGATATAATTCAATACATATTCCGGATTCGCGCCCTGGCCGGTGGAATAGACGGTTTTGCCTTTAAGGTCAGCAACGGATTTGATGGTATCCCCGTTTTCCATGATATAAAGCACGCTGGAAGTGCTTACGGCAAGCATCTTAACATTGCCGTTTGTATTGTTATACAATGTGGCGGCAATGTTTGTGGGCGGAGTGGCGATATCCACCTGCCCGCTGCTGATTTTATTCACAATCTCCTCGGGAGAGGAAACAACAGTGAATTCATAATCATTAAGCGCCAATCCCTTAGCGCTGGTTTCCATCAAATTCGCTATGCCTGCGCCGGACGGGCCTTTGATAACAGCAACTTTAACCCTGGTTTTTTCCCTGTCGCCGTCAGATGTGGTTGAGGTGTTTACCGAAGAACCGGTATCATCCTTTGATGAAGGATTATCCCTGGAACAGCCGGCAAACAAGGATAAAGACATAGCCGCAGCTGCCAGGATAGCAAGCAGTTTTGGAATCCTCATTTTATAATTACCCCTTTTAATACCAAGTATTTAATCTGCTTTTAGTATACCATATTGGTATATATATAAAAATAGACACAGATACGAAAAAACGCCCCTTACAGAGCGTTTTTTCGTATGATTTTAAATTTTCCGCTTTCTGCGCTTTGACATTGCAAGCATTCCAGCAGGCAGAACTACTGTGGAACTGGCAGCCTCGGTTGAAGGAGCTGCCCCGGAGGTATTCTCAGTCCCGGTGGTGGTTCCGGTGGTTGGGGTGCCCGGGGCTATCACTGTGATTTTCTCGGCGACATCGGAAATCGATTTAAAGTATTCCACAAAGGAATTGGCAAGCTCAGTAGTCAGGTTTTGCTGATACCTGTCGGATATCAGCATCTCAAGGTCCTGATCGTTTGACATAAACCCACATTCGAGCAAAATCGCCGGGCAATCGTGCAGCCTTATTACATTAAAGGGGTCCCAGTGAACCGTCTGGCTGCGGTTGCTTTGTCCACCGGAATTGCTGTAAGCCCGTTTTGCATATACATCAACCTGCTTTGCCAGCACATAGGAATACTCGTTGAAATAGTGTATTGTGTATCCCCTGGCGCTGCTGCTGGTGGCACTGTTCATATGTATGCTGATGAACAGGTCGGTGTAGTTATTCCGGGCGAAATTGGACCTGGCATAAAGGCTGGCGGGGTTCAGAAGATTGTCCGGGTTGGTATCATTGGTCCTGGTCATTATAACCGTGGCGCCCATCGCCACCAGTTTGTCCCTTAACAGCAGAGAATATTTCAATGTCAGCTCTTTCTCCAACACCTTGCCGGATTCGGCTCCGTATGAGTTGCCGCCATGCCCCGGGTCGATAACAATCTTCTTGCCCGCAAGGGGCTGACTGCCGGATGCAACCGTTGTCGGGTTTTTAAAGGAGAATACAATTTTATCCTTATCCCATCCGACGGAATAACCGTAAAAGATACCCTTGTTCCTCAAATGCAGCCTTAAAGTATATGTGTTGTCGCTGCCCTTAATCCATTCAGCGGAACTAAACAGGGGGCTTGACGACACATCGGGGGTATCCTTTACCTCGGTTGTATAGGAGAATGTAATATCAACATAAGTTGCGGTGAATTCGGTAATATCGTAGGCTTGCGTGTTCTCGTTCTGGTATTTCTGGGGCAACAGCTTCAAATTATAAGGCACATGCCAAAGCGATTCCAGAGTAAGGGTTGTGGCTTTGGTGTTTACATTAACCGATGCGCCGGATAATTTATTCGCTGTGATTTTGCCGTTCTTTATGAAAGTGGTGGCATCCTTTTTATACACCCGCCTGCCGGAACCCAACAGGTAATAAGTAGCAGCACCGGATACCTCTTTTACAACCACATCGGTTGTGCCCTTTGGCAGGTAGGCGTTATTCGGGCGGGACCAGTCGTCATTGGTATTCCCGTTGAAGGTTTCGGCATAGTTCTTGGTAATGGCGATAATATGCCCGGTTTTAAGCACCTTGCCCCCAACACTGGGATCAATAGGGCTGTCGTCGCCGATTATCATCGGCTTGTCGTCGTCGGGGGATGGAAGCGGCAGCGCCTTGATTGTGACCGAACCGCCGGTTTTGGTTTCGTTCATCCCCTTGAAGCTTCCGTAAACCGTAATATTGCCCAGCTTCTGCTCTTTATTTACAATCCCTGCAGGCAGGGTATATTCGCCCGCATAGTCCACATAGTCCGATTCCTTCAGCCCTTCTTCTTCATCCGACTGGCGGGAAACCTGTTTCATCGGGATTTTTTTCCCGCCGAGCATCGCGTAAACAGACGAGCCTTTATAGGCAACCGCGTTTATAACAATGGTGGTGCCGCCCTCCAGGGACAGTGAGGTAGTGGGCTGTATGCTCTTGAGCACTACCACCTTGTGGGTAATTTTAAATGTCACCGTTTCGCCCTTGTGGGTAAAGGTGAAGGTATTCAAACCAATCTGCAAATTAAAGTCAAGGGAGAAAAATCCGTGCTCGGACAGCTTTACCTTTTGCCCGTTCATCTTAAGTTCAAAATTCGGGTCGGCGCTGCCGCGGATGTTGATTTTTGACTCATAGGTCGTCAGGGTTGTTTTTGAAGGCGTATTGAAAATCAGCTTGTTGCTGATATACTTTTCATTTAGGGTACCTTTAAAGGTATTAATCAGCGCCGCGGTGCTGCCGGAGGTATCGTTTTTTAGGGCTATAAAGGATGTAAACGCGCTGCCCTGCCACTCCCCGTGCTTCTTACACGCCAGAACCTGATGGGCAAGCTGGTCGGGGGATTTCCATCCCTGCTCATTCCCGCAAACCTTTGAGGAATCGTGGGCAATATACATCGGGATTGATGCTTCGTTAGAAAGCTTCGCCCACCATTCAAGCACCTTTTCAAACGGAGCCGATGAGTTGGTGGTGGAATAGGGGTTTTTAACCATCACAAAATCAAACAGCCCGTCCACAATCCAGCTCCGGGTATCCGCAAAGCCGTCTGTGAGGGATTCGTAAACCGATTGTGTCTGGGAGCCCATTTCATTGGAGGTGGAATGCGCCCAAACCGGATCCGCCAGCAAGCCGGTGTAAAGGTTCACGCTCTGGC
>DUMT01000146.1 GCA_012839705.1 Clostridiales bacterium | reverse complement strand
GAAAAATGGTATGATTTCACCATGAGAACATCTCTCCTTTTTGGGAGGTACAGTGTTTTGTGGTGAAACCATTGTACCAAAAGGGCTGAGGTGTTCTCAACTTTCATTTAACTTTACAGTACGAAAATGACAAATGGGAGTGAATAGAATGAAACGGATTATTGCGGCGTTTACTGCGGTTATGTTGTTTGTTTGCATACAGGTTACAGCGCTTGCTGAATCCAGGAACATTGGCAATACCGGGCAGACAATTTCAATTGATGTAAAGGCAGTTTACGTGCCGAGCAACGAACCGGGGCTATATGAAGGGGAAGTAACTGAAGGCTCATCCTCCGTTACTACTGAAAATGGGATAACCATCGAAGTTAGCGGCGATGAGAGCCAGTTTGAGTCCGGTGTCAAATTAATCGTTAAGGAAGTAACTGAAGATGAAGCTGAAGCATACGGCTGGTTTTCAGATGTCCTGAAGGAAGTTGGAACAAACATACTGCCCCTTGATATTTATTTTGAAAAGGCCGGGCAGAAAGTCCAAATCAATTCAAAAGTACGTGTTACCATCACTCTGCCGGATGGGTATACCAACCCCATTATCTGCTATGTATCCCCCGATGGGACGGTTGAAATAATTGATTCCACTGTAGAAGATGGCAAAATTACCTTTGAAGTGGACCATTTCAGTTATTATGTCTTAGCGGATAAAAAAGAAACCGGTGATACTACTAATACTCCCCAACCCACTGATACAACTAAGGCTGGTGAAACCACTGGCACAACCGGTACTACAAAAGCAGGCAATCAGCCCAAAACCGGTGAAAATACAAGCATGATATTCTATTTGTTAGCAGTTGCTGCATTTGGCCTGATTTATATAACCTTTGCTAAAAAACGCAGGTTTGAATAATTGACCTGTTAAATTAAACTTGTATGTATGAGGTGGCTAATTATAAAGCCGCCTCTTTTTTGTTAATGAAGATTTGAGAAACATAATAACCACACAAAACAAATAAGGTATCCTCAAACGAGGATACCCTATTTGTTTATTTAGCAATCTGATTTGGCCTTAACAGACTGGTTTAAGGCAGATTAGGGGTGGCTTTTATTAGAACCTCTTAACAGGGTATCATACATACTCTGGGCATACTTTAAGGCTTCGACAGGTGTCATAATTCCTTTAACGGCGTTATATACCACACTTCCAAGAATGCTTTCAAATTCCCGTAAGGGGAAGTGGGGCATTTGTGGCATATTTAAGTTGCGGATGCCGATATTCAGGTTTTCGGAAAAAATGCTGAGCCAGGGGTAAAGGGAAAAATCGTAATTATTTAATATATCCGGAAGAGGGGCTGAACCGCCTAAGGATATAATGGCTGAGGATATGTCTTTGCTGTAATACCATTGGAAGAATTGGGAGATTTCCTCTTTCTTCGACGAAAATTTGGACACGCCTATCAGCCCTCCGCCTAACAGGGGGCGCCCTCCGGGCACGATGGTTGCACCGGTCTCCCCGATAATCCTTGAATATTTGCTGTCGATGGAATATGATGCATAGTTTGAAAAGGTTTGAACCATGGCGCTTTTTCCTGAAACAAATTCCAGGATTGAGTTTTTCCACCATGAATGCTCTGACTTGCTGGAGTATTGGACAGAGTCCACATAATCCTGCAAAGCTTTGATGCTTTCTTCACAGCAAATTTCTATCTTTCCGTTTTGGCAAACATTGGGCCGGACGCTGTATAAGCGGGGAAGGAAATCGCAAACCGCCACTGACGCAGCGCCATAAGTCATGGAGAGCCCATACTCCACCGGCGAATTTGGATTGAAGGATTTCGTAAAAAACCGGGCTATTCTCTGGAACTGGTCGAAGGTTTTGGGGACTTCCAGCGCTTCGTGGTACATTTCGTAATAGCTGCGCTTTTGTATGGCGTCTTCAAACAAGTCTTTACGGTACAAAAGCACCAGAGCGCTTGGGTCAAAGGGAAGGGCATACATAGTCTGGCCAACTGTGGTGTAATCCGAATAGGAGGGCTGCAATAAATAGGAGGGCAAATTATTGATGTTATCTATAACCTCTAACAGAGGCTTATATATTTCGCCTGCCATTTCAGTCAGCCAGGAAATATCCATTCTGATTAGGTCAAAATGGAATTCATCGTTCTGCATTTTGAACTGCGCCCTCAAGTTTTCATAAGGAACTGTTGTGGTTTTTAGCCTGATGCCGGTCAGCTTGTAAAAATTCGGGCTCAGTATTTTCAGGGCTTCAGCATTGGGCGATGGGATGGTTAGAATGGAAAGGACTCGCTCATTGCCTTTTTTCAGCATTGGAAACCTGAAACGGAAGCCCTGTTCGCAGATCATTTCCTTTTTCGGCAGGGGCTTTTTGCCGCTAAGGTGTTCCAGCAGTGATTTTACAATAATGTTTCCAAGATAAACGTAATTCATTTCATAGGTTATATAATGGCTGTTGGGGAAAACCCTGTTTGGTGTTATGGTTATTATATTCGGTTTTTCAGTCAGCTCAAGAATATTGGCGGCAGTGGAAACTGCGTCGGCCAGCATCATGCTGGAGGTGACAATAACATCCACATCGGGGTTTTCATCCAGCAGTTTGAATGCGATATTGTTAGCCAATGCAAAATCAAAGCTGTAATGTTTTACATCGGTTTTACCCTGCCCTGCTTCATTGAAGGCGGCTTGCATGCCATCAAAGACCATTTTGGAATCAGGGAACTGCATCGATGATGAGAACAGGGCTACATTCTTCCAGTTGTTATCCAGAATATATTTGCCGATTTCCTGGCCCGCCCTGTAAAAGTCAAAGGTAAAGAATCCGCAATTGTTCATATCCGCCTCCGGCGCCCGGTTGACAAACAGGACAGGGCAGGAGAGGGTGTATTTTTCTAAACGCTCCCCAAGGCTGGAAATGCATATGACGGCGCATACCCCTGACAAAGCGTCGGACTCCCAGATTTTTTCCTCAGAATTCGCAATATCGTTGGTTTCGTAAACAATTACCGTATAGCCTTCCTTTGCAAGGGACCTGCTTAATATTTCATATAAATCCAGGTAGCAGTCAATCTGCAGGGATGGGATAACCAGTGCCACATTCCTGCTAATCCCCCGCCGCAATTCCCTGGCCTGGGGATTATAGGTATATCCTAATTTTTTCATGGCAGCTTCGACTAATTTTATTTTTTCAACGCTAACTTTTCCGGTTTTGTTTAAGACATTGGAGACTGTGCCGTGGGAGACTCCTGCTTCCCTTGCAATATCTTTTATAGTCGGCATATCTTGTCCTCCTACAGAACTATGTAATTTTAGAATAATGGATTGCGTCAAAAAAATCAATACCCCAATAGCTGAATAATACGAAAATTGGTACGATATATCAACATATTAGCTTAAATTATTGAAAATATATTCAAAAAGCATGTTATCAATCCGAAAATTTTATAAAAAAATTTAAAAATACTAATTGACACGAACCAATTTTAGTTGTATTCTGTGATTAGAACAAAAAATGATAAGGGGATTTACATGAAAAACAACAGATGTCTTCAGGAGTATCTAAACAGAGGCGTTTTAGTTGCAGCCCACCGTGGTGTGGCAGGAGGCGATATCCCTTTCAACACCCTGGCAGCCTTTGAAGTGGCGCTTCAACAGGGGGCTGATATCATTGAAACAGATGTTGTGAGAAGCCTTGACGGGGAGATGTTCATATTTCACCCGAATCAGGAAAAAAACCATCTGAACCAGGATATAAAACTTACAAAGATGACTTCAGATGAAATAAAAAAAGTGAGATATGTAAATTTTGATCGAAATATCACTGAATGCCCAATTCCAACACTGGACGAGACTTTGGAATACCTGAAGGGCAGGTGCCTTATAAATTTGGACCACGGCTGGCGTGGATGGTTTAAGGACATGATTGAGGTGGTGCGCCGCCACAACATGGTGGACCAGGTGCTGATAAAGACCCCGTCTGAAATGGAATACTTGAAAATGGTTGAGGAGCTGGCACCGGATTTTATGTATATGCCGGTTATCCAGGAAAAAGACGAATGCAGTGAGATTATTGAAAAGATGGATATAAATTATGTGGGCGCTGAACTCGTGTTTGCCACCGAGCAGGCGGAGGTTGCCCAGCCGGAGTACATAGAAAAACTGAAAAGTAAAGGGTATTTCCTTTGGGCAAATGCAATTCTGTATTCCTACAAGGTTCAGTTAAGCGGCGGCCATACCGACAACGTGGCAGTGACCGGTAATCCCGAGCACGGTTGGGGATGGCTGATAGACCGCGGGTTTGATGTCATTCAGACCGATTGGCCAATGATGCTGAAGGATTTTATTAGAAAAAGAAACAAGTAAAATGGAACGTATCAATTTAATGCGCAGTAGTAAGATAAGGGAGATAATGGCCTATTTGCCTGGATGTTTTACTACCTGATGTGAAGCGAAATATGTTAGCTGGTGAATTTATTAACAATACATATTTTTTATCTTATCAATGTCACTAAACTTAGTAATAATAGTTAAAAATTGTATTTGTTAAGTTCAAACATTGTGCTATACTGTATATAGCACTGTCCGGCTCCAGTGGTAACCAGGTTTATCTATACTTTTTTGAAAGGGGAAAGTCCTGATGTTATCAAAAAGCTTAATCCAGAAAGCATGTGCTTTGGCGGGATTTGTTGCTTTTGCAGTGTTGTTGCTCTGGTCGGCGACCTGCGCGGATTGTAGTTTTTCAGCGAGAGCTGATTCTCCTGTTAAGATCGCTTGTGTGGGTGACAGCATAACAAAAGGAACCAATGCTTCAAAACCGGCTTTTACATACCCTTCTCAGCTTGCTTCCATGCTTGGAGAGGGTTACTCGGTTTCAAACTTTGGAGATAGTGGCAAAGGCGTGCTGAAAAACTGTGTCGACAATGATGGGAATGCCTCATCTTATTGGGACAGTTCCACATTTAATTCAAGCAAAAGTTCGTCGCCGGATTATGTAATCATTATGCTTGGCAGCAATGATGCAAAATCCGTCAACTGGAATGTTCCGGGCAATAAAGAAAACTTCGTAAACGATTATAAGGAATTGATAAGCGTTTATCAGGGATTGCCTTCTCAGCCGAAGGTGATAGTAGCTACCCCGCCCACCGTATATAAAAATGCGTTCGGAGTATCGGACAGTGTGGTTTCCGGTGAGATGAACAGCCTCATAAAGCAGCTGGCAGAGGAAACGGGCGCGGATTTAATTGATATAAACGCCGCAACAAAGGATATGTACTGGCTGTTTCCCGACGGGCTCCATCCTGACGATACCGGGTATAGGGTAATTGCGGCAAAAATAGCCGAATACTTTGGAGTTAATGTTGAAGTTGATATTGGCACAGCGCCGCCGAAAGTGACGAGGCCTACCGGGCCTGATGAAAAATATACTCCTGTGGACCATCCCGATGGAGGGTTTGTAGAAGCCGACCGCCCGGATTATGACGATGATTTCCTTAAGGAAAATGGCAGCAACCAGCCCGCCATACCGGAAGATGAGCCGGATATTGAAGATGGCGACGGCGATGATGACTACATAGACATCAAGTACCCTGAAGATGAGGATGCAGAAGTTTTGGCACCGCCTGATGATGTGGTTCAGAGCGGGCGGGGCGTTGGTTTCTGGATTGCGATGATTGCCGGGCCAATATTGATTGTTATACTTGCGGTGGCGTCAATCCTGGTTATCAAGGGCCCTTTGCTTCCTTTAAAAAAAGAAAGCAAATCATGATGAAAATGCTTAATTTTACAGGCTCCTAGTTTCCTGTGCCATTGGCTCATAAGCCCTAAGGTTGCAGGGATGCAGGGAATTGTCTAGTTTTGCAAATTAAAATTTGAAACTTTTTAGGAGGAAATATAATGGGAAAAATCAAGCTTGCGCTTATTGGCGCAGGGGAGAGAGGAAAAAACTGTTATGCACCTCATGTCCGCCGTTCAGGCGATTTGATGGAGTTTGTGGCGGTGGCGGAGCCAAATGATGACCGGCGCAACGAGTTTGCCCAGCAATATGGGATTCCCGAAGAGAATGTTTTTAAAAGCGCCGAGGATTTTTTTGAAAAACCGAAAATGGCTGACGCTGTTATGATATGTACCCAGGACAGGCAGCATTTTGAGCAGGCGAAAGCTGCAATAGAAAAAGGATACACCATTTTAATGGAGAAACCCATCTCCTCTGACCCCAGGGAGTGCCTGATACTTGAAAAGATGGCTCAGGAAAAAGGGGTTTTAATAGTTGTGTGCCATGTTCTCCGCTATACCAGGATATTCCGGGAGATAAAAAAACAGCTTGACAGCGGGATTATTGGCGATGTGGTTTCAGTAGTACATACAGAGAATATAGGATACTGGCATTTTGCCCACAGCTATGTGCGCGGCAACTGGAAATCCGAAGAAACATCCGCCCCGATGATTGTGGCAAAATGCTGCCATGATTTTGATATGCTTTCCTACCTTTTAGGCTCCCGCTGCAGGACCGTTACTTCTTTTGGCGACCTAAAGTACTTCAGAAAGGAAAACGCCCCAAAAGGTGCCACTGCCCGCTGCCTTGACGGGTGCCCCCACAGCTTTACCTGTGAATATTATGCACCCAAATTTTATCTTGGCGGCGGAAATGGATGGCCTGCTTCCTGCCTTGGCTCGGATTTGAGCGAAGAAGGGCGGCTGCGGGCTTTGAGGGAAGGGCCCTATGGCAAATGCGTTTTTTCAGGCGAAAATGATGTATGTGACCATCAGGTGGCTTCCCTGGTTTTTGAAAATGGGGTGACAGTGTCTTTTACAGCATCTGCCTTTACCAATAACAATGAAAGGACAATAAAAATAATGGGTACAAAGGGCGAGATTGAGACCCGTACCTCGGAAAGTACTGTAACTGTCACGCGGTTTGGCGCCGGCATTAGAACCGGTAACGTCAATACGATAAAAATACCAAAATCCCCTTACGGGCATAACGGCGGGGATGAGGGGATTATGGAGGCTTTTGCGGCGGCCATGGCTGGAATCGGGAAGAATGACAACCTGTTCTCCCAGTCGGTGCACAGCCACATGATAGCTTTTGCAGTTGAGGAGTCCCGCAAGACCGGAAAAATCATCGATGTCGCCGAGTATGAGAGGAAATTAAGGGAAACCATCATTTAACCGCCGGTTTAAACGGTTTCTGGGCGGCTGATTTGTACCTGGCTTACAAATGAAAAAATGATATGAAGGAAGGGTTGCATAGTGAGGCAAATTATTAAAAAATCTATGGCATTCTTTATCTGCCTTATCCTGATTATTCTGGCTGCGTCCTGCAATAACAACAGGAATGTTGACAATGGGGATAAGGATAATGGCAAGGATTCAGATAATAAAGGCACGGTGGAAATCCCCGATTACCTGAATATGGATTCGCAGCTCCCGATAGTCAAGCCTGGCACTGTTGACGTGACATTGAAGATCATGGTCCGCTGCGGCCCATACTATCAGGATATGAAGAGCCTTGACGAAATCTATTTTGTCAAAAAATACGAAGAGCGCACTAACGTAAAAGTTGAGTGGCAGCGGGTGGACAACAACGCCTTTGACGATGCCTTAACGGCTTCCTTGGCGGCAGGCGAGCTGCCGGATGTCATCATGAAGGGGAATGTTTCCAACTCAATTCAGCGCCAGTATGGTGAGCAGGGATTTTTCGTCAATCTCATGGAAAATGATATGCTTAAAACCTTTGCCCCGAATTATTATGCACTGACCCAAAAATACCCGGATATCCTGCCTTCATCCCTTATGCCGGACGGCAGCCTGTATTCCCTTGGGCTGGTGCGCAATTCTGTGGGCTCTGTAATTAATTCAAAGCTTTATTTTAATAAAGAATGGCTGGCGGCAGTGGGAAAAAGCGTTCCCAAAACTGCCAACGAACTGTACGAAGTCCTGAAGGCATTCAAGAACAACGACCCGAATAAGAACGGCAAGCAGGATGAAATCGGGCTTTATACCTCTTCTTCGCATCTTCAGATGGCAACCCTGGGCATGTTTGGGCTTTCTAACCGCGGCAGCACAAACACCCATATTGATATGAACCCGTCTACCGGCAAAGCAAGGTATTTTCCAATAACCGATGATTACCGCAAATGGGTTGAATATGTCAGCCGGCTTTACAGGGAAGGGCTGTTAAATAAAGAATATTATGAATTTACAGAATCCAAACTTGGCGTTTATGTAGGCAGCAATGTTTGCGGGGCCTTTGCATATACAAACCTTTCTGCCCTTGATAGCAAAAACCAGGAAAAAATCACATACCTGGAATCCCCCCTTACAGGGCCTGACGGCAAAAATGACTGGGCAGGCACCACCAGTGTGGGGAATACGGGTTCCTACATAATAACAACCGCTTGCAAATACCCTGAAGTTGCCCTGCGCTGGGCGGACTACCTGTATTCTGACGAAGGTGCGCTGTTCTATTATTACGGCGATGTGGGGGTAACCGCCGTTAAGAAGGATGACGGCACATACGAATTCAGCGATAGCGTTTTGAAGGATTTCTATGCCGGGAAAAACTCCTATGACGGGTGTGCTGTTTATGTAAGCCTCTATGCTTACGGCAATTCGCCCACCAAAACCCAGGTGCCCTTTAACAGCGCCGATGACAACAGGGGTGTCTCCCTCAAATCCGCCTATGCCCTTATCAACGGCCGCACCATCGCATGGCCTGCCTTTACCTTCACCAAGCAGGAAGAACGCGCTATTTCCGATATAAAGAAGGATATTGACCAGTATGTGAATACCACCAGGGACGCATGGATTATGGGCACGATGCAGCTGAACGACGCCACCTGGAACAAGTTTGTTAACCGCATCAAGCAGATGGGGGTTGACAAGGTGGTGGATGCCTATAACGCGGCATTGCAGCGTGCCTATGAACAAGGTTTCAAAGAGGGCACCTATACTTCTGACAGCTTTAAATAAGAGAGGTGTTGCTGGTGAAGCGGATTAATGGCGGCAGCGCCGGCATAACATGGAAAAAAAGCATTAAAAAGTATTGGGCCCTTTACCTGTTGCTGGTGCTTCCTATAACAAGCGTAATTATATTTTCATATATCCCTATGACGGGCTTGCAGATAGCCTTTAAGGATTTTTCCCTGAAGGACGGCATATGGGGCAGCGAGTGGATTGGGTTTTACCACTTTAAGCGCTTTTTCAGCGGGCAGAAAGTCTGGACCATCATACGCAATACGGTGGTATTAAGCGTTGAATCGCTGGTTATATCATTCCCTTTCCCGATTATTTTTGCCCTTGTCTTAAATGAAGTAAGGAACCGGAGATTGAAATCGACCATACAAACCATTGCCTTTATCCCACACTTTATTTCCACCGTTGTTATCGTGGGTATGATGAGCGCTTTCCTGCGCCCGGACACCGGCCTTATCAATATCCTGCTTAAAAAGGCAGGCATTATTGAGGAAGGGATTTACTTCATGCGGCTGCCTGAATATTTCAGGGCGCTTTACATAGGTTCGGGCATCTGGGCTGATATGGGCTGGAGTTCCATAATCTATATATCTGCGATTTCATCAATAGACCCGCAATTATATGAAGCATGCGAGATTGATGGCGGGGGAAGGTTCAAGCAGATGCTGCATGTGACCCTCCCTGGAATCGCCCCTACGATTATAACCCTATTAATCCTAAAATGCGGGCATATAATGGGGGTTGGCTTTGAAAAATCCTATCTTATGCAGAATTCCACCAACCTGCCGGTGTCCGAAGTAATTTCCACCTATGTTTACAGCATAGGCATATCATCCAGGCAGTTTGACTTCGCAACTGCAGTGGGGCTGTTTAACTCGGTTGTAAACCTTATCATCATTTTGATTGTAAACAAAATTGCCAAGAGGTTTTCCGAGGTGAGTTTGTGGTAAAAAAGAAAAATAAAATCCGCCTTGCCAAAGGCGATATAGTATTTCTTAGCTTTGTATACGTGTTTTTGGGGATTGTCACCGTTGTTATACTGTACCCGCTTATATATGTTTTCAGTGCGTCGGTCAGCGACCCTTCAAAAATAGTCAGCGGGGAAGTAGTCCTCCTGCCGAAGGGCTTCTCCTTTGCGATGTATTCCAGGATTTTTAATAGCAAGAATATCCTGATAGGTTACCGCAACACCGTTTTATACACCGTTATTGGGACTATGTATAACATCTTTATGACCATTATTGCAGCTTATCCCCTCTCCAAGAAGGACTTTAAAGGCAACAGCGTCTTTACATTCATAATCTGCTTTACCATGCTGTTTAGCGGCGGGATGATTCCAGCCTACCTGAATATCAAGAACCTGGGCCTTTTGAACAACCCCCTTGTAATGATTCTGCCGGGAGCCCTTTCGGCGACAAACTTTATTATCCTGCGGAATTATTTCATGCACTTTGTGCCGGGGGAAGTCCTGGAATCTGCGCTGGTGGATGGGGCTTCGCAGCTAAAAACTTTGTGGAGCATAGTCCTGCCCCTGTCCGGGCCCATACTGGCGGTGCTTACGGTTTATTACGCTGTGGGGCACTGGAACTCATATTTCAGCGCGTTGCTGTACCTGCAGGATGACAATTATATGCCCTTACAGATATTCTTAAGGCGCATATTGCTGCTGGGCACTTCCGACGGGATGACTACAGGCTCCAGCCTGCAGGACCAGATAATGTACGAAGGGCTGAAATATGCACTTATTGTAGTGGCGGTTGTCCCGATGGTTGCTCTGTACCTGGCAACCCAGAAACATTTCAAAAAAGGCATTATGATTGGGGCTATAAAAGGATAAGGAGGGGACTTGATGAAAATTTTGACAAGGGCCTTGCCCGCCTGTTTAGCTGCTGCTCTGGTTTTTATATCAGCGTCCTGCAACAAAAAAACGCCGGTATCTGATGTTAGCACCGCCGAAACCACTGCGGCTTCCGCTGTTCCCGCTGAGTACACATCCCAGGTAAAGGTTTTATGCTATAACGTGTACTACCAGGATGTGGGCCGCCGGCAAAGCGATATAATTGATTTTATAAAAAGCGTTGACGCTGATGTCATGGGGCTTCAGGAGGTAACATCCGAGTGGCGCCCGTACATAAATTCAGGTCTGGTGGATACCGGCCAATATGCCGCTTTTGGATATAACCGTATGGGCGTAGCGTGGGAAGATATGGAGAAAGCCCCAGGGGACAAGGAGTTTAATGTCATCCTGTACAAGGCGGACAAATATGAGCTTGTGAAAAAAGGCCATTTCTGGATTTCAACCACCCCCAACGTGTATTCCGCCCAGATTGAGGGAGGCATAATAAGCCAGACCCCCCGGTGCATCAACTGGGTATTGCTGAAAGATAAAAGTACAGGGGGAGAATTTGTATTCCTGAATGCCCACCTGGATGCATACAGCACCCCTGTCCAGAACTTTTCAACCAAGCTTATCACCGAGCAGATGAAACCCTATGTCCAGAAATACCCTGTGGTTCTGGTAGGGGACTGGAACTCCCAGCCTTCATCCACCGCCATCAGGTACTTTATTGACAACGGGTACGAAAATGCCAGGTATATCGCGGAGGAAACCACCAACCTCGGTACATATCAGGCTTTTGGCAGCCTTAAGGAGAATGAATGGAAAGCCGGGGACATTATCCTGGTGAACAAGGGCAAATCCTATGTCAAAAAGTTTGATGTGCTCCTGGCAATGAAAAACGGCGAGCATTTGTCAGACCATAACCCTCTTGTAATGGAAATGCATTATTAAAGTGAGGTGAGCAGCATGACAAAAACGGGCAAGAGGATATTCGTAATCTGTTCCTCTGTTTTGTCGCTGATTATTGTAGCGACAATGGTTTTCTTCCTGTTAAACGCCACCCCTGCTGTTGCTACTTCAATTCAGGACACAAACGAGCTAAAAGCCCTTTTTTCGGACAAAGAGGTAAAGACCATCACCATTGACAGGAACTATTTTATCACCGAGACACTGTACGTGGAGGGCGAAAAGGAAATTGTCGGGAACGGCGCCATAGTAATGCACAGCAAATCCAAACAGCCCGACAATGCCGAATTGTTTACCCCGGGCAGTATATCAAAATACGGCTGTGCTGAGCTTGTAGCCCTTGATACCTCGACACAGCTCAATATGATTGTGCTCAATCCCGGCGCCTCCCTGACGTTGAAAGGAAGCGTCAAGCTTGACGGCAGCAAGGTTGCCAATAATGTTTTCGTGTCAAAGGATGCTGCGCTTACCATTAGCGAAGATGCGGTGCTGAGAAACCCGTATTACTGCAATATCACCAATGACGGCACCCTGACTGTCTCGGGAGGCAGGATATCAAAATCCCCAGGAAACAATATAATCAACCTTGCCGATATGACGGTGGAGGATGGAACCATCACAGGCGCGGAGGAAGGGGCTGTTATATTCAACAGCGGCACTCTGTCGGTATCAGGCGGAATAATCGGCCCTTCCAGTGCCCATGGAATATATGTGGAGAATGGCGCGTCCCTTAATTTAACCGGCGGCGCGGTTCTTGGCGCCAAAATGGACAACGTGCATATCTGTGAGGGAGGCAGCGCGGATTTAAGCGGCGGTACCGTTACAGGAGCCCTGCTGCACGGCATTCACAACAACGGGCAGTGCAAAGCCGGGGAAATCAGGGTAACCGACGCAGGCATAATTAACGACCCAAGTGGCACCATGGAGCTTGCGGGTACCAAAATCAGCGAGAATGACACCCAGGCTATATGCAACAACGGCGGCAAGCTCACCGTTACAAATGTCACTGTAAGGAATTCCTTCAACAATGTGGTGCTGAATACTGGAGACGGCACTACCGAGGTAACCGGGCTTGTTGTGGATGTGGTGGGCGACCACGCCATAGTCAACTCCGCTGGCTCGGTCATGAAAATGACTGATGTGGATATTACTGGCGTGGGCCATGACAAATGCGCTGTCCGCAATTACGGGGAGCTTGAAATTACTGATATTTATGTAAAGGATGCGACCCACAGCTTTTACAATGAAGGTGTCCTCAGGCTCAACAACGCGGAGATAGAGGATACGGTGTCCAATGTGATTTACAACCGCGGCGGCAAGGTTTATGCCCAAAAGGTAAATGCCACTGACACCGGGCAGTACGGTATAAGCAATGCCATGAATGGCCATGTGGAGCTGCGGGACAGCTCGTTTGACGTAGTCGGCAAAAACGGGTTCCATAATGTGGGCACTGCTTATGTAGAAAACATTGTACTGAAAAACGTTTCCCAGTATGGTATCAGCAATCCCAGCGGCTCTGCATTTAACGGCAAAAACATCCGCATAATCAATGCCGGAAGGGACCACAGCGGCATACACGACCGCGGACAGATGAAAGTTGAAGATGTGTATATTGAAAACGTAAAAACCGGCATCTATATAGGCGGCCGTGACAAAGGAGCGCCCGCCAGCGATGGTATTGTTTCGATTAAGAATATAGTGATTAAAAATACAACAGACAACGGCATTTACAATAATGGAGGAAACCTGACAGTAGAAGGGGCAAGTATTACAAATATAGGCGGATATGGCATTACCACCTCAGGAACCATTAACCTTAAAGACATCAGTATTGATAATGCGGGCAAGACCGGCATTTACAACAGCGGCAGCATGTCTTTCAAGAATGTTGATATCCGCCGTATCAGCCAGTACGGGCTGAGCAACCCCTCCGGCACCATAACCGGCGACGGGCTTTCCATTTCCTTCGTGGGAAGGGATAAATCCGGAATACACAACAGGGGCAGCATTAATGTGACCAATCTCACAATCCAGGGGGCTGTCCACGGGATTTACAACCAGGGCTCGGTATTGGGCAGCGGGTTCACCATTAAAGATTCCACAGGAAACGGCATTTATAATAACGGCGGTTTGGTGGATGTAAAAGAACTCAAGATTGACAATGTAGGGGAATATGGTATTTCAAACTCCGGAGATGCCAGGCTCCAGGATTCGGAGATTTCCAATACTGGCAGGACCGGGCTCTATAACAGTGGCAAGCTCTCGGTGAAAAATGTAAAAGTCAGCCTGACCGGGGAATACGGGATAAGCAATCCCGCCTCCGGCACCATAACCGGCGAAAACCTGTCTGTGTCCTTCGCCGGGAAAGAGAAAGCCGCTGTGCATAACAGGGGCAGCATAAATATCAGTGGCTTCACTGCCGAAGGCGCTGTCCATGGCATTTACAATGAAGGTACTGTTTCGGGCAAAGATTATAAAATAAAGGATATGGCGAATAACGGCATTTACAACAACGGCGGCACAGTGGAAATAAACGGCCTTAACATTTCAAATGTGGGGCAATACGGGATTTCCAACTCCGGAAAAGCAAAACTGCAAAGGGTAGATATTGATGTAACCGGCAAAACCGGTATCTTCAACAGCGGAACCTTTGAGGTGACTGCCCTGACTATCAAAAATACGGGCGAATATGGAATCAGTAACCCGCCAGATGGGGTGTTTATTGGCAATGATATCAACATAAGCGGTGTCGCAATGGATAAAAGCGGCATCCACAACCGCGGCAGGCTGGAGGTAACAGATATTTCGATTACCGGAGCCACCCATGGCATATACAATGAAGGCGAAATTACCGGTACATGGGTAAGTGTCTACCTGCAGCACCAGAACGGTATATATAATGCCAAAGGTACAGTTACCATAAACGGTTACAGGGCAGAGGACGCTGGAAACTGCGGTATATCAAATACAGGCAACATGACACTGACCAAAGCCGTGATTTTAAATTCCACCGGTTCTGCCATATCCAACGATGGGAACCTGGCCATCGACGGGTTAGAGATTGACAAGGCTTCACAATATGGCATTACGAATAGAGCGGGAGCAACTATTGAAGTCAGCAATGCTTCCATTAAAAACGTGGTTTACGGCCGCAACAGCATACATAACCTGGGTAAAGCCACAGTAACCGATTCTGTTATCGAAGGGTCAACCAACGGGATTTACAATGAGAAAACCCTGAAGATATCCAACATCACCATTAAAAGCCCGGGCAATACCGGCGTAAACAACAACAAAGGCACGGTCGAAGCCCAAAACGTCACTATTATGGATTCCGGAATGCAGGCCTTCAGCAACTCTGGAACTGTTACGGGCGAAGGGCCGATTATTCTGATAGACGCAGGAATGACAGCCCTGCACAACCCGGCAGGAAGCTTTGATATTGACGGCGATATCATAATTGAAAATGTGGCTGGCAACGGCCACGGAATTTACAATGCCGGAAGCCTTTCCGCCAGCAGCATAACAGTTAAGAATGCTGAGCAGAACGGAATTTACAATTACGGCGGCAGG
>DUMT01000145.1 GCA_012839705.1 Clostridiales bacterium | reverse complement strand
GGTATAACATGAAAAGCATTTATGATGTTGACAAAAATTTCAGGTTAAAAGCTGAAATCCAAAAAGAAGGTATGTCGTTTTTCAACATCGAGCAGGAACCATTTTCAATTCATGGTATTTTTAAGGAAAACGGCAAATTCCGTCGAATTCCTGAAGATGTTGCGAGATCGGTCAGCGAAAATGTATATTACCTCCACACCAACACCGCAGGCGGCAGGGTACGGTTCAAGACAAACAGTTCCAGAATATCAATAATAGCAAAAATGGAACAGTTGGGGTTAATGCCCCACTTTGCGCTAACCGGCTCGGTGGGTTTTGACCTTTATGCAAAGGAGGAAACGAACGAAGTTTATTGCGGTTCCTTTATTCCGCCTTTTAATGTATCCGGCGGTTTTGAAAGCACAGTATATCTGCCAAATGGCAATATGAAAACCATCACAATCAATTTCCCGCTTTACAGTGGTGTTACCGAATTATACATAGGCATCGAAAACAATTCCCTTTTGGAAAGGGCGGAGGAATACGCAATAACTAAGCCGGTAGTTTTCTACGGCTCCTCCATAACCCAGGGAGGCTGCGCTTCAAGGCCGGGGACATCATATGAGAGCATACTTTCAAGAAAACTCGATTTCGATTATATAAACCTTGGATTCTCAGGCAGCGCCAGGGCAGAACAAGAAATTGTGGTTTATATCAAGGGCCTTGAAATGTCTGTTTTTGTAATGGACTATGACCACAACGCCCCGAATGTGGAACACCTTCAGAATACCCATGAAAAAATGTTCAAGGCAATACGTGAGCAAAACCCTGACCTTCCGATAATCCTGATGTCCAGGCCAAAATATTATTTAAATGATGAAGAAAAAAAGAGGCTTGAAATAATCAGGACCACCTACCAGAACGCACTGGCTAAGGGTGATTGCAATGTATACCTCATAGACGGCAAAAAACTTATGGAGCTTGCCAAAGACGAAGGCACGGTTGACAACTGCCATCCGACCGATTTGGGGTTCTTCTCCATGGCATGCGCGGTAGAAAAAGTTTTGAGTAATATATTAAAAAAATAATGCCAAAAGAGCATATCCAGAAATAAAACATGGATATGCTCTAATTTTTTGCAGCCTTAATTCTCTGTATCGTCCGGGCGGCTTTGGCGGATAATTTCCTCGAGATCTTCCCTTGTAAAGTGGTATACCTTGTCACAGAATTGGCAGGTTACTTCCGTCAATCCGTTTTCATCTGGGAGCTCCCGCAATTCATCCGGCTGCATGGTGGCGAACACCCTCGAAACCTTTTCCCTTGAGCACGCACAGCGGTATTCTGGCTCGTATTCCTGCAGCACCTCGATTTCAAATCCGTCAAGGGCTTTGCGGCATATATCCATCGGGCTCATGCCGCTGCCAAGCATGGAAGTCATGGAGGGCAGCACAGCAATATTCTTTTCCAGCCTGCTGATAACTTCCTCCGGGCAAAACGGCAAAAGCTGGATCAGCAGCCCCCCTGCGGTTCTAACCGTCAAATCGGGGTTTATCAACACGCCCAGGGAACAGACAGTGGGTATCTGCTCGCTGGCAGCAAAATAGTTCGTGATATCCTCTGCAATTTCCCCTGACACAAGGGGGGAGCAACCGATATACGGCTCAGAACCGCCTGTATCCCGCATTACGTAAAGCAAGCCGTTTTTTCCTACCGCCTTGCCGACATCCAGCTTACCGTCCTGCCGTAGGGGCAGCTCGACAATATTGTTCACAGCATACCCACGGCAGTTTCCGCTGCTGTCAGAAACCGCCATCAGGGTTCCAACAGGCCCGTCCCCGTTCACCTTTAATGTAATGCTGTCATCTTTTCCTTTAAGCATAATCCCCATCATGGATGCGGCTGTAATAAGCCTGCCAAGGGCGGCGGTAACCACAGCGGCAGTTTTGTGAATCCTTTCCGCCTCGGCTACTATTGCAGTAGAATCCAGAACAATGGCGCTGATTGTAGCGTCACTGGAAATACAGCGCAACATTTTACCCTTTTTAACCATCAATACAGTCCCTTTCCCTGAAAAACCAGTGTAGTATTAAGTTTTTACATACTCCTTCTGGCAACAAAATAAACCCGCTCGCTGTCGTCCCGTGCAGCATCAAAGGTTAAATCGTCATATATTGCCAGGGTCTCAAACCCGGCGTCATGCAAAAGGCGGGAAATTGTATTCAGCGAATAAGCCCTTTCACGCAGCGAATCAGTAAGCCTTATATAGTTATCCCCGTTTTTTACAAAAAAATCTAGCAGGATATCAACTTCGGACGTGCGGCTTATCAGCCTGTTCCGCCATACGCAAACAAAATCATCCTCTTCAAACACAAAACAGTTGTCGCCCAGTATGTTGTGGTGTTTAAACTTAGTATTGACGTCGAAAATAAACAGCCCACCGGGCTTTACAAATAAAAACAGCCTTTTAAAAACCTCCGCGAGCTCGACCCTGGAGCAGAGGTGATTAAGGCTGTCAAGCAGGCAAACAGCGCCATCAACCGTACCATACAAATCAAGGCTGCGCATATCCTGGCAAAGCAGCATCAAAGGAAGCCCTTTTTCAGCAGCCTTTTGAGAAGCGAGGGAGAGCATCTCCTCCGAGCTGTCCACACCGATTACGTCAAACCCACGGGCAGCAAGTTCCACTGCGATACTGCCTGTACCGCATGCCAGGTCCAGCAAAACCTCCAGTTCGCCGGAATAATGCCTCTCAAAAAGCGAAATTATATACCCGGTGCGCTTATTATAATCCACATTGAGGGTCAACCTGTCGTAATAGGCGGCGAGAGCCTGGTATCCGCTCATTCTTCGGAATTCTCCTGTTCAGCCCCGGTTTCCCGTTCTGCGCTAAAATCCTCCTGCTCCATGCGGGAAAACACCATCTTGTATGCGTCACAACCGTAAATCAGGGAGCGGTTTACACGGCTTATCGTCGCGGTGGAAGCACCGGTTGCGGCGACTATATCGCTGTAAACCTTTTTATCGCTAAGCATTTTGGCAACCACTATTCTCTGGGACATAGCCTTAATCTCAGCCACGGTACAAAGATCTTCGAAAAACCTGTAGCACTCGTCAATATCCTTCAATGTAAGAATGGCCTTGAACAAAAAGTCGGTATTCTTATCCCTAATCTTGCTGTTCATGGTGGTTCCTCCTTCAACGCTGTTTAGTATCATTTTAGCATGTTACAGCGTGAAATAAAAGAGGGTTGATATAATTTTATGTCAAAAAAAGCAAACTGCCGGAATTTATCCGGCAGTTTTTTACACCGGCTTAAGCCGGCATTTTATCACTCAGCGTTTTGCTGGTTTTTGTTTGCGCGGGCCGCCTGGCAGTTTTTATGGTCACAGTTTTCGATTGTGCAGTTTATGGCATTCTGGTTTTTCTTGTTTTTGTTCTGCTTTGGTTTTTTACCGGTATGGTCCATTTAAACCCTCCTATAAATATAAATACATTAACCCAAATCTATTTTCTGCAAATTTCATCATAAATATGCAAAAAAATATTCAGCGAATAGCTTATATCCGCTGAATATCCTTTAATTCTATCCATTTTTGCGGGACAATTTCCGCTCCCAGTATGCTGCCATCGCGAAGGTGCCTTCCTCGGTTACATCTTTGCCTAAAAAGGCAGGCGGCACAAAATTCTTTGCCTGCTCTACCGATTCAAATTCCACCTCAGCATACATGAACCCCTCAGGCTCGCCCTTGTCCACATGGCTGCACTCAAGCCTGTAGCCGCCGGGAAGTTCATATACACGGTAGTCCTTCCTTATCATCGGGGCTTTAAGCAAACCTTTGAGTGCGGTGAATTTTTCTTCATCTATTTCAAATTGTATTTCCTCCCGCACTAAAGTGCCCTCGCCTTTAAAGCACAAATCATAGGTGGTTTTCCCATGCCGCTGGGTTGAACGTATCCTCACCACAGGGTCAGTGGACAGGTATCCCTGATACACCACCGCCTCAGCCAGCAAGGGTAGATCAAATTCTATTGTATCAATTAAAAACTTTCTTTCAATTTCCATCACGCAAGCTCCTAACCTTTACAGCCTTGCGGAATCAGAGGGCGGGAAGTTAAACTGGCTGACACTATAGGCTCCGGAATACAATATCCCCAGATACTCCAGGGATTCCCCGGTACCTATCGCCACACAGTCCGCCGGGTTTTCGGCAACCCTGCAGTGTACCCCGGTGAATTTCATGACCGCTTCCGCCAATCCGCTAAGCTGCGCGCATCCGCCGGTCAAACAAATCCCGCTTTCGAAAATATCCCCGGCAAGTTCCGGAGGGGTGGATTCAAGCACCCTTTGTATAGCTTCCAAAATCTGGCCTACAGGCTCCTGCAAGGCTTCATAAACCTCGAAATTGCTGATTTTCTGCACACAGGGAAGGCCGGAAACAATGTTGCGCCCCTTAACCCCCATGGTTTTTTGTTCCTGGGGCAAAATTGCACAGCCTAAATTTATTTTAACCTGCTCAGCAGTAAGCAACCCAATAACATGGCTATATTTGCTATGTAAATATCTTACAATAGCTTCGTCCATATCATCGCCGCCAACCCGGATGGATGTTGACGATGCAATGCCCTTTAAAGACAATACCGCAATATCGGTAGTCCCGGCGCCAATATTTACCACCATAGAGCCATAGGGCTGGTCAATCTTAATTCCGGCGCCCACGGCGGCGGCAATAGCCTCGTCAATCAGGGCAACTTTCCTGATACCCGATGCCAGAACCGCTTCAACCAGGTAACGCTGCTCGACTTCGGTCACCGAAGCGGGGACGCTGGCGGCAGCCCGGGGTTTTATCACCTTATATGCACAAACGCGCCTTACAAAACTGCGCAGCATTTGTTCCGCATAATCGTATTCGGATATGACTCCTTTTTTCACAGGGCGTACAGCGTATATAGAATCAGGGGTGCGTCCCAGCATGGTGTAAGCCTCAGAACCGCATGCAATCATTTTTTCGGTTTCCCTGTCAACGGCAATGACAGAGGGTTCCCGCAGCACTATTCCATGCCCCGGAACGTAAATTGTCACGTTTGCAGTACCCAGATCAATCCCCAGGTTTATACCCAGCATGATACGCCTTCCTTTCTTTCTCCCAAAAATCTACAAAATAGTATACATTATCTGTCCCTGTCTTTCAAGCGGGAAGCAGTGGCTGTAACGGCGTATACCCTCTCAACACCATAAAGTTTGAGCATCTTTGCACATTCGTTAATGGTGGCGCCGGTTGTTACGGTATCGTCCACCAGCAAAACGGTTTTGCAGCCTTCAGACTCGATAAACTCAGCAGCCTTCGGCAAGACATCGAAAACCCCCAAAACATTTCCGCTTCTCTGATATGCGGGAAGCTGCCTTTGGGGAGTTGTCTCGAATTTCTTTATTAATAATTCCTTATATGGAACTTTCAAACGCCCTGCGAGCCCTTTGGCAATAATCAGGCTTTGGTTGTATCTCCTTTTTTGCAAAACTGCGGAGCTTAACGGCACCGAAGTGACGCAGTCAAATTTAACATCACCAAAGGCCTGTTTAATCAAGCCCGCCATATAAAGGGAAAAAAGCTCCGCACCATAGGTTTTCCCGGCGAATTTTAAAAGGTGCAGGGCAGATTTTGCCGATTTTTCGTGGTAAAAAGGGGATGCGCACCCGTCCGTAAACCTTTGGTGCCCTTTGCAGCTGCAATCCTGCTTATTCAGACCGCATTCAGGGCAAAAAGGCGGGAGTATCTGGACAAGCCCGGGATAACAAGCGTCACAAACCAGCTTGCCGCACACAATAGGTTTGGCGCAACAGCAGCACCTTTCAGGGTATATTAGGGATAAAACCCGCTGAAATAGGTTTCGGTTTACCACCCGGATACCACCCGCTTTTATTCTTTTATTTATGGTATTTCCCGCCGGAAATTATCTGAAACGAGCGGTATAGCTGCTCCAGCAGCATAACCCTTGCCAATTGATGAGGAAAAGTCATGGGAGACATGGACAATCTCAAATCAGATGCAGATTTTACCTCGTCCGACAATCCCCAGGACCCTCCGATAAAAAACGTAAAATCCCCTTTGCCGCTGACAGCGGAATTTTCGATATAATCCGCCAGCCCTTCGGAAGCCATCATCTTTCCCTCAATACAAAGGGCCACTTTCACGCTGTTTGGCAGGGCTTTTGCAAGGAGCGCCCGCCCCTCATTTATCAAAGCCGCGTCAATCTGGGCTTTGGAAAGCTTGTCCGGCAGTTTGTACTCGTCAACCTCAATAATTGACAGCTTGCAATAACCTTTCAGCCTTTTGGCGTATTCCTGGCAGGCTGAACTTAAGTAAGATTCCTTTAATTTTCCAACACAAACGATTGAAATCGCCCTCATAAAACCATCACCGGCGCGGTAGCATCCCTTGGAGCCACCGACAGGATAAAGTCCCGGTTTTCCATTAAACCGGCAGCTTTTAGTGCTGACAGGGATGTATTATACGCAAGCTCGGGCAGATTATTCTCCTTGCTTAAATGTCCCAAAACAAACCGTGTAACCCCGCTTTCTGCCAGGGCGGGCAGTTCCACAGCGCAGCATTCGTTTGACAAATGCCCTGTGTTGCAAAGTATCCGCCTTTTTAAGAAATACGGGTAGCTGCCACTTTTAAGCATTTCCACATCATGGTTTGATTCAATTAGCACAAGGTCGCTGCCCATTAGAGATTGGCGCACTTCCTGAGTCATGCAGCCGGTATCGGTAGCCACCGATAAAACCCTGCCGTCCCCAGTGGAAACGCGAAACCCTAAGCTTTCGCGGCTGTCGTGGGAGGTGCGGAACCTTTTTACCAGCATGTCCGCCACCGCAATGCCATTATCGCCAATGATGCCGTATTCACGGCAATAGTTTAACAGCTCTGCCCTTTCAAGCTCATACAGTGTCCCCGCCGATGCATAAACCTTATACCCGTATTTTTTGGTAAGTACCCTAAGCCCGGATGTGTGGTCGGTATGCTCATGGGTAACAAATATTGCCTCTATAGATGAAGGGGAAATGCCCCGTTCCAGCAAAGCAGTTTCAATCCGTTTGGCACTGACTCCCGCGTCAATTAAAATGCCGCCATGGGGAGTGCCTATATATGTACAGTTTCCGCTGCTGCCACTGAACAGCGGACAAAATCTCGCCATGAAATGTCCTCCTTAATTAAAAAAGCTGCTGCAATTTTAATTACTGCAACAGCCATGAAAGATTTAAGTCAAAGCGCACGGCTAATTAGCGAGTCGGATGTTACAACACGTCTTATATCTGCACCCAGATTTGCTAATTTCTCC
>DUMT01000144.1 GCA_012839705.1 Clostridiales bacterium | reverse complement strand
GTGAAGGCGACCCGCTCGAAATATTCACTGATAATGATGGGGAAGTAGTATTTAAAAAGTATTCTCCGGTAGGAGAGATGTCCCCATTTACTGCAACTTATGCTGATGTTTTATCCCGCGCCTGCGGTATGCCTGTTTTGATTTGCGACCGTGACCATGTTGTTGCAGTGGCAGGCGTATCACGAAAAGAATTTATGGAAAAACGCATTTCCTCCCAGTTAGAAGAGATTATTGAGCAGCGCCGTACAAAAGTTGCGGTGGCAGGCGAGAGCAAAAGGATAGCGCCTGTTGAAGGCGTTGACCGTTATGTTGGCGTTGTATCTCCGATTATTACATCAGGCGATGTTGTTGGTGCTGTTTGCCTGCTCCTGCCTGAAAGCGGAGCCGTCCCCACCGAGGGCGATGTAAAACTGGCACAGGTAGCCGCTGCCTTTTTAGGCAAACAGATGGAGGAATAAATTTAATAATACTAACAAAACTAAAAATCAGGGCTGATTTTTGCAGCCCTGATTTTATGTTTCTAATTAACTGTAATCCATTAATCGGAGTTTGATAGTTTGCCGTGAAGGCGAAGCCCCGGAAAGTTCCATTGCCGCAAAACTTCATAAACGCCGATTGCTACCGCATTTGAAAGGTTCAGGGACCTTGCGGCGTCATTATTCAGCATGGGCAGGCGTACACAGGATTCGGGATGTTTTTTCAGCAGGTCTTCCGGCAGCCCGGCGGTTTCCTTGCCGAATATAAGGTAGCATCCATCGGGATATGAGATATCGGAGTACACATTTTTTGCTTTGGTGGTAAAATAATAGAAGGGGCCCTGGTTTTTGCTGAAAAAATCATCGAGATTTTTATAGTAGGTGATATTTAATAAATGCCAATAGTCCAGGCCTGCGCGCTTGAGTTTCTTATCGTCGATAGTGAATCCCATGGGTTCCACAATATGAAGATGGGAGCCTGTGGCGGCGCAGGTTCTGGCAATATTACCCGTATTCTGTGGTATTTCCGGTTCTACAAGTACAATATTGAGGGTTGGCAAATTGAATTCTTCCCTTCTCTAAGAACGATTTAATTTAAAACTTTATAATTCCATTAATTACCCTGTTTTAAATCATGCATAGATGAAAAAATAATCACGGGAGGACTCGAACCGTCCTAATAGTCTTAGTTGTTTTTTGGCTATAAATTTATAACAGGGGAGGATATGAAATGCCGAAAGCATTAAACAACTTCATGAAAGGCGCAGGCATGGGTGCTGTTATCGGAATGGCTATCGGTGCAGCTGGCTCGATGTATATGCAGGCCAACAAAAAAGGATTGAAAAAGAGCGTTGGCAAGGCGCTTAAAAATGTAAGCAACATTGTGGATGACGTTTCCGCGTTATTCTAACTCGGACTCATCAAACAACCCCCTTCCGATAAATCGGTCGGGGGCTTTTTGATGTTAATTTTCAACAACTGCGGGTGCTGTGGTGGTTGTTGAAGAGTTTGAAGTAGTTGTGTTATTGGATGAGGTAGTGGTAGTTTCTGTTGATGAACCGGTTGTGGAGCCGGTGGGACTGCCGCCGCCGTGTTTGGTGCACACGCCCGGGACAAACTCGGGTTTGTAAACACCAACAGCCTTTTTTGGGCAGCCGTTTGTGGCAAGCATCCCTGTTTCGTAGCAGTATTGATGCTCTACCGTGTTGCCTTTCTTGTCAAAGGTCTTGTGGGGCAGGCCATTATGCAACGCAGTCATTGCCTTTTTCCACAGGCTCTTGGCATAGCCAGTTTGGCTGGAGTTCAGGGTTTTATTGTTATCGTATCCGAACCAGCAAGCACCAACATAATATGGTGTGCCACCGGCGAAATATACGTCTTTGTTATCATTTGTGGTACCGGTTTTGCCGAAGGTTTCAAAGTTTCCAATTTTTAATCCATAAGCTGTTGCAACATTGGATTCGATTACACGCTGTAACAGCCTGTTCATTACATATGCCGAATCCTCATTCAGTGCAAACAGGTTTGAGGGCTCATTCTGAAGAAGGACTTCCTTAATACCTCCCTTTTCCTGTTCCACAGTGTAGAAGGTATAGGGCTTGTTGTAATAGCCTCCGTTGCCGAAAACCTGATAGGCTGCAGCCATTTCAATACATTTGACTCCATAAGTTAAACCGCCAAGAGTCAACGGCGCATAATCAATATCAGAATGAACGCCGCCGTCTATCCTCACGGATTTAACCAGGGTTGACATATGAAGGTTGTTGGTTAAAAAGTTGAAAGACCGCTGAGGGGTAAGCATTTCCATAATTTGCGCAGGTACGGTATTAAGCGAGCGCTGGATTGCTTCTTCCACCGGCATTGACCAGTATTTTGCCTTGTTGTAGTTGTTTGGCCACTGGGTGCCATCGTGCAGGGTAATCTTCTTGTCCGGCATAATGGTGGAATAGGTTATAAGCCCTAAGTCAATTGCCGGCGCATAAACAGCAATTGGCTTCATTGCCGAACCGGGCTGACGGGTTGCGTCTACCGCCCGGTTAAAGACACGGTTGGCTGTTTTTACGCCTCTGCCGCCAACAGTCGCCACCACCCGGCCGGTATAATCAATAATTGCAATGCCTGCCTGTGGGTCTTCCTGGTCGCCCTTGATTTTTGCGGGGAAGTTTTTATCGTTTTCAAAGATTTCAGATACCAGCTTTTGCTCCTGCGGGTCTTTAGCAGAGTATATCTTAAGCCCGCCATAGAAGTACAATTTCTCGGCATATTCCTTTGAATAGCCATAGGTTTCTACCAAACCGTTAATTACGTCTTCGGTTAGCAGGTCATTGTAATAGTCCTGGACATCGATGTTTTTCATGCTGCTTCTGAAAACCAGTTCTTCATTGTATGCCTGTTTGTATTCATCGGCAGTAATGAAGCCGTTTTTATACATTTCAGAAAGTACCACACGCTGGCGCTGTTTGATGTTGTCGGGGTGAATATAGGGGTTATAAGTCGATGGGCTTTGGGTTATACCTGCAATTACGGCGCATTCGGCCAGCGTCAAATCCTTTACGTCCTTGGCAAAAAAATAGTTAGCGGCAGCGCCCACGCCAGTTACTTTGCCAAGGGGCATAATATTCAGGTATGCTTCAAGGATTTGGTCCTTTGAAGCGGTCGAGCGTTCCATTCTTATGGCACGGAATATTTCGCGGACTTTGCGGGAGATATTCCTGGTTTTGTCATTGGTAAGGTTTTTAATCAGCTGCTGAGTAATTGTGGAGCCGCCGAATTCGTTGTCCTGAAAACGGAACACCAGATTGGCGACGGCATATATCGTCCTTTTCCAGTCGACTCCGTAATGCTCGTAAAATCTCTTGTCTTCGATAGCCACAACTGCATGCTGCATGTGGACGGGAATTTCATCAAGGTTTTTCCATATCATGTTGGCACCCTGAACCCGTTGCTCTTCAACCCATTCGCCTTTGGCGTTTTTTACATAGATAATGCTGCTTTCATTCAGATTGATGTTATCAAGATCCGGAAGCCCGTCTGAACTGTCGAAATTGGAAACAACATATGCCACCAGTACGCAGCCCACAATGCTGCCGGTTATGGCACCTATCAGAAAAATAGTGAGCAGGCATTTCCCGGCGGCTTTTAACGCTTTAATCGCAATTCTCGATTTGGAATTCTTTTTGCCCATTATAACACTCGCCCCCTTTGTATTGTTTTTGGGTATCAACCGGTTGGCAAATCGCAGTTAGCCAATTATATTAAGTGTTATAACGCAAGTCTATCTTATAGCAGAAAACCTGAATTGTCAAATATCAAAATTGTAATTTTACCCAAAAGCCGCTTTAAGAAGTATTACAAATTGATGATTAAATTGTAGGAAATTGGAAATAATTAATTTAAAACCAGGTTAAAAAGGGGGTTGGGTATGGACAAACGGGTAATGAAAGCTGTTGCTGCAGGCTTACTGATTATCCTTGCAATTATAATTATTGTCATATGGGCAGCTTTTTTAAGAAAAGGCGGTAATAAGGATATATCCGATCCCTTGCCGGAATCGTCCACCACTAATATGCAGCAGGATTCAACCTCTGCATACACCGCAACAACAGCGGTTCAGACATATATCATTGGAACTTGGGAGGACAAGCTTGCTGTGTTTATGCCTCCCGAAACCACTCCTTATCAGTTATTTGACATCTATATTGCCACATTCCCGGAGGAGGAGCAGGAGAAACTGAAGCAGGGGATAGTTGTAAATGACGAAGCAACCCTGGCTTCGCTGCTGGAGGATTACACAAGCTAGTATATGCTATAAAAAGAGGATTCAAGTATTTTCACTTGAATCCTCTTTCTTTTATATTGCCAAAACGCCCATCTCGTCTTTAATGAGGATTAGTATCTGTTCTTCCATGCCTGTTTCAACGTTTACATATACCAGAATCTGCTCGTCTTTTTCCCCGGTGCAGGAGAATTCGTGGCATAGCCTTTCGGACAATCCTTCGGTGGGAATAAGAGCCAGGGAATGGGATTTTATTTTCAGCCTTTTGCTTATTATATTCCTCGCCTGGCTTTCTGAAACCTTTATCTCAGGGAAATCCCGGTTGGTGTGGTTCATAATATAGCCCTTGGCATCGTAGGCAACAAGGCTGCCGTCGTCCAATGCGATACCGACTTTAATAAGGTCGGGATAAAGTATTATTCCATTTTGTGTGGCAGCAAAATTGACGGTGAGGACGCCGTTATTAAAGGAATAATAGCTATATTTAAAGCCGGTGAACCCTTCATCCTCCAAAACTTTTTGCGCCCGTTTTATGGCTTCTTCGTACGAAATTGTGGCTTCACCTATTTGGCGTGAGTTGAGGAAATGGTCCACATATCCGCCATGCTTTGTTACTGTAACCCTTACATTTTCTGCGGTGAAATCATAGGTTGGAAGGTTGCCGTTGGTTTCCCCGCTGTGCTTGAGTTCCTTTACACCAGTAACCTTTTTTGCAATCTCCAGGGCTTTTTCTACCGATATTTGTTCCTTCTTTTCAGTCAGTTTGGGTTTTTGCTGGAGTATATGATCAGAGAACGGACCGTCGTAAATCATGGTGGGGTAATCGGCAAAGCTTTCCTCAATCTCTTTAAACCCGCTGTCTACGTTAGTGGTCTCCTGTTTCTTGTTCTGCTTTAAAAAGGTTTTTTTAACCTCGCCAAGGTGCAGCCTTCCACTTTCCAAATCGCTAATCATTTTGCTTAGCCTGTCGGATAAGTTCGCCGCGTAATCCGCCAGCTTGTCCAGGGTTTCAAGTTCCTCGTCGGAGATGGATGAGCCTTCAGAAACCCTGTTGGCAAGGCTCATGCAAAAATTTCCTACCTGGGAGAGGAATTTGTTTGTACTGGAGATTTCGGTGAAATCTATCGGAAGCTGTTCAAGGGCTGTTTTAGCATATCCGGAGTCCTGCCAAAGCTTTGTTGACAGCCCCTGGAGCTGTTTCGGTGTTGTGGCGTACTGGCCCTTGTCCAGGGTAGTTCGCAAACTCCCCACGTATTCAGCCAATTGGTTTAACGCCCGCTGGTAGTTATATTCAATAGTCGTCCGGTAGTTGCGGGCTAAAGCGTAGGAAGTGATTGATGTTGCAGCCAGAACAACCACCAAAGCAACGGTATAGCTTATTATCCTTACTAAAGAGCGCCGTCCGAGCTTGCGAAGTCTACTCATACTGATGCCTCTCTTCTTAAGTTTTTGTGTTTATTTTTTCCTTGGGATATAAGGGTTATTTAAGGAAATTTAGGGAAATAAACTATGACACTAATATATATTTCCTGAATATAAGCAAATATTTAATTAATTTCGATTATTTGCATGACGTGCAATAAAAATTAAAGGCAAGCGCCTTATGCGCTGCCTTCCATAATCGTTATTTGTTGTCCCTGAGGAAAAAGGTTGCAAAGTATAAAATTCCCGCGATTAGGACAATTACCGGGCCGGTGGCGGCATATGCGTTGTGATAGGAGAACCACAGCCCCAGCAATCCGGAGAATAACCCGAAAACCATGGTTAAGGTCAAATAGCTGCGGGTGTTCCTCGCTATATGCCTGGCGGCGGCTGCAGGGAGTATCAGCATGGCGTTAATCAGCAGCAGTCCTATCCACTGGATTGCAAGCATTACCACCACTGCCACCGCGACGACGAAGAGGTTATCAAGCAGATTTACCTTAATTCCCCTGCTGCTGGCGATGGCGGGGCTGATGCTTATAAGGTGGAACCGGTTGAAAAAAATCAGCCACATGATTATGATTCCAATCAGAGTAACGGCGAGGATTATGATTTCGCTTTTTGTAATGCTCAAGATATCGCCGATTAACAGGCTTTGATAACGTGAGAAGTTACCCGAAAAGGACAGCAGCAAAAGCCCCAATGCCACCCCGCAGGCTGAAAAAACGCCGATGACGGTATCGGTTGAGTAGAGCCTGGAATGGCGGATGCGGTTCATTAAAAGTGCGAAAATGATGGCGAAAACAATCATGGCAGGCTTGTATCCTGAAAACCCGAGGATTACGCCCAGCCCCACGCCTGTAAGGGAGGAATGGCCCAAAGCATCTGAAAAGAAAGCCATTCCGTTATTGACAATCAGGGTTCCAAGCATGGCAAACAGGGGCATAATAAGAAGCAGGGCTAAGAAGGCATTCCTCATAAACTCGTATTGCCACCAGCCGAAAAGCAATTCAGCCATAAAATACAATCCTTTCGGTGATTAAATTATTTCAATATTTTGCAAAGGCCTTTAAAAACTCGGTGCTGTTAAAAACCTTATCGGGCGGGCCGCAGACTTCCAGCCCGCGGTTTAACAAAATAACGTTATCGGCATAGCGGCGGACAAAATCAAGGTCATGTGATACGATGAGGATTACCATGTCCGAGCTGTTTTTTAATTTGTCTAAAATTTTATAGAAGATTTGCAACCCGGACTGGTCAACGCCCGAAACAGGTTCGTCCAGCAGGAGAAGGTCGGGTTTGGGCAGGGTAGCAGCGGCGAGGAGGACACGCTGAAGTTCGCCGCCGGAAAGCTGGCCAAGTTTTTTATCCAGCAGGTGGGCGGCGTTGAACTCCGACAAATGGCTGCGAAGCCGGCTTACTGTCTTTGCCCGGCGGGGAAGGAATATAGGATATTTTGAAACCAGCGGGGCGAGCATATCGTAAACTGTCGCAGGCGTTCCGGAATCCACAGACAAAGATTGGGGGACATAGCCTATTTTGATATTTTCAACTTCCGCTCCGTCGTGCCCGGTGAAGGTTACTTTCCCTGTGTGGTTGATTTCGCCGAGGATGGATTTAAGCAGGGTTGACTTGCCCGCTCCGTTTTTGCCTATTATGACGGTAAGCTCCCCGCAATGGACATGGAGGTTGATGTCCTTTAAAATCAGGCTATCCCCTAAAATAACCGAAAGGTGATGCAGTTTTAAACAATGTAGCCCGCATGATTCCATAAAAAGCACTTGCCTTTCAATTAATTTTCCGCTGCGCTTTTCAAAAGCTGCAAATTGTTCCTCATGGCGTTAATCCATGCGTTTTCTGGTGAAACCCCGCCGCCCAAAACAGCGGTATCAAGCTTTAAAACCAGGCTTTTCTCAGCTTTTTCAGCAACTGAAGAGTATTCGGTATCGTATTGGTCATCATATAAAAGAAGGACTTTTCCTGCCTTTTTAGCTGCATCGGCTGCTCTTGCAAGGTCCCCGGCGGAAAGGGCTGTATCTTCGCCGATTGAGAAGGAGGCGATGGTGTTCAGCCCCAATTCTTTTGCAAAATATGCGAGGGAATCATGGAATAAAATGCAGTTCAGGGTGGGAAGGCTTGATGCCGCCTGCAAAAGCTCGGATTTGATGGATTGGATTTCTGAAATATATTCGTCAGCGTTTTGCCTGAATTTTTCAGCGTTTTCCGGAATTAGGCGTGCAAGGCCGTCCCGCAGGTTTTCAACCTGTTTGATGTAGTTTGACGGGCTGGTCCAGATATGCTCGTTATATAAAAACTCATCATCGTGGCCATGGCCATGGTCGTGGTCGTGGGATATTTCAATCAGGTTTACGCCTTCTGATGTGTCTACAATCCTGAGGTTTGGGTAGTTTGTGGTTACATCTCCCAGAAAGCTTTCGGCGCCGGCGCCGTTTATTACTAGTATATCTGCCTTTGAAAGGGATATGGCATTTTCAGGGGTCAGCTGGTAGTCATGAAGGCATCCGGTTTTGGGCGGGGCAAGGCATTCTACATAGACCCCGTCAACCCCTTTTGTCACCTGCAAAGCCGCGGTGTAAACAGGCATGAAGGAGGTGACAATATTGACATTGCTTTTTTCGGTTTGCTTTGTTCCAGTAAGAAAGGTTAGCATTACCGCAAGGGCTGTCATCAGCGCCATTATAGCCGCTATAATCCCAAGCTTTGATTTGTATGATAAAGCCATATTAAAATGCCTCCGTGGCTTATTGAAAATGAGTTGCAATAACAGTATACATCATTAATAACTGTTGTCAAGTTGCGGAATAATATGCAAATAATTTTCTATTTATTTGACTTTTATTCTATAGAGGAATAAAATATCTTACATAAAAAGAAAAAGGCGGGAAAACTAATGTCTGCTGTGAGAAATACAAAGCAGAAACAGCTTGTTTTGTCACTTTTGAAAAATTCAGGACGGCCCATGACGGCTGGAGAAATATACAGGCTTGCGGTTCAGCAGTATCCGAATATCGCAAAATCGACTGTTTACAGGAATCTTGAAAACCTGGTTTCACGCGGCGAGGTTTCCCAGGGAATGCATCAAAACGGCGAAAGCTTTTACAGCATTGCTGATGAAAACAGGCATTTGCATTATATGATTTGCAAGGGCTGTAAAATGATGATTGATTTTCCTAAATGCCCTTTGAGCAATGTTGAAAGGGAAATCGCCAAATCTTCCGGCTTTTATGTGACCGGCCATTCACTTCAGATTTATGGTTATTGCAAAAACTGCAGGGATAAGGCAAAAATATAAAATAAAAGATATTAAAAGTATCCTTCATGTTTAGATTTAAAATTGGAAAAATTAGAATCCATTAACACAAGTTCCCTGTAATAATAGATATTTTTTGTGTTAACAATACTACTGGCAAACGCAATAAAAAACATTGCGGTTCAAACCGCCGAACATGAAGGAGTGTTAGATTAATGGCAAGTAGAAAGGCTCTTGTTCCTGAAGCACGTGAAGGTCTTAACCGCTTCAAGATGGAAGCTGCCAGCGAGGTTGGCGTTAACCTGAAACAGGGTTATAACGGCGACTTAACCGCTCGTCAGGCTGGCTCTATTGGCGGTCAGATGGTTAAAAAGATGATCCAACACTATCAGATGAACAATCTGAAATAATAACCGAAAAACTGAATATTGAAGCCGCCCGGATGGCAACCGCCTTCCGGGCGGCATCTTTTTGCCGCCAAATTTTTTTGAGATTTCTGGCGGCTTTTTTATTTAAAAAACCACTTTTATGGCGCATGTGCTCCGCTTGCAGAACACTAGTTCTGGTGTGGTAAATTGCCTTTGGCAAAAGGGTTAAAAAACCAGGAAGGGGGAAAATAAAAGTGGATAACACGCCCGAAGTTCTGTTTGATGCAAAAAGGGTGAAAGAGGCAATAGATGCCGCAAGGGCATTTGCCGAAAGCAAAGGCGTGCCAATGACTGTGGAAAGGCTGGCGGTGTGCCTGGGAGTATCCAGCAGGCAGCTCATAAAATTCGTTCTGGAGGAGGACGAGCCTGAGGAGGGGTTGAGGGAATCCCACAGTCAGCTGCGTTTAGCCTTTGATGAAATTGCAGCGTGCCATATAGAGCACGGCATGACAAAGGGAAATAACCCTTCGATGGACATTTTCATGCTGAAAAGCAATCTGAATTACCGCGAAAAAGGGGAGCCGCCGGTACAGAATACAGCGGTTGTGTTTTTCGGCGAAGATGCCCTGAAAGACTAAATTTAAAGAATAGAGGTGGAAGAAATGGAGCAAAACAGCCTGGAATCCATGAAGATTCCCAAACAGGTTTGGGAAGAATATACTGCGGGCATAAGGTTTAAATCCGCTTTGGGCAAGCGGGGGCTTTACGAGCAGAGCAAGCTGAACGAACGGTTTTTTATTGGTGACCAGTGGCATGGAGCCCGCTGTGGAAACGACCGCCCCTTGGTCCGCCACAACCTGATAAAGCGTATCGGGGAATACAAGATGGCAATGATATGCAAAAACCAGATGTCTGTGACTTTCTCGGTGGACGGGATTTCAAGCACACTGTCTGTCAGGGAAAAAATCCTGCCTTTAAGGCAGGAGCTTGCAAAGGGAGGAAAAAAGGCGGCATTGGATTTTGCCGAATTGGCAAAAAGCCCGGTTCCTACCGAGCAGGAATTGTCACTGGTGATGGATGCCCTTTCAAATTATTTCAGCGTAACTGCCGAGAGGGTTAAATTAGATGATTTGAAAGAGCAGGCATTGAGAAACGCTTATATTTCGGGTACAGGGATACTTTACACATGGTGGGATGACAGGATTCTAACCGGGCTTTATGCGGATGACGCCAGGACAACCCCAATACGTGGCGATATAGCCTGCGAAGTTTTGGATGTTGAAAACGTGTATTTCGGAGACCCGAACCTTGACAGCATTCAGGAGCAGCCCTACATACTGATTGCCCAACGCAGGAATGTTGAGGATTTGCGCCGTGAAGCCAGGAAGCACAACAGGCCGGAATATGAGATACAACGGATACTTCCGGACAGGGATGTTTCCTACCTTGCGGGGGAAAGAAGCGAGATGGAGCCGGAGGAATCAGCCAAAGCCACGGTGATTACAAAGTTCTGGAAGGAGTATATGCCGGATGGCTCAGGGTACACCATTAAGGCTATAAGGACATGCCGTGAGGCGGTTATCCGCCCTGAATGGGATTTAGGTATCAGGCTTTATCCCTTCGCAAAGTTTTCCTGGGAGCGGCGCCGGGGCTGCGCCTATGGAGAAAGCGAGATTACATACCTTATCCCTAACCAGATAGCGATAAACAGGATGATTACCGCTTCGGTATGGGCGGTGATGATGATGGGCATGCCGATTATGGTTGTCAACAGCGATATTGTAACAGGCGATGTGACCAACGACCCGGGGCAGATAATCCCTGTGGCGGGGAACGGCGATGATATGGTCAGCGCTATAAAGTATGTTAACCCGCCGGACTTTTCCCCTGCCTTTGACCAGAATATTACTTCCCTTATAAACAACACCCTGCGGCAGACTGGCGCTAATGATGTAGTCCTTGGCGATGTAAAGCCGGAAAACACCTCCGCTATTTTGGCGGTAAGGGAAACGGCAACCCTGCCACTTACCAGCCTGCAAAACAGGTTTTACAGCTTTTTGGAGGATGTGGCTCGTATTTGGGCGGAATTCTGGGTTGCCTATTACGGCCAGAGAAAGGTAAAAATCAAGGATGAGCTGGGGACATGGTACCTGCCCTTTGACGGCAAGCGTTACCGTGACCTGGTGATAAACGCCAGGGTGGATGTGGGTGCTTCCACTCTGTGGAGCGAGGAACAGGTCATAAATACCCTGAACAGCCTCTATGACAGGGAAATTATCGACGCTGTGCAGTACCTGTCAAGGCTTCCGAAAGGTTCGGTTCCGGATTTGTCACAGCTTATCGGCGAAATTCTCCGAAAAAGCGAAACCAAAACGTAAAAGCCCTGGGCTTTAAGGGGAATTCCTGATGAAAGGAAACACTGGAAAGCTGAAAAAAGTCGACATTTCAGAGATTGTGGGAAAAGGGTACAGGCAGTTTTGGAACTGCAGGTGCCGGTACCGGGTTGTGAAGGGTGGAAAGGCGTCAAAAAAGTCCACAACCGCGGCACTGTGGTTTATTGTCCATCTTATGAAATACCCGCAGGCAAACCTTTTGGTGGTGCGTAATGTCTACAGGACACATTACTATTCCACTTTTCAGCAGCTTAAATGGGCGATTAACAGGCTGGGGGTGTCAGAGTACTGGAAAGCCACGGTGTCACCGCTGGAATTAAGGTATCTGCCTACGGGGCAGAAGATAATCTTTAGAGGGTTTGATGACGTTTACAAGCTGGCTTCCACCACTGTAGACAACGGCTATTTATGCTGGGTGTGGATTGAGGAGGCTTTCGAGATTGAGTCGGAGGCGGATTTTGACAAGCTGGACCTGTCTGTCCCAAGAGGAGAGGTTCCACCTCCGCTGTTTAAGCAGACTACTATTACCTTCAACCCATGGAACGAAGGCCATTGGCTTAAAAAGCGTTTTTTTGACACTAAAAGCCCCGATGTATATACCCTCACCACCAATTACAAAATCAATGAGTTTTTGGACAAGACCGATATTGCGGTTTTTGAGCGGCTTAAAAAGGAGAATCCGAGAAGGTATGCGGTGGCGGGTTTGGGAGAATGGGGTGTTGCGGAAGGCTTGGTATTTGAAAGGTGGGAAGTCAGGGAATTTGATCCTGGTATTCTCACTGATAAAAGCAATCCTGATTCCTGGAAGTTTAAGCACGTGTTTGGGCTGGACTACGGCTATACTAACGACCCGACAGCTTTTATCGCCATGGCGGTAAATCCGGTGGACAAGGAAATTTACATATACGACGAGCATTATGAGACAAGGATGCTGAACGACGCCATAGCCCAGATGATTATTTCAAAAGGATACGGGAAAGAGAGAATCAGGGCGGACGCGGCGGAGCCAAAAAGCAACGAGGATTTAAAAAGGCTGGGTATAAGCAGAATTGTACCCGCCAGAAAAGGAAGGGACTCAATCCTCAACGGTATAGCAAGGCTTCAGGAATACATGATATTTGTCCATCCAAGATGCAAAAATACCATAGCCGAACTTTCGTCTTACCAATGGAAAAAGAGCAAGGGCGGGGAACCGCTTAATGTGCCGGAGGATGGAAATAACCATCTGATGGATGCCATGCGCTATGCCATGGAGGATATTGTTACCTTCCGCCCGCGGCCGCCGGAACGCAAACCACCGGCAAGAAAAAATGGATTGGTTATATCTGCTTCGGATTTTAAAGGAGGGTGGGGATGATGATTACGTTTGTTTTAATTCTCACTGTTTTGTATTCGGTTGGATTTTGTTCCCTTGTTGCAGTTTTTTCATGCTTTGCTGTATTAAAGCTCAATGAGCAAAATTTCAAAAACAAGGGTTTAAAAAAGGAATCAAAACCAGTGCTTAGCGACGAACAGGCGAGGGAGTTAAAGCGCAGGCAACGGGAATTGTTTAATTTCTTAAATTTCAACGGCGATGTCATGCCGGATGTGGATGATGAAGAAGCGGGTTAAACAGGCTTTTTGCCCGCCAGCCATAGCGGGTTTTTAATAAACCTTAACAGAAAGGGGATTTAAAAGTGGAAATCATGGATTTGCCTTTGCAGGAGGCCCAGCCAGAGGCAATTGCAGAGGAAAACGAAACTGCCGCTACAGAGAATGATTTTTCGATACCCGAACCGGCCGCCATACCGGACGAAGGCGAAATCAGCGGGGTTGAAACTGCTCCTGCTTCGGAAAACGGCGAAAGTGCAGTGCCGGATGTAACCATCAAGGTAAAATTTAACAAGCAGGAACGTACATATACGGCAGAGGAAGCTGCCCCGTTAGTGGAAATGGGGCTTAAATGGGAGAGTTTCCGCCCTCAGTATGAGAAGCTAAGATACTTGGCTTCGATAAATGAAAAGTCTGTGGGCGAGCTGATTGACGGGCTGATTGAAGAGAGCGACAGCCGCCTTTACAGCCGGATAATGGAGAAAACAGGCGGCGACGAGGCTGAGGCAGCCCGCATATTTGAAAAGGAAAAGAAGGAGCTTGAAAAAAGGCTAGAGCAGCTTGCCCAAAGGGAAGTGGAAAGTGAGCGGCAGACAATGCTGGAAGAAAAGGAGGAGATTGAGCAAAGGCTTGCTAACGAATTCCTTTTGCTGGCAGAAGAATTTTCGGGCCGCTTTAACAGCTTTGCAGATGTGCCCGAAGCCGTAGTGGATTGCGCGGTAAACGAGAATATCTCTCTGTTTGACGCGTACCTGCGGTATCAGCACCGGGAGGCAAAAAAGGTTGAGGCAGAAAGGGTTAGGCAAATGGAATTGTCCGCAAGGTCTGCTGGCTCCCTTTCGGATTCCGGATTTCCTCCGGGCTATGAGCTTGATGAGTTTGAACAGGCATTTTACAAGGCTTTGCAGTAATTAAAAAATTTATTAAAAGAAAAGGGGAATGTTTTATGGCAATCAATACTATTACTTTATCCGAAAAAATGACAGGCGAGCTTGACCGCGCAGTAGTTCAGAAATCCATGACAGGATTTTTAAACGACAACGCCATGAGGGCGAAATTCGTGGGCGCGGGTACTGTACTCATACCAAATGTTGAATTATCTGGGCTTGGGGACTATTTCCGTGATGGCGGATTTGCCCAGGGGTCAATAAACGTTTCAAACACCGTATACGAGCTTAAGATGGACCGTGGCCGCAGCTTTCTTCTTGATGCCCAGGACTGTGACGAATCGGGGATTCCGGGGCTTGCAGGCCAGGTGATGGGCGAGTTTGTGCGTACCAAGGTTATACCCGAAATGGATGCCTATGTGTTGTCTAAACTCGGCAGTGTCGCACTGGAAAACGGACAGACTGTCGACGGAGACCCTTCAGAAGAGGCTTATGCCATGTTCACCGAGGCATGCAACAAAATATATAACAACCTCGGTTATGATGAAGAACTGGTGGCTTTCGTAAACGGCAGCTTCTGGGCAGGGATACAGAGCTCCCCTGAGATTAGCAGGATGATTACAATAAACGACTTCAAACAGGGCGGAGCTGATTTGAAGGTTAAGTCCATTAACGGGGTTCCTTTGATTCCTGTCCCTGACAGCAGGATGAAAACCGAATTCGTCTTTTATGACGGCAGGACTACTACTCCTAATGACCAGACAATGGGCGGTTTCGCTCCTGCGGCTGATGCCCAGAATATCGGTTTGCTGGTAATGCCGAAACGGGCAGCTTCTCTCGTTAAAAAGACTGAGAAAATCAGGATTTTCGACCCCGATAAGAACCAGCAGGCAGACGCATGGAAGTTTGATTACCGCCTGTATTACGACCTGATAATCAGGGAAAGCCTAAAATCTGGCATTGTGGCATATATCTATTAACCGGTTGCCATAACCAAAAAGCCACAGGTTTTAAGGAGGGCGGAATCGCCCTCCTTAAACTTAAATTTTAAAG
>DUMT01000143.1 GCA_012839705.1 Clostridiales bacterium | reverse complement strand
TGCAAAACCCTGAACTTCCCACCGGGTGCGAAGCCACATCCCTTACTATGGTGCTGAATTCCCTGGGATATAAGGTTAACAAAATCGACATTGCCGAAAAATATCTTCCCCGGGGAAGCGTTAACTGCGACCCTTATAACGTGTTCTGCGGAAATCCCCGCAGCAAGAATGCCTACGGCTGTTTTGCGCCGGTTATTGTAAAGGCGGCAAATAAATACCTGGAATCCCAAAACAGCAACTACCGGGCGGTTGATATATCCGGCAGCAGCCCTGAAACCCTTTACGGGTATATCAAAGAAGGGGTTCCGGTACTGGTATGGGTTACAATCAACATGGCAAATACCTATATTAGCGACAGATGGATTGCCGAGGATACAGGCAGGGAAATTCAGTGGCCTGCCAATGAGCACTGTGTGGTGCTGATGGGTTATGACTCCTCAAGAAAAACCGTAGTGCTGAATGACCCTCTAAAAGGTGAAGTCAGATACAACACCAGATTGTTTGAATCCCGGTATAACTCCATGAATAAAAATGCCGTGGTGATTGTAAAAGTGTAAAACCCTGTTAAGAAAACCGAGCTTAAAGGAGAGTTCCTTAAAGCTCGGTTTTTGCTTTTTTCTGTCGCAAAAAACTTTAGAAAATATTGTAATCAAATTAGTAATTTTTAGATTGTTGGACACCATATATTGTATTAAGGGAAGAGGGTGGTTTTTTTGCGGCTGGTTCAGAGGGTTGTAAGGGTTTTTAGCTGTTTTAGCTGTTTGGCGTATATTTTTGGCTCGGGTTTTTCAAATTCCGCTTCAAAAGAGGTTATACAAAATATAGTAGCAGATAAGGAAACCACAAACAGTACCGAATTTGCCGGGCAGGAAACCAGGGAAGCCAGGCAGCCGGAAACCACTACAATGCATACAACCCGGAATGAGAGCCCGAAGAAAATCACCATGTCTTTTATAGGGGATTGCCTGATTGCCTCCTACATGGGTGAAAAAACCGAAGGGTCCCTAAACTGGACAGCGGAACGCAAACCCCCGGAGTATTTTTTTGAAAAGGTAGCAAAAATTTTCTTGGAAGATGATATTACAGTAGCGAACCTGGAAAATGTTTTTACGGATTCTGAGCTAAAACCGGTGGAGAAATCGGGAAGGGCTTTCTGGTTTAAAAGCCCCGCGAAAAATGCCCGGATACTCGCAAAAGGCGGGGTGGACGCCGTGACTGTTGAAAACAACCACAGCTATGATTATGGCAGGCAGGGTTTTTTAGATACCCTGGAAGCGGTGGAAAAAGCGGGTATTAAAGCGGGATATAACGGCAATCCTGTCATAATCGAAAAAAACGGCATCCGTGTAGGCATTGTCTGTTGCGGCCTGTGGGTGTACAGCCATTACACAAGGGCAGTAAGGCAGGTTGAGGAAATCGAACCTGTCACCGATATCCAGATTGTGTATTTCCACGGCGGGGAGGAAAAAATCCACCAGCCGGAGGAATGGAAGAAAAAAGCCGCCAGGAAAATCGCCGAGGCAGGGGCGGATTTGGTGATAGGCAGCCATCCTCATGTGCTGCAGCCAATGGAGATTTACCACGGCGTTCCAATTGTGTATTCACTGGGCAACTTTGTCTATGGCGGCAACAGGAAACCGGAAAACCGGACAATTGTTTTTCAGGCGTTTTTTGAGATTGAAGGCGGGCAGGTTAAGGTTTCTTATGATATTATCCCATGCTATGTGTATACCGGCAGCACGAATAACTGGCAGCCGGATATTATCACAGATACGGCAGAAAAGGAAAAGGTATTTGAATTTATGATGGGGCGTTCAGGGCGGCCGTATTAAAAAGGCCGCTTTTTTTGTTGGAAACCAGTGCAAAACAGCACTTGAAATTGCCGGCAGAAAATGCTAATATTTGAAAAAGCGATTCTGAAAAGGAAATTTGTCTATTTTTTATATTTAATACAGATAAATTGTATTATCAGTCAAATTTTTGTTTTTTGCCTTAATTATTTAAGTCTTAGAATGGGCTCTGTAAAGTTAACATGAAAGAATAGCAACCGAAAATGGGCAATAGCTTCATGCCACAAGCAGATACTCCCGTTTTTGTTTTTTGGAAAGTTTAAGACCAGCAACCTGCGCCGGTGTCATA
>DUMT01000142.1 GCA_012839705.1 Clostridiales bacterium | reverse complement strand
GCAACAGATTTGACCCAACTGCTGCTTTCCGCCATCTTTGACGGGAAGAAAAAGTCGTATCTGAAGAACATCACTCCGCTGCATTCTGCCTTGGAGCGGACATATAACATCGAGCGCTTCATAATATCGTTGCGGTTTTTCCATTCTTCTTTTCCGGTGTCAGCATTTGAATCTGAAACCCAACCAATTTTATAAAGGGCTAATCCGATATAAAGCTTAACGCTGCTATCTCGATTCAAGCTAATCCAATAGTCAACTACTTTGTCAAAAGGCTGGTTTTTGTTCTGAAATCCAAAATAGATTTGAGGACAGATATAATCAATATAGCCTTTTATCTTCATCCACAACTCAACGTCTGCATAAACAATATCTCTGTTCGGATCTGTTCCATTCTTGGGTCTTGCCCCCCTGGGGCTAACGCCAAAAACGCAGCCGGATCGCTTGTGGGTGGCGGTATATGCAGCTTTTACAAGCTCGCTGACCTTGTATCGACGCCATGTGCCAATGTCATTTATCCCAAGCTTGGATTTTTCCGCCTCGTATTGAGCTTTTTCAATAGCGCCGGGTGTTTTACTGGGAAAGATATTGGCATCGGTATGATAGAAATAATCGTCAAAGTGTATGCCGTCTACATCATAATTCTTTATGATTTCTTCAATTCCGGATATTATAAGGTCCTTAGCCTTGCTTGATGCAGGGTTGAAATAATACATGTTCCCGGATTTAACATAATCCTTGTTCAGCTCAAAGCCTTTGGATTTCCAGAAACTGTCGCTTGTCCCAACACGGTAAGGATTAATCCACGCGTGAAGCTCCAGTCCATGTTTGTGAGCAGATTCAATTGCATATGCCAGCGGGTCAAACCCTGCATCAATTAAAGATTTGGCCCCTGCCGCATATGGAAACTTGGTTGATTTATAAAACGCGTCGCTGTGGGACCGCACATGAAAAATAACAGCATTAAGCCCTAATGCTTTTGAATTAATCATTATTGAATCTATATTTGATTTTGCCTGCTCCACAGTTTTACCTTTAAAAATCGTGTTCAACTCAAGATATGATACCCAAACCCCGCGAAGTTCATCGCCGATATTCGGTTTTTGCGGTTTTGTGGTTGTCGCCTGTTTTGTTGTGGTGGCAGGCTTTTTGGTGGTTGCAGCGGTGGTTGTTTCGCTGCCTGTACTAAACTCCGTTTCGGTAGTTTCCTCTTGTTCGGTAGTATACTCTGTCCCAGTTGTGCTTTCTGCAAACGAAGAGGTCGTGGAGCCTCCATTTGTCGTACTTGATTCCGGCTCATCGGTATAACCGTCAACAGTACATGCTGTTGCGGCCAACATCACTAAAACTATTGCTGCCAGTAAAGCCGGAAAACGGTTTTTAAAAAATGTAGCCATCATAACCTCTCCATTTGCTGTATTACAGAATTATCCATCTATATTTTATATATCGGTTATCGTACTTTTTATTTTAATAATTTACCTTGATTTGGTCAACAAAATATGTTAT
>DUMT01000026.1 GCA_012839705.1 Clostridiales bacterium | reverse complement strand
GTCTCTAACCTTAACCTTACATGGGTATAACCGTCATACCTGCCTAAAACCTCGTAATGGGTAACGGCATGCTTGGCGGCCCCCTCGCCGTTTAAGATTACCGCCATCTTCTGGCGGTGGACAGGATTCCTGCCAATGGGAGCATCAATTGTCCCGCTGTCGTTTTTAAGCCTGCCAAAAACCACCGCCTCGTAAATTCTGGTAAAACTGTGGGCTTTAATCTGGGCGGCAAGGTTTTTATGCGCCTCGTTGTTCTTTGCGACAATCAGCAACCCGCTGGTATCCTTGTCAATCCTGTGGACAATTCCGGAGCGGGTCTTCCCGCCTATGTCGGACAGTTTCCCGCCGCAGTGGGCAAGCAGGGCGTTTACCAGCGTTCCGTCCGGGTTGCCAACGGCGGGATGAACCACCATGCCCTTGGGCTTGTTGACCACCAGCAGGTCATCGTCCTCGTACACTATATCTAGCCGGATTTCCTGCGGGATTGGCTCCTCTGGCACAGGGTCGGGTATTGTAACCTCAATTTCGTCCCCTTCCCGCAGGCGGTAATTTTTCGGCTTTAATCCCCCACTAACCGCCACAAGCCCGCTGTCAATCCAGATTTGGACCTGGGAGCGCGGGGCGTCAAGCTCACTGCTTATATACCGGTCAAGCCTCTCCCCGATATTCTCCGCTGTCGGAATCAGTATCCGGTTCTCCAACTGTCACATCCTCCTCCCGCTGTGCAGGCTCAGATGCCATATCCGCCTGTGGCTCGTGCCCATGCTTTTCCTCCTTGTAGACAAACACAAAATAAAAGAGCAGGAGAAAAGAGCCCACAACCACAAAGCAGTCCGCCACGTTAAATACGGGAAAATCTATCAGCTTGAAATAGAAAAAGTCAATTACCTGACGCCGGAATATTCGGTCGATTAAATTCCCTATCCCTCCGGCGATAATCAGGGTGCCGCTTGTAGTCAGCAGCCATGACCTGCCGAATTTGCCCTTAACCATTATATAATAAAGCCCTGCCAGGACAATAAGCGGGACGGCAATCAGAAGGAACCTTCTGCCCTCAAGTATGCCGAAGGCGGCTCCGGTATTTGTGGCGTAACTCAGCTCAAAAACACCGTCCCATATTACAATCGGCGGGTTGCCTTTTAAATACTGCTCCGCCAGCAATTTTGTGACCTGGTCAAGGGCAGTTAGCAGCGCTGCACAGGCAATTATCAACAAACCGTACATAGCAGTCCCCCATATCATAAATTAAGCGGCGGGCTATCAAACCTGCCGCTTATCAGTACTAAATTTTAACCAACAATTGCTGCGCAGCGGTCGCACAGGTCTTCATGGCCGGATTTGCCCACCGATTCGCTGTATGTCCAGCAACGGGCGCACTTTTCGCCGTCGGCATGGTCAACCGTAACGCTTACACCTTTGAAATCTCCGGTAAATCTGCCTTCCCCGCCTTCGACGACGTTTAACTGGGATACAATGAATACCTGGGGAAGGATCTTTTCAACCGAACGTACAAAATCAAGGGAATCCCCGCTGCAGTGAAGTGTTACCTTGGCATCAAGAGAGCTGCCGATCACCTTGTCGGTACGGGCAATCTCAAGGGCTTTCTTAACATCCTCGCGCAGCTCATGGATTCTATCCCATTTTGCGAGGAACTCGGTATCCTGCTTAAACAGCCCGGATTTCGGAATCTCGTTGAACAATACAGATTCCGGGTCGTCCCCGTTGCCGTGGGGCATGAATGCCCAAATCTCCTCGGCGGTGAAGGCGAGAATCGGGGCTAGCATGCGGGTAAGGGCATTCAGCAACCTGTAAATGGTGGTTTGTGCAGCCCGGCGGGTGTCGCTGTCCGCCTTTTCCACATACAGGCGGTCCTTGAGAACATCAAGATAGAAGTTGGAAAGGTCCACAACGCAGAAATTATGGATCTTGTGGAAAGCGTCGTGGAACTCATAGGACTCATACGCGCTGTTGACCTGCTTCGCCAGCTTGTCAAGCTGCATCAGCGCCCAGCGGTCGATTTCCTCCAGCTTGTCGTCCGGCACGCTGTCGGTATCCGGGTTGAAGTCATAGATATTGCCCAGAATAAAGCGGGCTGTATTCCGGATTTTGCGGTATGCTTCAGAAAGCTGCTTTAATATATCGTTGGACAGGCGTACATCCACCCTGTAATCAATGGACGCAACCCAAAGCCTGAGAATATCGGCGCCGTATTCCTTCACCACGTTTTCGGGGACGATTACGTTGCCAAGGGATTTTGACATTTTGCGTCCTTCGCCGTCCACCGTCCATCCGTGGGTAAGAACCTCCTTGTACGGAGCCTCGCCGCGCCATGCAACTGCTGTAAGCAGCGAGGACTGGAACCAGCCGCGGTACTGGTCGCCGCCTTCAAGATAGAGGTCGGCAGGCCATTTAAGATACGGGCGGGTCTCCAAAACTGCGGCATGGGATGAGCCGGAATCGAACCAAACGTCCATGATGTCCTTTTCCTTCTCAAACTCCCTGCCGCCGCAGTAAGGACAAGTTGAGCCTTCGGGCAGTATTTCATTGGCGCTGTATTTATACCAGCTGTCCGAACCTTCGCGGCGGAAAAGGCCGGAAACAGCGTTGATAAACTCTCGCTCAATTATGGGCTTTCCGCAATCCCTGCAGTAGAAAATCGGAATCGGAACACCCCACAGGCGCTGGCGGGATATGCACCAGTCGCTCCTTTCCCTGACCATGGAGGTGATTCTTTCCTCACCCCAGGCGGGAATCCATTTTACATTCTTAATGGCCTTGACAGCGTCATCCTTGAAGCTCTCGACAGAGCAGAACCACTGCTCGGTGGCACGGAACAGCACCGGCTCCTTGCAGCGCCAGCAGTGCGGGTACTGGTGCTTAATCTTCTTTATGGCAAAAAGCATACCGGTTTCTTCCATATGATTTCCAATGGCCTTGTTGGCGTCGTCCGTAGTCATGCCGGCACAGATTTCGCCGGCTTCCTCGGTCATCCTGCCGCTTTCATCGACAGGCACCACAACCGGAATGTCCTTGTATTTTTTGGCGACATTAAAGTCCTCAACACCATGCCCGGGAGCTGTGTGTACGCAGCCGGTACCGCTTTCGAGGGTTACATGGTCGCCCACGATAATCAGGGACTGGCGGTCGAGGAAGGGATGCTGCGCCTTCATGTATTCAAGCTCAGAGCCTTTAAATGAAGCGGCTACCCGGTATTCAGTAATACCCGCCTGGGACAAAGCCTCCTCGCAGAGGGCGTCGGCAATTATATAATACTCGCCGTTTGCTTCCACAACATTGTATTTGAAATCCGGGCCCAGGCATATGGCAGTGTTTGCGGGAAGGGTCCAGGTGGTAGTGGTCCATATTACAAAACTGGTGCGTTTCGGGTCGATTCCTGCTTTGGACAGTATCCCCCTGTCATCAGATACTGGGAACTTGACATAAACCGAATAGCACGGGTCTTCGCTGTATTCAATCTCCGCCTCGGCAAGGGCGGTTTTGCATTCCGGGCACCAGTAAACAGGTTTCAAGCCTTTATATATATACCCTTTGAGCGCCATCTCGCCAAACACTTCAATCTGGCGGGCTTCAAATTCCGGGCTTAAGGTCAGGTACGGGTTATCCCATTCCCCAAGTATACCAAGCCGCTTAAACTGTTCCCGCTGGCCGTTTACATACTGCATCGCGTAATCGCGGCAGATTTTGCGAAGCTCAGCCGGAGGCATGTTGGCGGCATTCTCAACCCCTGCCTTGGCGCGGGCCTTAAGCTCGATGGGCAAACCGTGGGTATCCCAGCCCGGCACAAAGGGGGACAGGTACCCTGCCATATTGTGGTAGCGCACAATGATATCCTTGATTATTTTGTTCATGGCAGTACCGATATGGATATCGCCGTTGGCGTAGGGAGGCCCGTCGTGAAGCACCCAAAGGGGCTTGCCTTCATTCTTTTTCATCAGCTTGTCGTAAAGCCGCTTCTTCTCCCATTCCTGTAACATTGCCGGCTCCCGCTGGGGCAGCCCTGCCCGCATCGGGAATTCGGTAACCGGAAGGTTCATGGTCTTGTTATAATCCTGTTTTTGCATTGAGCCAAAACTCCTTTTTATGCCTGCAAAAATGTAAGCAATATATTAAAATAGCTATTTAATTAACTTAATTTGCACAGCTATTTTTGAAAGCAAAGCTTTTATACTATTTCAACCTGCGGAAAAAGCCTATATTCTCCTCACTTACATCCTTGGAAATATCATAATCATCCCCGAACTTCAGGTCAGCGAATTTGGAGGAGGGTTTGGGTTCAGTTGCTGCCGGTTCCACGGTTATAGGGGTGGCGGCATCATCTATTTCCGGAATATCCAAAACGATATCGGGCGCGGGGCGTTTAAACTCGATTGTATCATTGCTCTCCGCCGGGGCTTCTGAAGCTTTCGCAGTTTCCGCAACAGGCTCAGCATTCTGGTTTTCTGCTACGGGTTCAGCCTTTACTTCAGGCTGCTGTTCTGCATCCTCCGGCTTTTGTTCCGGCTCTTCGTCCTTGACTTCCGGCAGTATGTCAATTAAAGACAAATGCTCCTTGTAAATTGACAGCAGGCGGGACTTGAAATTCGTAACTTCCCTTTTTATCCGTTCCAGCTCCCGCTCCTCGTCCTGAATGCTTTTCTTCGCGTTTTCCAGTATCTTTTCAGCCTTGTTCTGCGCGTCCTCAAGAATCCGTTCAGCCTTGTGCTTGGCTTCCCGGACAACGGTATCCCCCAGCTTCTGGGCGCTGAGCAAAGCGGTCCGTATATTATCCTCGTCGTTGCGATATTCTACCAGCTTATCAGCCAAAATCTCAAGCTTTTTTTCAAGCTCGCTTTTGGAGGCGGTAAGCTCTGCCACGGTTTCGGCGCATTTTTCGAGGAATTCATCCACCTCGTATTTTCTGTAACCGCCCATAGACGTGCTGAACCTGACATTCCTTATATCATTGGCTGTAAGCATTATAAAGAACCCCTCTCTTTATATTTGGCTTGAATATCAACAGTTAAACAAACTCCATTCAAAAACACATTATATATATTTGAGCAAAGTAATAAAGATTCGCCCTTTTCTGGTATTTGGGCCTACAGATTGCAGCCTGAACCGCCCAACGCCCCGGATTGAGATTATATCATTTTCCTGCACCTGGGAGGAAACGGACAACCTTGCAATATGGTTTACACTGACCAGCCCCGATTCCACAAGCTTTGCCGCCTGCTCACGGGAAACCCCGGCGGCAGCTTTCACAACTGCATCAAGCCTCAGTGATGCGACAGTATCACGGATTTCCTTGAAATTTCTCACGGCGGGCGTTTCCCCCTGATAGTCTGGCAGCAGGTTAACCCCCTCGCCTCCAACCTTGTCAAGCTGATTCTCCAAAAAGCGGGATATCTCCCTGTCGGCAAAAACAAAAGCAATGCCTTCACCGCAAAGGATATCCCCAATTTTCTCGCGTTTTACCCCGCTTGAAAGGATGGCGCCCAAAAAATCCCTGTGGCTCAGTGCCGCGGTTTTGCGATAGCTGAAAACCAGCCTTTCAATGGGAAATGCGCTTTCCTCTGCAGTGAAATCCTCTGGGAACACTCCAAGCATCCGCCTTTCGGCGCCCTCATAGCCGCCGAAAAACATGGAGTTAACACCACGCTCCAGCATGCCGGCGGCAACGGCGCACTGGCGCTCGTCCAAAAAACCGACAAAACGCGGAACAGAACGCAGCTCGCACAAACGAACCGCGTCCCTTACCCAGGCTTTAAGGATAGAGTCGTCCGCCTGGCCTGTATTTTTAGAAGTATAACCCATTATTCTCCAGCTCGTCCAGCAAATCTCCCATAATGCCAACATTATATGGCGTGATTATAAAGGTGCAGTTTGCAACCTTTTTAATCTGCCCGTCATTAGCGTAGGCAACACCGCTTAAGAAATCCAGTATGCGGCGGGCGACGTCCTTGTTGGCGCCCTCAAGGTTCAGCACAACAGTGCGCTTTGCATTCAGATGGTCAGCCACGGTGCTGGCGTCGTCAAACCTTTCGGGTTTGACAAGCACAACCTGCAACTGAGTGGTGGCGTGGATGTTGACAACCTTGTTGTTCTTTTTGCTGTTATCTATCTGAATAGCGGCATTGGTTTTGTCCTCCGATTTGGAGACAAAATCCATATCATCTACTTCTTCTTCAAATTCATCGGTTTCAGGATCAGTCAAAAAATCTTTAAACTTATTGAATATGCTCATATCATCCTATCCTTTCTTTTTAAACTTTATCCTGTTAACGGCTCCCAAAAAGCGCACTGCCAATTCTGACTATTGTGGAACCTTCAAGAATTGCTTCCCTGTAATCTGATGACATTCCCATAGACAAAATGTCCATAGTGATATTATCTATGTTTTTGCGCGAGATGTCAATAAACAGTTTATACATATGTGAAAAAACTGCCCTTTTTTCAGCTTCGGTGTCGTAAATAGGGGGTATTGCCATTAGCCCCCGGACTTTAATCCCGCCAAACCCGGATATGGTGTGCAAAAGCTCCTCCAGTTCCTCTTCCATAACCCCGTGCTTTGAGGCCTCTTTGCCTATATTCACCTGCACCAGTACATCGGTGACAATCCCGAGTTTGGTTGAATAGTCGCTTACCGCTTTTGCGACTTTAACACTGTCAATGGACTCAATCATGTCAACCTTGCCGACGATTTTGGAAACCTTGTTTGTCTGAAGATGCCCTATAAGGTGGGTTTTAACCCTGTCAAGATTTATTCTAACCCTCTTGTCAAGGTATTCCTGGACCCGGTTTTCGCCGATTAATTCAAGCCCGGCGTCTATCGCCGCGTTTATGCGCTCCGCCTGCACGGTTTTGGTGACCCCCATAAGGGTAACCTCCTTCGGGTCCCTCCCGGCTTTAATACAGGCTTCGGCAATATTGCTTTTGATAACCTTCAGGTTCTCCACAATATCAGGGTATAAATTATAAAATTCATCTGACAGTTTTTCCATCATAAAGCCCCTTTCCTTCCACGATAATATCGTCATAAAGCTGCAGATAGCCCTTTTCATTCTTTTCCCTGCAGATGACATATTCCGGCTGGGCGTAAATAATCTCAACCTTCTTGAAAACCACAGTATCCCCAACCATGGTATATACGCCCTGCTCGTCATTTTCGTTGGTAATAATGCAGCGGCTGGGTACCCTTAACCCCTCATAACGGTTTAACCTTATCTGCACAGTTTCCTTCCTTATGGAAGAAAGCTCGCCGGACATATAGGAACACTCAAAAACCACCGCCACATTACCACTGGAATCGCGGTTTACAGCCACCACTTCGGAAGGGATTGCATCACTTGTGACGAACGGGAATACAAGGCTCGGCTTGGAACCTATCCTTAAATCCCCCGATTCCACCGCCGGGATTACACATACGAAATACCATTTGTAATCCCCCACCACTTTCCCGATACTGCCGCTTTCAGGATTCGGTTTTGCCTGCATCGCCTCCTGGATTTGTTCCGGGGTGAGCTGCAAAACCTTATTGATGTCAATAAGGTTTTCATACCCGTCCACCTTGCTTACAAAATAACCTGCTACCGGGGATTTGACAGTTGAGGTAGCAGGGGTGAAGGAGGCTTCAAGCTGTTTTTTCAAATCCGTCAGGCTTTTTATTCTTTCATCAAACCCGGTAGTTTTTCCGGTTATGACCTGCCTTTTGTTCAGCAGAGACAACAGCCTGTTCTGCAGCCCATCAAGGCCATTTAATTTAGGCTGGTTAAGGCTTTCTGCAAGGTTGTTTACAGACTGCTTAATCTGCTTATCAATAACATCAAGGCTTGCAATGCCGGTTGTCCCCTGGCTGCCGATTTCCTTCAGCATATCAATCTCGTCAGCAATCCTGTCGATTTGCTGCTGTATCCGGGAATCGGATTCACTGGGGAAAACCATTGCGATTACCCCATCCTTTGAAACACGGCTGCCATTTTCGACGGTGTAGGACAGGTAACCGCTGCTGCTGCCTTTTAAGATATTCTCATTCCTTATGGTAATACCCTCGGTATCGATTGTTTTATACTCGCTGGCGCTGTACACAATCTCGGTTTTCACCGGATTATACAAAACGGCTGCGAACTGATATATAACGTATACTATCAAAAACAGCGATATACATACCGTAATTATCCGCTTAACAAAGTTATCCATTCCTGGATTCCTCCAATATTGCCGCGGCCGCGTCAGCTAAGGGGCCGGCACCGGGGTATTCGTCTATATACAGGAAATGGGCGTCTTTTCTTCTGTGAAACCAGCTAAGCTGCCTTTTTGCGTAACGCCTTGTTGCCTGCTTTAAGTCTTCAACCGCTTTTTCAAGGGGTATTTCCCCCGCAAAATACGGCGCAAACTCCTTGTAACCTATCGCCTGCTTAGCCGTCGGGGCTTCAGGCTGCGACAACACAAACCGCGCTTCTTCCAGCAGCCCTGCCGCCATCATGGCGTCCACCCGGCGGTTTATCCTGTCGTATAAAAATTTTCTGTCCCTGCAGTCCAGCACGATTATGCAGGCTTTATAGGGCGAGGGCTGGCTTTTGGACCTGCGGACCTGCTCGCTCATGGTGATTCCCGTGTTCCTGTAAATCTCCAGGGCCCTTATAATCCTGCCAAGGTTATTGGGATGAAGCTTATTAGCGGTTTCCGGGTCCACCGCCCGCAGTTCCTCCAAAAGGGCTTCGGAGCCCTCCCTTTCCGCCCGGGCTTTAAGATGCTCCCGGTATTCCAAATCCTCTTTATCTTCGCTGAATTGCAGGTTGTCCACCAGAGAGTCAATATATAACCCTGTGCCGCCGCACATTAAAGGCATCTTGCCCCTTGAAACAATTTCAGAGATAACCCGCCTTGCGTCCTCAACATAATCCGCAACACTGTACCTGCGGGACAGCGGCACAAAACCCATCAGATGGTGGGGAATCCCCATCATCTCCTGCTCATCAGGTCGGGCGGTGCCGATTCTAAGCTCGGAGTAAATCTGCATGGAATCGGCGGATACAACCTCGCCGTTGAACCTTTTTGCAAGCTCTATTGCCAGCGCAGTTTTTCCGGACGCAGTCGGACCCGCCACCACAGGAAGAAAAATCGGCCTGTTATCCATAGGTTTACTCCTTTCTGCGAAGCTTGTCCGCTTTGCGGGCAATGGGATTTTAATGCCTTTATTTTACCCGTCCGAACTGCTTTTCAATTTCATGCTTTGTAATCTCAATGCAGACCGGCCTGCCGTGGGGGCAGGTGCGTATATCCTTGTCTTTTAGCACCCTTTCCGCCAAAACCTTAAGCTCTTCCGGCTTTGACAAATCCCCCGCCTTGACAGCCGCCCGGCAAGCGGCTGAATGATATATCCAGTCAAGCTTATCTGCGGTAATCTCGCTGCGCCCCGATGCGAAACCGCCCGCGATTTCCTGAATCAGGGATGCGGCGTCCTCGGAGGACACAATCATAGGAAGGGCGCGCACCAAAACACTGTGGCCGCCGAAATCCTCCACCTCAAACCCCGCCCTGCCCAAAACCTCAAGTTCGGGCAGAAGGGCTGCGTACTCCTCGCGGCTTAATGTCACTGTCACAGGGGACAGCAGCATTTGCGCGGTATTCTCGTGGGTGCTTTTTAGTTTATTATATATAATCCGCTCATGGGCGGCATGCTTGTCTATATAGTAAAGGGAATCCCCCATCTGGGCGATTATGTATGTTGAAAAGGCTTCACCAATAAAGGCTACTTCATATTCTTCCCTGCCGCCTACCTCATCCTTTTCAACTGCCGGCTCCTTCGGGATTACCTCTCTTGTTTCTTCCTGAAGTATTTGCGGTTTGGCCTCCTGTTTAACAGCAGGCTCGTCGTCCCTTGTTATGGTGATGTTTACTGTGTTGTTATAGGGAATATTTCCGCTGTCCCTGAGGGTAAAACCGGAAGCCCTGGATGCAGTTGCAGCTTTGGCCACAGCGTTCTGCGGCGCAGGTTTAACCGGCTCCTGCTGCCGAATGGGCAAATCGTTTTTGCTTTTTTCGGGTATATTAAAACGCATTTGGGAAACAGCAGGTGATTCAACGTTTCTTGTAAAAGGGGGATTGTTTTTTGAAACCGGGGTTTGCATTTTCATTTGGACAGGGGATGATGCTGATTCAATGGCGGTTTTTACCCCGTGGTATACCGCGTTGAAAACCGGACGCTCGTTTACAAACCTCACTTCAATCTTGGCGGGATGGACATTGACGTCCACCACTTCAAAGGGCAGGTCCACATGCAAAACACAGGAAGGGAACTTCCCGCCCATCATCTCGCCTGAAAACGCCTGCTCCAGCGCCGCCATGGCAGTACGGGTCTTGACGTACCTGCCGTTTATAAAAAAGTGCTGCATGGTGCGGTTTGCCCTGCCCTCCGACGGCTTGCTGGCATAACCGTGGACATGAATCCCGTCAAGGGTATAGTCCACAGGAATCAGCCCTGAAGCAAATTCCCGCCCGAAAACCGAATAAATGCAGGATAAAAGCTTTCCGTCCCCCGGGGTCAGCAGCTCTTCCCGACCGTCGCGGATTAACCGGAAGGAGATTTCGGGATGGGAAAGGGCGATGCAGTCCACCACCGCCGCAACAGAATTCGCCTCTGTGACGTCTTTTTTAAGGAATTTCATCCGTGCCGGAACATTATAAAACAAATCCCGCACAATTATTGTCGTACCCTGGGGGCAGGCGGCGTCTTCCAGCAGCTTTTCCTCCCCGCCCTCGATAATATAACGGGTACCAGCCATCTCCTCCGCTGTCCTTGTCAAAAGTTCCACTTTTGCAACAGCCGAGACAGAGGCCAGCGCTTCGCCGCGAAACCCCAGTGTCCCGATGGAGTCCAGGTCTGTTTCCTTCCTCAGCTTGCTGGTGGCATGCCTGAGGAAAGCCACCGGCACGTCGGCACGCTCAATCCCCGAACCGTCGTCCGTAATCCTTATATATGAAACCCCGCCGTTTTTGATTTCAACCGTAATGCATGAAGCCCCTGCATCTATCGAGTTTTCAACCAGCTCTTTTACGACAGATGACGGGCGCTCCACCACTTCCCCGGCGGCTATAAGTTCCGCAACCCGCTTGTCCAAAACCTGTATTTTGGCTATGGCGCTCTCCCCCTTTAATAACTGTCTAGTATGTGCTGGCCTGTTTTGCCAGTTCGTATAAAACCTGCATTGCCTCAATAGGAGTCAGGGTATTGACATCCAGCTCTTTAAGCCTTCGGATTATCTCATTGTCCGATATGGGAAGGAGCGAGAGCTGTCCGCTGTCATCCTCAAAATCCTGCACCTCAGCTGCCACACCTCCATGATTTGCGGCTGGAGCGCTTTCAACCAGGGATTTCAGAATCTCCTTAGCCCTTGAAATCACGCTGTCAGGTATCCCGGCGAGCTTTGCCACCTCAATGCCGTAGCTGTCATCCGCAGGGCCCCGGACAATCCGGCGCAGGAATGTAATGTCATCGCCGCGCTTTTTGACAGCGATGTTGTAGTTCTTTACCCCTTCAATCTGGTTCTCTATTTCAGTAAGCTCATGGTAGTGTGTTGCGAACATGGTCTTTGAGCCGATTTTTTTAACCACATATTCCAAAACAGCCCGGGCAATGCTCATACCGTCATAAGTAGAAGTGCCCCTGCCGATTTCATCGAAAATAATAAGGCTTTTGCTGGTGGCGTTTTTGAGGATTGATGCTACCTCGCTCATCTCCACCATGAAGGTTGACTGCCCGGATGCCAGGTCGTCCGAAGCTCCTACCCTTGTGAAAATGCTGTCCACAATCCCGATTGTGGCGCTTTCAGCGGGTACAAAGCATCCAATCTGCGCCATCAGCACTATCAGTGCGGTCTGGCGCATATATGTGGATTTGCCCGCCATATTTGGCCCTGTGATTATTGCCACCCTGTTTTCCCCGTCGTCAAGGTAAGTATCATTTGGCACAAAGGGTGCATCGGCAAGAGTTTCCACAACCGGGTGCCGCCCGTTTTTGATGATTATCCTGCCGTTCAAATCCACTATGGGCATGGTGTACTTATTCCTCTGCGCCACTTCTGCAAAGGAGCAAAGGACATCAAGGCGGGCGATTGCCTGTGCAGTGGACTGGATTCGGTGCAGCTGCTCCGCAACTTTCAAACGCACCTCGGTAAACAGCTGGTATTCCAGCTCCACAATCCTGTCCTTCGCCCCCAGGACTCTGGATTCCAGGTTCTTTAACTCCTCGGTTATATACCTTTCGGAATTTGCAAGGGTCTGCTTGCGGATATATGTATCGGGAACCTGCCCGATAAAGGATTTTGAAACCTCTATGTAATAACCGAAAACACGGTTATAGCCGACTTTCAGGGTCTTAATCCCGGTCTTTTCCTTTTCCCGGGCTTCAATGCTTGCAATTATCCCTTTTCCATCGGTCATCTCGTAACGGAGCTGGTCAACCTCGCTGCTGTATCCTTCCCGGATTATGCCGCCCTCCCGGACGGAAAAGGGCGGGTCGTCCACAATAGCGTTTTCAATCAGCTCACGCACATCTTCCAACGGGTCGATATCGCTGTGGATATCTGCCAGCATGGCGGATTTTACCCCGATTAACCTCTCTTTTATCGGTGCCAGATGGCAGATGGTCTGGGAAAGGGATTTTAATTCCCTTGCATTGGCGCTGCCATAGACTATGCGGGTCATAATCCGCTCAAGGTCGTAAATATTCCTTAATAGCTCGATAATGTCGCCCCGCAGCATTGTGTCGCCAACAAGTTCGTTTACAGCATTCAGCCTTCTGCTGATTTGGGATATATTTACTAAAGGCTGCTCAATCCAGTTTCTCAAAAGCCTTTTGCCCATGGCGGTCTTTGTCTGGTCAAGGACACCCAGAAGGGAGCCCCTTTTCTCCTTTGTCCGCATGGTCTCCACTAGTTCAAGGTTCCGCCTGGCGGTAAGGTCCAGCCGCATAAACTGGACATCCGAATATATATCAAGGGTGGTAATCCGCTCAAGCCCCGACATCTGGGTGGTATACAGGTAACTCAAGGTACAGCCCAGCGCCCTGACCGCGGCGTACTGGTCTTTAAGCCCCAGCTCGCCCAAATCGGATTTTTTGAAGTGCTTTAAGATAATATCGGTAGACCTTCTAAAATCAAAGTTGTCAGCGGAAGGAATCTGGGGAGTAATCTCCAGCCTGTTTTTCAGAAATGACTGTATGGTTTCATCGGCGGCGGCGAAATCGTTGAAAAGAATCTCACTGGGCATAAAACGCCCGATTTCATTGGTAACCCTGAGGGCTACATCCTCGCCGGAAATATGTATCAGGTGTACCTCCCCTGTGGAGCAGTCGGTAAAGCACACGCCGGCTTCCATTGCCCCGTCGCCGAGGTATATTACACCCAGGTAGTTGTTCTTCCCCTCATCCAGCATGCTGCCTTCGATAACGGTGCCGGGGGTAATTACCCGGATGACCTCCCGTTTAACAATACCCTGGGCGGTGGCTGGATCCTCCACCTGCTCGCAGATGGCTACCTTGTACCCCTTGGCAACAAGCCTTGCGATATATCCCTCGCAGCTGTGAAAAGGCACCCCGCACATGGGAGCCCTTTCCTCCTGCCCGCAGTCACGCCCTGTAAGTACAAGTTCCAGCTCCTGCGAAACCAGCTTTGCGTCGTCGAAAAACATCTCGTAAAAATCCCCAAGCCGGAAAAACAGGATGCAGTCCTTATACTGCTCCTTTATCTCAAGGTACTGTTTCATCATAGGAGTCATCTCTGCCATATTCTCCCCCCTCCCTTAAACCTTGTGTTTAATGGCAACCGGCGCAGCTGCTGCAGCTGCCTCCACATCCGGGTTCAGTGACAGAATAAGGGTCCTCTCCCCTGGCGGTGGCTGTAAGGATAGCAACCATGTATTTTACAAGCCTGTCAAGCTCGCCTTTTGCCTCTTTGTAGGCTACCATGCTTTTATTTTCCATCATTTCGGCGTAGATTTCCCGAAGTTCGGAATCAAGCTGTTGAATCTTTTCATTATCCCTGTTTTCTTTAGCCATTTCGGATCCAAGTTCCATCCGTTTTGTTTCGAATTTCCCAATCAGTTCCTGAAGCTGCTCGTCCTCGTCCGCGGCGGACTGGGCAAGCTGCGCTTTGATATAACGCTGGTCACTTTGAAGCCTGATGGCAAGTTCTCTGGTCATTTCCAAAATATCGATCATAATTTTCCTCTTTCTAAGTTTAAAAAACTATAATTTATAAAGTATTTAATATTTTGCCGGTTAAAATCCAGCTCCTGGCGCCTGTAATCTCAACCATGGCAAAGTTTCCGATTAAAGACCTGTCCCCTTCTACCCTGACAACTATGTTTTCCGACAGCCTGGCTTCAAGGAAACCGTCTCCTGCGTCCTCAATCAGGGCGCGGCGGACAGTGCCCACCATGGATGCGGAATGGGCGGCGGCAATCTCTTCCTGAAGGGTGGTCATCTCCCTGAACCACTGGGTTTTCACCTCATGGGGTACAGGGTCCTCCATCCGGGCGGCGGGAGTTCCCTTTCTGGGGGAATAAATGAATGTGAAAAGGGATGTAAACCCAACCCGGCGGATTAAATCAAGGGTCTGCTCAAAATCCTCCCTGGTTTCCCCCGGGAACCCCACTATAACGTCACTGGTGAAAGATATGCCGGGGATTACGCTGCGGGCGTAATCGATAAGCTCAAGATACTGCTCCCGGGTATAACCGCGGTTCATAAGCTTAAGTATACGGTTGCTGCCCGCCTGGAAGGGAAGGTGGAAATGCCTTGCCACCTTTTCGCACTGGGCTATGGTGTCAAAAAGGCGGGGTGTAGCATCCTTGGGGTGGGAGGTCATAAATCTAATCAGGAAATCACCGGGAATATCGTTAATCCTTTTGAGAAGTTCGGGAAAATCAACCCCGTGCTCCTCCCCCTTGCCGTAGGAATTGACATTTTGCCCAAGGAGTGTAATCTCCTTGTATCCGCTTTTTACCAGTTCCCTTGCTTCCTCCAGAATCCTTTCAGGGTCACGGCTGCGCTCCCTGCCCCGCACATAGGGCACAATGCAGTAGGTGCAGAAATTGTTGCAACCGTACATGATGGACAGCCAAGCCTTGAAATTGCCGTCGCGGCGGACAGGCAAATCCTCCACAATGGTGCCGTCGCTGTCCGGAATCTCGATAACCCGCTTTGAACCCGCAAGGGCATTGTATAAAAGCTCGGGGAATCGGTGGATTACATGGGGCCCGAAAATCAAATCCACAAAGGGATAGCTGTTTTTAATCTTCTCTGCTACATGTTCCTGCTGCACCATGCAGCCGCACAGGGCAATTAAAGTGCCGGGCCGGCGCCTTTTTATGCTTTTAAGCGCGCCAACATTGCCGAACACCCTGTCCTCCGCGTGCTCCCGGACTGCGCAGGTATTAAACAGGATTAAGTCTGCCTGCTCAGGCTCCTCGGTAAACCCGAAACCCATCTGGGCAAGCATGCCCTTTATGCGCTCGGAGTCCGATACATTCTGCTGGCATCCGTAAGTGCGCACATGGGCAAGAGGTGATTTTATATCCCCGCCTGGGCGGGAGTTTAAAAGAGCGCGAACCCTGTCGATATATCCCATATCAAACGTTACAGGCGCGGCCTTTGGGTTATTTGCCATTTGCGTTGTCCTTTCGTAATATTCGTAATAAGTCAAATAAGACTAAATTCTTAAATTCAGTGTCATTATAATATACCAAAAAACAAGGTTTTTTTCAACCCTAATAAGCCCGCGGAGTGGAATGCAGAACAGGCAAATACTGTATTCTGCGCAACACCGCCAATATGTTTAGATATAAAAATACCCCGGTAAAAAACCGGGGTATTTCCAACTTAGTTTTCTTCTCTCATGGAAGCAAAGCATTCGCTGCAGTAAACCGGACGATCCTCGCGGGGTTTGAAGGGAACCTTCGCCTCTTTCCCGCAGTTTGCACAAACAGCGATGTGCATTTCACGATGGGGTTTTGCAGCTGCTTTACGGGCATCACGGCAGCTCTTGCAGCGCTGCGGCTCGTTTTCAAAGCCCTTTTCAGCATAGAATTCCTGCTCGCCTGCGGTAAATACAAATTCCGCACCGCATTCTTTGCAAATGAGAGTCTTGTCTTCGTACATGATTTTACCTCGCTTAAAAAATATTTGCCCTGCGACGGATTTGGACCGACACCTTTGAGAACCAACGCTCTACTTAAGCTACCCGGGCATATTGAAAACAGTAGGATATACTGTTTTTTACAAAAGATAAATGATAACTAGCTACCGGGGTAGGAAACGGTCACAAGCTTCCGCCGAATGCGCTGCAGTGAATTGTCAACTGCCTTGACGCTGATACCGAGACGCTGTGATATCTCCTGATACGAATACGCCCCAAGATAAAGGGCAAACACCCTGTACTCCCTGGGGGAAAGTAACCCGCGCAGCCATTTTTGCAATCGGTTAATCTCATCCTTTTGTACTACAAGCTGTTCCGGGTCATCTGAAAATCCGTAAACCTGGAGTAAAGCGTGGTAATTGTCGTCAATGCTGACGAGTTCTGTTTGCGGAATCAATCTCGCCGCAGTTGAACACCTTACAGCCGAAAGCATCCGGTTGCGTATGCAAGCAGAGGCATAGGTACGAAACGAAGACATACTGGAATCGTAGGTGCGGACGGCGGACAGAAGACCCAAAAGACCTTCCTGAGCAAGGTCTTCATCCTCAACATGAGTATTTTTAAGAGAGATTACCTGACATTTGACAGTAACCGCGCAACGGTGGGCCAAAATGGAAAATGCCTTTTCGCAACCATCCCGTGCGAGGTTAACAAGCTCTTCATCGCTCATTGTTTCCGTGACCGCTTGATTTTTACACCACGGCACAGAAACCACCTCAAAGCTAGAAAGATTTTTCTACTTACGGGGCTAATTGTATACTATTTCCATATATTTGTCAAGTCTAAATAATTTGGAAGTTTTTCTTATAAAAATTTTGTAGGATTTTAGCGGTTTATATAAAATCAAATGCAGTTGTAGTTTTCAATCCAGGGCCTTACAGGTACGCCGCAGTCTATCAGCTTTTGTTTTATCTCTTTGACTGTATAGTTCCTCTCGAGCCTGGGGGAATACAGCATTGAGCTGATAATCGCTGCAGAAGCCCCGGTTTTTGTGAAGGCTTCCGCCACATGCTCCGGAGTCCCCGCCCCGCCGGAGGCTATTACGGGTATGTTAACAGCATTGGAAATCATGGAGGTAATCTCGATATCATAACCCGCATGGGTGCCGTCCCTATCAATGCTGTTGACGCAAATCTCGCCGGCTCCGAGTTCTTCTCCCCTTTTCGCCCATTCCACCGCGTCCATTCCGGTGGCAACCCGGGCGCCGTCAATCATGATTTCATACCCGCTTGGGATTTTATCGGTTTTTTCAACCCTTTTAACCTGCATGCTCAGCACAATGCACTGGCTGCCAAAGGCTTTGGCGCCTTCCCGGATTATTTCAGGGTTGCGCACAGCCATGGAGTCCACGCTGATTTTTTCGGCTCCGGCTTTCAAAACCTCGTACATGTTTTCAAGGTTCTTAATCCCGCCGCCCACGGTAAAGGGTACAAAGACATGCTTTGCGACATTTTTTACGGTCTCGATGTCGATTTTCCTCTTCTCCGAGCTGGCGGTTATATCATAAAAAATTATCTCATCAATCTGGTCCTGATAAATTTTGCAGGCAATATCCTCGGCACGGCCCACGTTTATATTGTCCTGGAATTTATGGGCCTTTGTCACCATCCCGTTCTTAATGTCAAAACAAGCGATAAGCCTTTTAGTAAGCATATTAATTACCTACTCTCAACGCAAAATTTTTAAGCAGCCTCAAACCCGTCGCGCCGCTTTTTTCAAGGTGGAACTGGGCAGCGATAATATTCCTGTGGGCTATCATTGAGCAAAATTCCAGCCCGTAATTTGTCTTTGCCAGTATGACCTCTTTGTCATTAGGCACAACGTAATAAGAGTTGACAAAGTAAAAATACTCGCTTTCATTAAGGCCGCTTAAAACGGGATGCTCGCTGACAAATTTAACCTCATTCCAGCCGATTTGTGGTACCCTGACCTCAGTGTCAGGAAAACGCTTTACTTCGCCGTGCAGCCATCCAAGGCACTCGGCGTCGTCCTCCTCGCTGTGCTCAAAAAGCACCTGGAGCCCTATGCATATCCCCAAAAACGGGGTGCCCCTGTCCAGCACCTTCTCTTTCATTACATCTATCAGTCCGGATTCCCTTAATGAATCCATGGTCGCCTGGGCGGAGCCGACACCGGGGAGAATAATTCCCTGGCACCCTTCCACCTGTCCAGGCGTGGACACAAGATGGGCGTTGATATGGAGCTTTTTGCATGCGTTAAGCACGCTTGGGGCATTTCCTGCCTTATAATCAATTATTCCTATCATTTTGCATTCCCTTCAGACTTGCTGCGGATATAACGGTCAATACCGGCTGCAGCTTTTTTGCCGGCACCCATTGCAAGTATGACTGTGGCGGCGCCCGTTACGGCGTCTCCGCCTGCAAATACCCCTTCGCGGGAGGTCATCATATCCTCGTCAACCACAAGGCAGCCTTTCCTGTTGACCTCCAGCCCCGGGGTGGACATCCTGATTAACGGGTTCGGGCTGTTTCCTATGGCTACAATAACCATGTCAACATCAATCAGATGGTTGCTGCCCGCAACCTCTACCGGGCGCCTGCGTCCAGATTCATCAGGCTCGCCCAGCTCCATCCTGATACATTCCACCGCTTTTACCCGCCCATCCTCATCGCCAATGAATCGGACGGGGGCAGTCAGGAATTTAAACTCAATACCCTCTTCCTTCGCGTGGTGGATTTCCTCCAGGCGGGCGGGCATCTCGGATTCGCCGCGGCGATAGACTATATAAACCGATTCGGCGCCAAGCCTCTTTGCGCTCCTTGCGGCGTCCATAGCCACGTTGCCGCCGCCAAACACCGCCACACGCTTGGCATGGCGGATGGGAGTGTCGTAATCTTCCCGGTAAGCTTTCATTAGGTTTATACGGGTCAAAAACTCGTTTGCGGACATTATACCCACAAGCCCTTCACCGGGGATTCCCAGGAAACTCGGCAGCCCCGCGCCGCTTCCGACAAAGACCGCCTCAAACCCCTGCTCGAAAAGCTCGTCAATGGATAAAATCTTACCCATGACCATGTTGGTCTCAATTTTTACCCCGAGTTTTTGAAGCATTTCAATTTCCTTTTGCACAATCGCTTTAGGAAGGCGGAATTCGGGAATGCCGTAAATAAGCACGCCGCCCGCCATATGGAATGCTTCGAATATTGTCACATCATAACCGAGCTTTGCAAGGTCCCCGGCGCAGGCAAGGCCGGCGGGGCCGGAGCCGATGACAGCCACCCGGTGCCCGTTGGGCTGCGGCGGGGTGATTTTCTCCTCCACATTGTTCATGCAGTAGTCTGCGGCGAAGCGCTCAAGCCTTCCGATAGCCACAGGCTCGCCTTTTATGCCTCTAACACATTTGGATTCGCACTGGGTTTCCTGAGGGCAGACACGCCCGCATATAGCGGGAAGGGAGTTTGTCTGCTTGATTGTCGTGTATGCGCCCTCGAAATCCCCCTGGGCAATAAGCCTGATAAAATCAGGAATCTGAACATTTACAGGGCAGCCTGATACACATGGCCTGTGCTTGCAGTCAAGGCAGCGGGTAGCTTCGTTCATGGCCATCTCCGCAGTATAGCCTTCGGCCACCTCGTTAAAATTTGAAACCCTTTTCTCAGGTTCCTGCTCAGGCATTGGTGTTTTATGATTCTGTTTATTTATCGCCATTTAATTATGCCTCCATACAACTCCATACAATGTATCATGAGCCAATTCTCATCAAGCGGCAGTTATGTTCTTCCTGCCTGTACTGGGAAAGCCTTTTCATAGCTTCATCCCAATCGATTTTATGGCCATCGAATTCCGGGCCGTCAACGCAGGCAAATTTTGTCTGACCGCCGACGGTGAGCCTGCACCCTCCGCACATTCCGGTGCCGTCTATCATAATCGGGTTCATGCTAACAACCGTCTTAACCCCGTATTGCTCGGTAAGCTTTGAAACAGCCCTCATCATCGGGACAGGGCCGATGGCAAACACCATATCGTATTTTTCTCCCCCGTCCAGCAGCTCTTTAAGCTTCTCTGTGACAAAGCCTTTGCTGCCGTAGGAGCCATCATCTGTCATTAAAAACAGCCTGTCGCTTGCCGCCGCCATCTCATCCTCAAGGATAACCAGGTCCTTGCTTCTGAACCCCGCTATCATATCCACATTGGCACCAGCGTTATGGAAAGCCTTGGCTTCCGGGTATGCGATGGCGCAGCCCACGCCGCCGCCAACAATGGCAACCTTTTTTACACCTTCAATTTCGGTGGCGCGTCCGAGGGGCCCTACAAAATCAAGTATGTAATCCCCTTCCTCCAGTTTATCTAACATGAGGGTGGTGGCACCGACTTTTTGAAATATTATAGTTACTGACCCCTTTTCAGGATCATAATCTGCAATTGTTAGAGGAATACGCTCCCCGGTTTCGTTTACCCTTAGAATAATAAACTGCCCAGCCCTTGCTTTGCGGGCAATTAGAGGAGCTTCTACGTCCATCCAGGTAACAGTGGGATTAAGGACGCGCTTTTTTAATATTCTATACATACCCTTCACTCCTTTTCAGAAGATTTTAACATCAAAGGATTAAATAATCAAGATAGTACATTGAAAAGTTTTCTCCATAATATGGATTGATTGAAAATTAATGAAAATCGCAAACCATCTGGCCAGTATGTAAAAATATTATACAAAAAGGGCAGCACATTCCTTCGGCCTTAAAATATTATCAAATCTGATTTGTGAAATCTGCCAAATTATAAAGGGCTGGCACACTATTGTGTGTCAGCCCGGTATTTTAAAGTTGTTGTTTCATCTTGGAATTCATTTTTACTAAAGGGCTGCCTACTGCGTAGGCTACAATGCCGCCAAGAATGGCTTCAGGAATCCCGCTGGTCAGTATGGTCATACCCACAACTCCAAGTACCAGCTCATACTTTAGATTGTTGACGGCGGCGAATTCCTGCCCAAAAAACAGGTACATACCGCCAAGCACCAAAAAGGTATTTGTAAGGCTGGCCGCTACCCCGCTGATTGAATAAGCCACAAATCTGTTTCTTGATACTCGGTATAACGCTTGTGAAAGCGCCCCCGCAACCACGCCGATTAGTATTCTCGGCACAAAGCAAATAACAAGGCTTAAGAAATTGCCACCGATTTCGCCCACACTGTAAAACGGTGTGAAAACGAAGGCTATCGGGGATGGCGGCATAAAAGTCCATACAATAAAGCTGAACAGCCCGAAGAAAAATCCCATGGCAGCCCCCGCCCCGGTGCTGAGCACAATGGCTGTTATAATCACCGGAATGTGGGAAAGGGTAGCTACAATCGGGCCGATAGCCGGCAATGAGCCCAGGGGTGTGAAGCATACAATCGCTTCGATTGCCAGCAGTATTCCGAACTGGGCGATAAAAAGTATGTTTTTACGGCTTTGGGTAAAAGAATTGTTGTTTGGCATTTAAAACTACCTCCTTGCTGCTGCTCCGCCAAATAGATACAGCGCTTAAATATAGTTATATTTATGTAATCACAGCCTGCTACAAGGCAAAGGGTTACTGCGGCGCCTTTTGTGAGGCTGCCACGCCAAAATATACTCTCGCTCCGCTCGAGTATATTTTGAAACAACCTCGCTTCGCAAGGTTATTTCCACCATTTTTTTAAACTCTGGTGTTTTCAAACAGTATTTAAAAAGCGCCTTGTTTTGGCTGTGTTATTTTTTGTTCTTATTATATATCATATACAGCCCGGTCAAAAGAAGGTTATCGTCATAAATAACCTTCCGGCGGCAGAAGGGTGCAATCTCGCTGCCAAGCCCGCCGGTTATGACTACCGTAGCCTTGCAGCCGAGCTCATCCTCTATCCTGTCGCACATCCCGTCTATCATTGACGCGGTGCCGTAAACCGCGCCGGACTGCATTGACGTCACAGTATTGGTGCCGACAACGAATTTCGGCGCCTCAAGGCTGATACGGGGCAGCTGCGAAGCCCGGCTTACCAGTGAGTCGATGGAGACTCCTACGCCAGCCATAATTGCACCGCCCCTGAAATGCCCGTTGCTGTCCACTACTGAAACAGTGGTGGCTGTACCAAGGTCCCAGATTATACAGGGGGCCCCGTACTGCGCCACCGCAGCCACCGCCCCCACCAGCAGGTCAGCCCCAAGCTGGGCGGGATTATCTATACGTATATCAATCCCCGTCTTGATGCCCGGGCCCACAATTAAAGGGGTAACGCCTGTAACCTTTTGAACCGCCCGGGAAATAGTATTGGTCAGCGGAGGGACAACGGAACTTATGATGGCGCCCTCAAATCCCTTGTTGTCAAGGCCATAGAGCTTTAAAATATCCAGAATTTCAACAGCGTACTGGTCCTCCATTTTATTATAATTGGTGGCCAGTCGCGATTCCATTATTACTTTCTCATTTTTAAATACGCCGATTTTTATATTCGTATTGCCCATATCCAAGGCAAGCAGCATTTTCTCAGCCCCTTGAACTTACATTGTCCTGTCTGCTGTATTATATACTATTTTCCCTGGGATTTACAATAATTTGGAGCGTAAATAGGAAAATTTTTTAATATTCTCTTCTCTTTAAAATATTCCATGCTATGATGACGAAGATTACCCCGGTGCCCAGCAAAGCGGAAGCCATCAATATAATCACCAATCCGTTGCCCGCATCTGAATTTGTGATTGAATTTTCATCAACGCTTTCAGATGCCTCAGGATTCGTTGTTGATTCGTTTGCAAAGGCGGATACATTGCCCGTCGAGGTTGTAGATTCTAAAGCCCGGGTGCTTGTTGTTGTGGCAGCATCCTTTGTACTATTAGCCGCATGGGTTTTGCCGGTGGTTTTAGCAGCGGTTTTGGAAGTGGATGGCGCGGTTGACGCCACTATCTGGGCAGTGGTTGGGGGCAGCGGTGACGGGGGTTTTACAGTTTCATTCGGGCTGTCCGTAGGCACTGTAACGGCACCGACAGGGTTGTATGAATACTCAGCAAATTGAGGGTATACAAATTCTTTTGAAATTTCGGATTTTGAAAAATAACCGCTAATCAAATGGGACTCTCCAAATTTTAACTCACCAAAAACCCCTCCTTCCGATTCTGTTCCGACCAAAAAACAGGAGTAATAGATATCCCCGCGAAAATAGTCGTTCTGGTCATCCCAGGTTACATCGATGAAATACCATTTCCCATCGTCCATCAAAACGGCGTTCCACATGTGGGGGCCTACCCCTTCGCTGGTAACCGCGTCCCCAATAACCAAAATGCACGGTATTCCTTCTTTGTCGCAAATCAGCTTAAAAGCCTCAGAATACCCCTCACACACAGCCAGGCCTTTAACCAGCGCTCCGTATGCGTCATAAGAACTTGCGGGGCGGTTTTTTGAGTGGTCGTATCTAACCCTGCGGGCAAGCTCATCGTGGATTGATTTAAGCCTTTCCAGCCTTGTGGAGCCATTCACGGGAAAACTATCAATCTCCTGCTTTAATCTTGAAATGGCGTTCATCGCATTTTCTGCCGGGGAATAGATTGGAAGAATCGCAGGATAAATGATTATCGAGGTTATGGTAACATTATTACCATCTG
>DUMT01000025.1 GCA_012839705.1 Clostridiales bacterium | reverse complement strand
ATCAGCCAGGGTTTTTGCCAGTTTTTTCAGTTGCTCCTTTGAACCAACCCGCCTGTCAATCGAAAAGCGGTTGTACGCGTAATTTTCCAATCCTCCGCTTCCGTATCCAATAAGCCTTACAACGATACCCTTTATTTGGGATTCATGCATTTTATCTACAATCTGTTGGATTTGGTCCAGCGTAGATAATACAGTCTTTTTTACATAAGGCACACCCAGAAAAGACGCATCTTCTGTAATCATGCAAAGAAAATCAAGATATACATTGGCGTTTTGGGGCTGTGAACCGGAAAATGTATTGTTTTGCAGCAAATATTCCCGGTAACGGGCAGCCATCGCTGCATAGCTGTTTTCCTCGCCATTTAGGGCAATAAACCTTATCTGCGGGTTTTGGCTGATGATGTTTTTTGTAAAGAGGTTGTAGACAGGAATTGGCTTATCCTGACCCAAATCGGTTATATCAATGCTGCGCATTTCAAAGGAAACATAAATCCGGTTATGGGGGCTGGAATCGCTAAGCGGTTTTACATTAAGGAATCCCACCTCAGCAGCCTGTTCCACGATAGCAAGTATCCCAAAACGCCCGGTTTGGATTCCGAATACCGGCAGCATCAGGTTTTTTTCAATCTGGGTTTGGCTTTCTTTCTGAACCGCAAAATCCGTCCCGTAAAACTGATGGACATATTCGCCGGATGCTGTGCCGCCCATTGTGAACAAAGCTCCTGACCCGTCCGGTACGATATAAGAACCTTCCTTAGCATCCAACGAGGAAAAATATTCCAGACAATCTATTGACTGGAGCTTGTATTCATCGGAAAACTCTTCAATCCTGTCAGACAAAATCTTGACCGTGAAACCGTCATCAGTCAGCTGGTATTCTATAGGTATCACAAATCCGGCAGGCTGTTCGGTTACTTCCACCTCGACCCCTAAACTCTTGACATGTTCCTGATACATTTCTTCGGTATAGCCGATTTCTGAAAGATATCCGCTGATTTCTTCCTTTTCAACATCTGAAACAGCGGAATCCATTATATATAAAGGAGCGCTTTTTAAAACAGGGTATTGGGACAACCTGTCCTGATAATCTGCTGGTTGTTCCTCGCTGCTGTATAAGACATAGTAACGGGCCATCCTGCGCCTCATTCCGGCGCTTTCGATTTTGTCCAATATCTGTGTTTCAAATTCTTCCCTGCTGAACACCTCAGGAGCAAAAACACCTGCCGAACCCATGGTATAGTATACACGGATAGTGCTGCCGTTGGTTTTAATCTTAAAATTTCCTGATGGGACACTGTCGACGCCAGAATACATGTACAGCTCATTTGTCTGCTGCCCGTAATATTTTATGGTGACCTCGGAAACCATCCGGCTGGCATCGTCGCCGGATGCCATAAGCCCTTCCGGCACAGAAAAATATTTTTCACCCGTTCTTTTATCCGTCAAAACAAAATGCGTAGTCTCAGCATCCAATTCAAATAAGAAACCCTGATTCTCAAGAACGATTGTCCCCTCTGCCTGCTCTGACCAGGCATTGTCATCGTCGGAAACTGACGGTGATAATGGCTTTGTAATGGTAACATCACCTTTGCCTGCGCAGCCGGAAGTAACTGCTAACACCAGCAGTATTGCCAATAGTGTTTTGCTTTTATGTAACAGCTTCATAACCTACTCTCCTTTTGCCATCAATAAAACCTGAAGGATAGTTCACGGTAGGAGTTGTAGACGAACTGGTAAACGTCTTGCACAATATGGACCAAAAGGAGCAAAATGAATATTATCAGGCATATCCCGATCAAAATTAAAATTACGCTCAAAACAGTTTTGGGCAGTGAATAATCATGGGTAACCATTAATCCCACGAACAGCAGAGCCAGTATCCATATCAGGCAAACAACATCCGCAAATTGATAAAACGAAGCCTCCTGGTCAGTCAGGACATGGGATAATATAAACAGCGGTATACTGAATAGTACATAAGGTTTCAGGGCATATGCCGTGGCGATGTATATATCTGTCAATGTCCCTTTACCGTCCATCAAGGTTGTAAAGCACCAGTTTGCAATAACATAAAAGAGGAGCGGCAAAAACATCAATGTAATGTTATAAAGAGCGTTTACTTCTTCTGAAACGGTTTTGGTGACGACATAACCGCTGAACTGTGCCCTCAATCCATATAAGAAGAAAAACAGCGCTACAATCAATGTGGCGGAACCAGTATTGCCCCTCTTCTCCCATTTTAAATCCCAAAAGCCGTCAAACGGATGGAACATCACATAATTCCCGTATTTAAATCCTTTATAAATCCATGACTCTTTCACCTTTTTAATGGATTGCAGGTTAAATACATACTTCCTAACCAAAATAAATACTACTATTATGGCCGCACCGGCCAGCAGCAGCCAAATAAAATTATCCCTGATAAAATTGTCCCGCCAGTTTGAAAACGCCAATGTGTACAAATAATGCTCCCTTATCGGCTTTAAACGCTTCATAGCCTGTCGGTACAATCCCTTTTGCATGTCAATTTTAGCAAGTCCAATTATGGATAAGGTGTACCCGGAAGCATCCAGCCCGACTTCTTTCCAAAGGCTTTCCGCTTCATCATATTTTCCGCTGTTATAAAGCTCCAAAGCCTTATGTACTTTTGCTCCGAATGCTGTTTTTGACAATACCGTTATATTTCCCTTGGAGCGGTCCGCTACGAGCAATTTGCCATCCATATATTCAATTGCGCTGGGGCTGCGGAATGTGCCCTTTTGTGAACCTGTAATCCCAAACGCATACAGCATGTATCCATCTTCGCTGTATCCAAAAATACGGCCTGTCTGGGAATCCAGCGTATAGTAAACATCATTGTCAGCCAGGGCGACATCGGCAAAACGCGGCATATAGGTTGCTTCGCCCAGTTTTTTTAGATAGGCTTTATCTCCATATTCAGCGTTTTCCCGCAGCTTGATTAATACGTTTTTTCCATTGCTGTTTATTTTTCCAACGGGAATTTTCTCGGATGTCTGGGATGTCACATATAAAAACCCGTATTTGTCTATTTGAACGGAATCATATTCAGTCGGGACATAGCTTTCCATCTGTTTTCGCTGGGCTTCGGTGGCAATCTTCCTCCATATTATGTCAATGAAGTTTGGGACAACCTGCGGGGCGCCAAGAAAACTGGTAAACTCCCCTTCCTCGTCCAGGCACAGCAAACCCTGGTTTATGCCTTCAGCAATGACATATATACGCCCTGCCTTATCCACCGCAAGCCTGGCAGGTACATAATTGAAAGACTCCCCCAGCAGGGAAACATCAGGTTTTTCAAAAACCCGTACAAGTTCAAAAGTATCCCTTTTAAACATCACAATCCGGCCGTTTTTCGAATCCGCAACATAAATATTCTCACCATTTGCGAATATTCCTGTCGGAGCATTGAAGGCATCCGCAACACCATTATTATCGAATGTTTCCAGTATTTTAACTACGCTAAAGCCCTTATCCGTAACCAGAATGCGGTTGTTT
>DUMT01000141.1 GCA_012839705.1 Clostridiales bacterium | reverse complement strand
TACAAAAAGGTGACCACAATGGAATATATTTCTGAAAAGATGCAGCTTAAAAATGGAATATGCTCTGAAGGCAGTATTCTAATGCGTCTTTGTTGGGCAAAATGTGGCTTATCCCTAAAGATGCTGAAAAACCGGTTGATGGCAGGAGTTTAAGATATATGAAAAAAACACCTCAGTTAAAACCCTTTGTTAAATGGGCAGGTGGTAAGGGCCAATTAATCAACGAGATAAGAAATTTATATCCAAAAGAATTGGGAAAAGAAATTAATAAATATGCTGAGCCGTTTGTCGGCGGTGGAGCTATATTATTTGATATTCTGACACACTATAATCTTGATTCTATCTACATAAGTGATATAAACGCAGAACTTATTAATGCATACCGAGTTATCCGTGATGATGTTGAGGGTTTAATTTGCTTATTATCCAATGGGAAGGCTCTCCGATTTCCGCGAAACTTTGGTCGGAATTTGATAAAACTGTAGTGGCCACGGCTAGAAATGTTTTGACCGGCAGAAGATTTTTAAATATTTATGACCCTCTTGGTGCCGGTGTTCAAAGTATAAACACCGACAATATATTGGAGTTGCATGAATCCGAGGGAGACATTTCGGTAATAAAAGAAAGATATTTTAAGCAGATTCCGCTTATCAATCAGGACTTTACCCTTTTCTGGAGAGATATTGAGTTCAGCGAGAAAATGGGCATTCCATACGACCTGTCTTTTGTTTCTCAGGCAGCCTTGCAATGCGCCATTAAAGAAGACCAGCTTATATTCCACGGCTGTGAAGAACACGGCTACAAAGGATTTCTTAATGAAGACGGTACCTTGAGCCTGCCAAAATCTGATTGGGAGCAGGGAGAAAACCCATTCAGGGATGTATCTGAAGGATTGGCCAAATTCATCGAAAACGGTGTTGTAGGCAGAAAAGCGCTGGTAATAAGCCCGAAACTTTATGTTCAGCTTCAAAGGATACAGCCCGGCACTGGAATCACTGAATATGACAGAATCAGTAAACTTCTTAACGGCAATATTTTTAAGACACCGGTATTAAAGGAAAACCAGGCAGTTTTGTTATGCCCCGAGCCGCAAAACATGGATTTGGTAATCGGGCAGGATATGATAACTGCATACCTTGAAACCAAAAACCTCAACCATGTTTTCAGGGTTATTGAAACAGTTATGCTAAGGATTAAGAATAAAAAGGCAGTTATTGTTTTCGAGTAGTCTTATCAAAATCAACCATTACTGCAAATCACATATACGGCTAAACTTTAGTACTTTATCCAATCCAAATTGCTTTTACTGTCTCATAAGCTTGATATCATTTTGAAAAAAGATAAATCCGCTGAACTTAATGTTCAGCGGATTTATCTTTTTGGCTCCTCCTGTTGGGCTCGAACCAACGACCCTGCGGTTAACAGCCGCATGCTCTACCGACTGAGCTAAGGAGGAATATTATAAAAGTCGGCATCGTCCTATTTTCCCAGGCCGTCTCCAGCCAAGTATCTTCGGCGCTGGTGAGCTTAACTTCCGTGTTCGGAATGGGAACGGGTGTACCCTCACCGCCATTGACACCGACTAATTAACAGATTTAACAGGGTACATAAAGTTGGTTTGGTGACCCGTAGGGGATTCGAACCCCTGTTGCCGGCGTGAGAGGCCGGAGTCTTAGGCCACTTGACCAACGGGCCACATGTGTAGTAGCATTTGCCCATTGGTCAACCAACCATGACCTAAAGGCAATTTGGTGCACCATCAGGGACTCGAACCCGGGACACCCTGATTAAGAGTCAGGTGCTCTACCAACTGAGCTAATGGTGCATACCAGGCTCGCTAATGCTACTGAAGCAAAAGCAATTTTAGCATAAACCTTCAT
>DUMT01000140.1 GCA_012839705.1 Clostridiales bacterium | reverse complement strand
CATCAGCTGGAGCCGCTGGTAATGCTGATGAACGCCCAGGCTAAGCGGGTGATGTACCTGCCTGGCAACGGCTGGCTGACATTGAATATTGAATTCGAGGATGGAAGGTATGGCACCATAACCCAGTTTGAAAACTGGTCCCCGTTTGTGTCCAATATCTGCACTTCAAAGGGCTGTCATTTGCTGAATATTGAGTCAGATTTCTTCCACGAGTTTATTCTGGAACTGATAGATTTCTTCAAAACTGGTTCTGAAAAGGTGCCACACAGGGAAACCCTTATGATAATGGCTCTGAGGGAAGCCGGAATCAAAGCCCAGAAGCAGCCTGCTGAGTGGGTATCTGTCGAGCGTATCTAAGCTTTAAGGAGGATGCCGGATGCAATATCGTATTGGAATAATTGCCGATTGTTTAAGGCTCCCTTTTAAGGAAAGCATGGAAGCCTGCGCAAAACTGGGCGCAGATGGCGTCCAGCTTTATGCGGTGGAGGGGGAAATGGACCCGGATAACCTCTCGTCAGCCCAGATAGCTGAAAAACGCAGCATAATCAGGGAATTCGGGTTGGAAGTATCGGCTTTGTGCGGCGACCTTGGGGGGCACGGATTTACCCGGCGGGAGGATAACCGCTGGAAAATAGAAAAATCCAAAAAAATCGTGGAGCTGGCTCTTGAATTTGGTTGCCGGGTGGTAACCACCCATATTGGAGTGGTGCCTGAAGATACCGGCAGCGAGACTTACCAGATACTTCAGGAAGCCTGCAACGAACTGGCGGAATTTGCCCATGAGCGGGGCGCCTATTTTGCAATTGAGACCGGCCCAGAGCCGGCGGACAGGCTGAAAAAATTCCTGGACAGCCTGTCATCCAAAGGTGTTGCGGTCAATTTTGACCCTGCCAACCTTGTTATGGTGACGGATGATGACCCTGTCAAGGGTGTGTATACCCTGAGGGATTATATTGTCCACACCCACGCCAAGGATGGGATAATGCTCAAAAAGACAGACCCCAAGGTTATTTATGACTTCTTTGCGGAAGGCGGTATTGGGGATTTGCGCCTTAGCGATTATTTCCTGGAAACTCCCCTTGGCGAGGGTAAGGTTGATTTCGACCGCTATTTGCAGGCTTTAGCGGATATCGGGTATGGCGGGTATCTTACAATTGAAAGGGAAGTAGGCGCCAACCCGATGGAGGATATAAGCCACGCAATAAGGTTTTTAAAGTCAAAAATGAATTAGCTTCACTACTGCTTGAGGGTGTTCTGGTTGAAAATATACGGAGTAATGGTTATTGGCTGCGGGTATATCGGTTTGCAGCATCTTGAGGACATATATTACCGGGAAAATATACGTTTAATAGCTGTAGCGGATACGGATGAACGGGCAGCACGGTTTGCTGCCCGAAAATTTAATGCCGAAAGCTTTGGCACCGATTACCGCCGGTTTTTATCTGATGAGCGGATAGATATCGTAATCATCGCAACATACACATCGTCACATCTTGAGATTTTAAAGGACTGCCTTGAGCACGGAAAACATGTACTGTGCGAAAAGCCCATAGCCGAAACCCGGGAGAAAGGGATGGCTTTTGTAGACCTTGTAAAGCAGTCCGGCTCCAGGGTTCTGGTGGCTCACATCCTGCGGCACAACCAGACATACCGCAGGGTGAGGGAGCTGATACAAAGCGGGGAAATCGGCGAGCTTAAGGTGGCGAGGATGGTGCAGAACCACCATTCCATGGACTGGGAGCGTTACCGCCGGCTGCTGGAGGACAGCACCCCTGTCCTCGACTGCGGCGTCCATTATATTGACGTGCTGCAGTGGTTTACCTCCTCAAGGGTATGCGAGGTTTCAGGGATAGGGGCAAGGATTTGCGAGGATTCGCCAAATTTCAACTACACGCTTATGACTTTCCGGTTGGAAAACGGGTGTGTCGGCTATTACGAAGCCGGATGGGGAAAGCAGGTTGCCGCCCGGAATATCAAGGAGTTTATAGGTACAAAGGGGTATATTTCCCTGACTATGAAAGATCTGCGCTTTGAGAACCGGGAGGAAGGGGATCTGATTACTGTTTACAACAGCGAAACAGGAGAGTACCGGCATATCAACATGAATGTTCCGTATAAGGACATGTATGGGCAGCTTTGCACTCTGATTGACATGATTGAGCAGGGTTCTCCCGGCAATCCCACCATCGACGAGGTATACAGCGCCTTTAATGTGGCTGTAACTGCACAAGAAGCTATTTTGCAAAATGCAGTTTTACAGGTTTCATTATAAGAGAATAACAATACCCAGGCAGCTGTATGGCTGCCGGGTGCTGACTGAAAAAAAAGCCCAGCTTT
>DUMT01000139.1 GCA_012839705.1 Clostridiales bacterium | reverse complement strand
GCTTTAGCGGCGGCCTGAGAAAGTTATGCGGTTGGCGGACCATTCAATACCCCTTGAGGGGTCTCGCCAGTATCATGCCCTTCTAGGGCTGGTGCAAGCCACCGGCTAAGCCGGTGGTTATGACTATTCGATATCGGAATCATCTTCTTCATCAATTTCGTCTGCTTCTGCCATAGGGACCTGTACCGGTTCTTCGGCCTCGATATCTTCGGTGTTTTCGTCATATTCGCTGCAGCAGTCGTCAAGGTCATAATCAATGGTATCACCGTAATAATCCAGGGCTTTTTTCTTTGCGCGCTTGCGGAGCATCAAAATCGAAATGGTTGTTAAGGCTGCCACGATGGCCGCTATAACCGCTGCGCAAATCAGCTTGTTATCGCGTTTGAGTTTCATTCAACCAATCCTTTCTATTGGACCTTAAGCGAGAATCAACAAAACGGATTAAACAAATTAACACAACTGCAAATATTAAAATTAAACATCTCGCCTTGTATTATTTCCAAATTTATCACTATAATACTAGTTTCTAAAAAACAAGTCAAGTAGATAAAAAATCAGCTTTTAAGCAGAGTTCGGTACAGCCGAATATATTCATTGGCTGAACGTCCCCAACTGAAATCGATATTCATGCACCTGGACATCAGTTCCGACCAGAATTCCTTATCCCTGTACGATTCAAGGGCACGGTAAACCGCTTTCATCATTTCTTCATGGTCGTACTCCTTAAAGGTAAAACCTATCCCATTCTGGTCGGCACAATCTGTAATGGTATCCTTTAATCCGCCCGTTTCGCGCACCACCGGCACGGTACCATACCGGCAGGCAATCATCTGGTTCATACCGCAGGGCTCAGTTTTGGAAGGCATTAGGAAGATGTCCGAACCTGCGTAAATTTTATGGCTTAGTTCCGGCGAAAACCCTGGGGTATAGCGCATTTTAGATTGGTAACTTGCCTGAATCTCCCTGAAAAAGCTTTCGTAAATCCAGTCACCGGAACCAAGCAGTATAAACTGGATATCCTCTTTAAGCAATCTTTCAAAGGCAGATTTTACAAGCTCAAACCCGCTTTGAGGAACCAGGCGTGAAATCATGGCAACAACAGGGACTTCAGGCCGCTGGGGTAATCCCATCAGCTCCTGAAGAAGCCTTTTGTTCTCCATCTTGCCGGACATATCCTCTGGCGAATAATTAGCCCATATAAGAGGGTCGGTTGCCGGATTGTATTTATCCGTGTCGATGCCGTTCAGTATTCCGTAAAGTTTGCCTGCGTTTTCCCTAAGAACCCCATCCAGCCCATGGGCAAACCATGGATCCAGAATCTCCCTGGAGTATGTAGGGCTTAAGGTTGTAACGCAGTCGGCAGCCTGAATACCGCCTTTCATAAGGTTGATAACTCCGTTAAACTCAACAATGCGGCTGGTCTCATACGGTATCCCGAAAACATCCTCCAGAATCTCCATGCCGTACTTGCCCTGGAACTGCAAATTATGAATTGTATAAATGGTTTTCATGCCTTTATAGGCATCAAGCTTTTTGTAATACAAATTAAAATAAACAGGAGCCAGCGCGCACTGCCAGTCATTAAAATGAAGTATATCCGGCTTGAAATCTATATAGGATATCATTTCGAGAACTGCGCGGGAAAAAAACGCAAATCGCTCTGCATCATCATAATGCCCATAAAGGCCCGGACGCTTAAAATAATACTGATTATCCAGAAGATAATAAACAACACCTTTATATTGGGCCTTGAATACTCCGCAATACTGGCGCCTCCAGGCAACCGGCACTGACAGCGAGGTCAAGAACACCAGATCTTTTTTAAGCTCCTCAGGCACATCTTGGTATAAAGGCAAGACAACACGGCACCCGATTAATCTGACACGCATTGCGTGGGGTAGAGCTCCTGCTACATCCGCCAATCCTCCCGAAGCAGCAAAAGGAAGTGCCTCACTGGTTGCGTATAAGACTTTCATTCGAATTGCTCCTTCCTAGCAATTGCATATCGGCATCCTTAGACTGTCTAAATTTCTCTTTCTGCCAGCCCTAAGCGCCAATAAAGCATCCTGAGTTACAAAAGCATTTTTGTCATCCTCCGTATTTAGCATCTTTGTAAATACTAAACCGTCCAAAATTTATAAGATAACATATTTATATGCCACTCAAATTATTCTTCTATCCTTCAAAAGACAGCGTAGCGAAAACTGTTACTGCAATTCGCCAGACAGCATGCAACTCACGCCATCCTCCCACATGTATATTGTAACAATTTCAAAGTTATTGTTCAAGTTTTTTGTCGTCCGATGTTAGTGTCAAGTTTTTGTAGGGCTTTTTAAAAAAGATTTTAAGGTTGGAAAAAAGCGATTTAACAAAACAGCTTTAGGATTTTTTGGGTGCCGGTAATTTTGCCTGATATCGGTAGCGCTCCAAT
>DUMT01000138.1 GCA_012839705.1 Clostridiales bacterium | reverse complement strand
TAAATAATCTCCACTACATAAAAAGGTATAAAAGACCTTCGGGTAAGGGCATATCCGACTCGATATCCTTTGAACTTGCCTACTATGGCAGCCAACAATACCTGAAGAATCATCGAAATAACTCCTGCAATATTATTCAGCCTATATTATACTTTTAAATGCAATAAATGACAATACTTTATTTTATTTTTCTACTTATGTGATAATTGAAAAATTTGATAATAGTAATATTGCACAAAAAATTAAGCAGCGGTCAAGCTTATTGTTGAATTCCAAATTATTGTATAAATATGAAAGCAAAACGATTAATATAAGATTGATTAATATACTTAATATAAGTATAATATAATATCAGTTGGATTGTAAGATTTTTCTTTTAAATTGAAAAAGGTAGATGAGTATATTGGCAAATCAAGTGATAACAGATTTCTTTTCAGGTTTAAAAGGGAAGAAAATCGCGGTATGCGGTTTGGGACGTAACAACATCCCTGTAATCAGGCAGTTGTTAAAATATGGTGCTGTGGTTGCAGGGTTTGACAGGAATAAAAAAGAAACCCTGGGGAGTGCTGCTAAGGAACTGGAAGAAGCAGGTGTAAGCCTATATTTGGGTGACAGCTATCTGGATTCGTTGTTAACAATAGGCGCAGATATGATTATCAGGACGCCGGGAATGAATCCGAACCAGCCTCAGTTTGAAATGGCACGTAAGCAGGGAATTACTGTAACTTCCGAAATGGAACTGTTTTTTAAGTTATGCCCCGCAAAAATAACAGCTGTGACAGGCTCGGACGGGAAAACCACCACAACAACAATTATTGCCAGGCTTTTAGAAGAGGCTGGCTACCGTGTTCACCTGGGAGGGAATATCGGAAGGCCTCTGCTTCCGATAGTTGAAGAAATAAAAGATGATGACATGGTTGTAGTTGAGCTATCAAGCTTTCAATTATGCGACATGACTCGAAGCCCACACACAGCGGTAATTACAAACATATCTCCCAATCACCTTGACTGGCATACAGATATGCAGGACTATGTTAATGCGAAAAAAAACCTGATTTTATGGCAGAATGCCGGTGATACCGCTGTATTAAATGCAGATAACGGATATACGAAGGGGCTTGCAAGGGAAGTACGGGGAGAATTGCTGGTGTTTTCCCGCAACTTAAAGCCTAAAAGGGGTGCTTGGTTGGCACCTGATGGATTTTTGACATTTAGCTATGACGGTAATGATACTCCTGTAATCAAAGCGGAGGAAATTAGAATTCCTGGTGTTCACAATGTGGAAAATTATTTGGCAGCTATTTCTGCGGTTTGGGGCAGGGTATCGCCTGAGATAATTGCGGATTTTGCAAGAAAGTTTGGCGGGGTCGCCCACAGGTGCGAGTTTGTCAGGGAATTAAACGGGGTAAAATGGTATAATGATTCGATAGGCACAAGCCCTACCAGGACAGCCGCCGGCTTGAATGCTTTTGACAGAAAGGTGATTCTGATAGCCGGGGGATATGATAAGCACATACCCTACGATTCCCTGGGGCCGGTAGCCGCTAAAACGGTTAAACATGCTATTTTAATGGGCCAGACGGCTGACGCAATTGAAAAGGCTATCCGGGATAGCAGCGATATTCCTATAAGCCGGGTTAATTCAATGGAAGAGGCTGTAAGCACGGCAAATAATATTGCGAAATCCGGGGATATTGTATTTATGTCACCGGCAAGCGCAAGTTTTGATATGTATAAAAATTTTGAAGAGCGCGGCGAACATTTCAAACAGCTTGTTATGGGGCTGTAGCTTAAAATAATAACGGAATACGAAAACT
>DUMT01000137.1 GCA_012839705.1 Clostridiales bacterium | reverse complement strand
CTGATTTTCGCAACCATAATGGACGCCTCCCGTGGGCTCCAGCACAGCAGGATGGGTTCCGGCTCTGAATTGAAAAACATACTGCAAAGCGCCCAAAAGAACCTTATCGCCCCCGATAAGGCGAGGGTGGCATGCCAGGGGGTGCCCGGCGCCTTTTCCAATCAGGCGGCGGCAAGGCTGTTTCCCGGATGCATCCCGCGATTTGTGGAAACCTTCCCGGACGTGTTTTCGGCGGTGGAAAAGGGCGAGGCGGATTACGGAATACTGCCGGTGGAAAACTCATCCTCCGGCTCTGTCCACGAGGTGTACGACCTGATTATAAAACACCGGTTTTTCATTGTGGCGGCGGCGGAAATCCCCGTCAACCACTGCCTGCTGGCTTTGCCCGGGGCGAAGGTGGAAGAGCTTAAAACCGTCTATTCCCACCCCCAGGCGCTCGCCCAGTGCGCAGAACTTATTTCCGCACTGAACCTGGAAGCCCGCCCCTATGTCAACACCGCTGCGGCGGCCCAAATGGTGGCGCAAAAAGGCGACAATACTATTTGTGCCATTTCCTCGTCAAACGCCGCAAGCCTTTACGGGCTTGAAGTCTTAAAAGAAAACATACAATCCGCCGAAAACAATTCCACCCGGTTTATCGCCATTTCCCGGGATTTGATAATTCCCCCGGACGCCAACAAAATAAGCCTGATATTCTCCCTTCCCCACGTTACAGGCTCCCTTTACAGGATACTCTCCCGCTTTGCGGTGGCGGGGCTGAACCTGACAAAACTCGAAAGCCGCCCCACCCGCAGCGGCAGCTTTGAATACTTGTTTTACCTCGACTTTGAAGGGGATTTCGGCAGCCCGGACACCTTAAATCTCATCTGCGCATTGTCCGAGGAACTGCCCGCCTTCTCCTTCATCGGCAACTACCGCGAGCTAGAAACTTTATAAAAACCAGAAGTGCGTCAAAAAAGCAGGGGTGCACCCCTGCTTTTTTCGTACCTTTTTTATTTTCCTACAACAAAGGTCAATTCCGCCTTAACCGCTGTTTCGCCGTTAACTTTCGCCTCAGCCATGCCTACTCCCACAGGGCCCCGGGATTTTACCAATTCAACCTCAAGCTCCAGCACATCCCCGGGGGCTACCTTCCGCTTGAACCTTGCGTCCTTAATCCCGCCGAAATATGCGATTTTGCCCCGGTTTTCCTCGGCAGACAACACCGCCACCGCCCCCACCTGCGCCAAAGCCTCGATAATCAGCACCCCGGGCATTACATGCTCCTGCGGGAAATGCCCGCAGAAATACATCTCATTAGCGGACACGCACTTTATCCCCTTCGCCCATTTTCCCGGCTCAAAATCCAGGATTTTGTCAACCAGCAAAAAAGGGTACCTGTGAGGGATTATCTCCTGTATCTGGTTGCTGTTAAGTTCCATAAAACCGCCCCCTTAGCTGAATTTCCGGAAGATTACCGACGCGTTATGGCCGCCAAATCCCAGGGAATTGGACATGGCATATTGGATTTCACATTCTCTTCCACGGTTTGGCACAATATCAAGGTCGCATTCCGGGTCGGGGCATTTGTAGTTAATGGTGGGCGGCAGGAACCCTTCCGCTACCGCCATTACGGTAATTACCGCTTCCACTGCGCCGCTTGCCCCAAGCATATGCCCGGTCATGGATTTGGTGGAGCTGATGGCAAGGTTATTGGCATGGCCGCCAAACGCCTTTTTTACCGCCGCTGTTTCTATGGCGTCGTTAAGGGGGGTGGAAGTGCCGTGGGCATTAATATACTGTATATTTCCCGGGGAAATCCCGGCGTCTTTAATCGCCTGTTCCATAGCGGCGGCAGCCCCCGCCCCGTCAGGGCAGGGGGCAGTGATGTGGTATGAGTCGCAGGTGGCGCCGTACCCCACAATCTCCGCTATTATATTCGCCCCTCTGGCCACAGCGTGGTTATATTCCTCCAAAATCAGAATCCCCGCACCTTCCCCCATCACAAAGCCGCTGCGCTCAGCGTCAAAGGGGATGGACGAGCGGGCGGGGTCGTTGCTCTCGCACAACGCCTTCATGGAGGAAAAGCCCGCAATCCCCAGGGGTGTAATGGAGGCTTCCGCGCCGCCGGCAACCACGATTTCGGCATACCCGTCCCTGATGTGGCGGAAAGCTTCCCCAATGGCATTGGTTCCGCCGGCGCAGGCGGTGACAACACAGGAACAGCTCCCCTTAGCACCAAGCTCAATCGCCACATGCCCCGCCGCCAGATTTGCAATATTCATCGGCACAAAGAAAGGAGAAACCCTGTCAAACCCTCTTTCCAGCGCCTTCTTATGCTCGCTTTCAATAGTTGCAAGCCCGCCAATCCCAGAGGAAATCAATACCCCGAAACGGCTGCGGTCAAAATCCGCATTTTCCAACCCGGCGTTTTTGAAAGCTTCCTTCGCCGCCGCAACCGCAAACTGGGTAAAACGGTCCATCCTTTTTGCAGCCCGCTTGTCGATACGCTCCTCAGGGTTAAAGCCCTTAACCTCCGCCGCAATCTTCACTTTGAAATCGGTTGTGTCAAAGGCTGTTATAAAATCAATACCGCATTTTCCCTGTTTAATGTTATCCCACATATCCTTTACGGTATTGCCCACCGGGGTTACTGCCCCCAAGCCTGTGACTACTACCCGCCTTTTCATCAAAAACCAGTCCTTTCGCAAATTTGCAAGCCTGTTTGTCTTCCCTTACATTGCAAGGCCGCCGTCAACGTGTATTACCTGCCCTGTGATATAGCCCGCTTTGTCTGACGCCAAAAACGCCACCAGCGCCGCCACATCCCCGGCATCCCCAAGCCTTTGCAGGGGTATCGCGTTTTTAACCGTTTCCCTGATTTCGTCGCTTAGCCCCGCGGTCATATCGGTGGCGATATAGCCGGGAGCCACCGCGTTAACGGTTATCCCCCTTGAGGCAAGCTCCCTTGCTAAAGATTTTGTCATCCCGATTACCCCCGCCTTGCTGGCGGCATAATTGGTCTGCCCGGCATTGCCGATAACTCCCACCACCGAGGTTATGTTGACAATCCTTCCATACCGCTGTTTTACCATAATCTTTGAAGCCAGTTTCAGGCAGTTCCATGTGCCTTTCAGGTTTACATCAATAACCTTGTCAAAATCCTCCCCGCTCATCCTGAGAATCAGGTTATCCCTTGTAATCCCGGCGTTGTTAACCAGTATATCAACCCTGCCGAACCTTTCGGCAGCGGCGTCAAACAGTGCCTTGCAGTCATCAAAACTGGACACATCCCCCTGAACCAGAAGCACCTCGGCTCCCAGTTCCTCGCAGGATTTCTTGGCCTCCTCCGCCGCCTGAAGGTTACCCGCATAATTTATCACGAGATTGGCGCCCTCTTTAGCAAGCTCCAGGCATATCGCCCTGCCAATCCCGCGGCTGCCGCCTGTCACAACGGCAGTTTTCTTAAATTTTTCCTCCATAAGCCCATTCCTTCCCTTATCAAAAATCTTTTAATGCCTTTAAGGCAGATTCAAGCGATTCCAAATCCTCCACCGCCAAAACCTTTACAGCCTTGCAGGTCTTGCGGACAAACCCGCTTAAAACCCGCCCGGGGCCTATTTCAATCATTACATCCACGCCTTCCCGCTCCATTTTTCTGAGGCTGTCCTCAAAATACACCGGGGACATCACCTGCCGGGCAAGAAGCTGAGGGATTGTCTGGTTTTCTCTCAAAAAATCCGCCGTGGCGTTGAAAACCACCGGTATTTCAGATGTGTTAAACTCCACATCTTCAAAATAACGGGCAAGCTTTTTTGAGGCGGGCTCCAGGAGTGATGTGTGAAAAGGCCCGCTGACATTGAGGAGCAAAACCCGCTTGGCACCCTTCTCAAGGGCAAGCTGCGCCGCCATGTCCACCGCATCCGCCTCCCCGCCTATGACCATCTGGCCGGGGCAGTTGTAGTTGGCTATCTCCACAACTCCATTTTCTGAGACTCTGGCGCATATCTCCACAAGTTCCTCCCTTGCCAGCCCAATTACCGCCGCCATTTTGCCCTTAATCCCTTTTACCGCTTCTTCCATTGCCAGCCCCCGAAAGCGCACAGCCTTTAAAACCTCCTGAAAGCCCAGCACCCCGGAGGCGTAAAGGGCGGAATACTCCCCAAGGCTCAAGCCCGCTGCAATGTCGGGTTTTACCCCGTACTCTGCCAGTACATTGGTTGCCGCAGCGGCCACCGCCACCATGCAGGGCTGGGTGTATGAGGTCTGGTTAAGCTTTTCCGCCGGTCCGTCAAAGCAGACGCTTCTTAAATCAAAATCCAGCTTTGCCCCGTCGAACACTTCCCTGGCGGACTGGAAATTGTCATAAAGGGATTTGCCCATCCCCACAACCTGGCTTCCCTGCCCGGCGTATAAAAAACCTATCTTCATATAAACCACCTTAAAATCAATGGGTTAATTCGCTGATTAGCTGTTTTACAGTCGTTATCCTATCAAGCTTATATGCGTTGCTGCCGCAGAAAAACAGCCCGTTTTCCCAGTCCCCCATTACCGCCGAGGACAGCGCCTCTGTAATGCAGTAAGGGGTTGTCGCGGGATTGCAGGTTTTAAGGCAGCCGACGCACGACTTCACAGAAATTCTGCCGGCAAGCTCCAACCTTTCTGTCAAGGGGGATTTGATAGCCCTTCCGGGCATGCCGACAGGGCTGTTTACCAAAATAATCTCCTCTTGCCGGGCGTTGATAAACGCCTGTTTGAACTCAGGGGAGGCGTCACATTCCTCAGTGGCGATGAACCGGGTCGCAATCTGTACCCCCGCCGCCCCGCTGGCAACCGCCCTTTTTATGTCCTGGGCAGTATATATCCCTCCCGCGGCAAAAATGGGGATAGCCTGCCCTTTCTCAGCTTCATAGGGCTTTATTACCTCCGCCACCTCGGATACAATCTGCTCCAGGGGCTTTGCCTGATTTGACACTAGCTCATCCAGGGAAAAGCCTAAATGCCCGCCAGCCTTGCTCCCTTCCACCACCAGAAAATCAGGAAATACATTGTATTTCCTTTTCCATGCCTTCAAAATCAGGGCGGCGGCCTTGGCGGAGGACACTATGGGGGCTATGGCGGTATCGGTGCCAAGGGTAAACTGCGGAAGCCCCGTCGGCAATCCCGCCCCGGCGATTATGGCATCTGCCCCGGCTTCCACAGCGGCTTTTGCAAGCTCGCCGCTGTGGTTTAAAGCATACAGAATATTCACCGCCACCATCCCACGGCCTGAGGCTATCTCCTTCGCCTTCCAAATCTCAGCCTTTAAAGCCCGGATGTTTGCCTCAAGGCTGTTCTTGCGAAAATCCGGCTGGCGGTATCCCGGGTTTGCCGCCGAAATTACCCCCATGCCGCCGCACCTTGCCACATGGCCCGCAAGGTTGCCTAAGGAAACACCTATTCCCATTCCACCCTGTATTAAAGGCAAGTCAAGCCCTCTGGTTTTGATGGAGAGAGACTTCAATTTAACATCCCCTTTAACAATATTAAGTAGATTAAGTACATCCTGATTAAGCCCGCCCAAACTGTGCCGAAAGCCTTTCGAGTACGGGGGCAGATTTTTCAAACATATCCCGGATTATTTCGGAAACCGGGCGGATGCTGTTGCACATTCCCGCCACCTGCCCCGCCATAAGGGAGCCGGTCTCCACATCCCCGTCAAACACAGCCCGGCGAAGGGAACCGAGGGTGTATTTTTCAAGCTCCATTTTGTCCGCCCCCTCTTTTTCCCTTTTGATATATTCCCTTGCCATTTTGTTTTTGATTATCCGCACCGGCACCCCAGCAATCCTGCCTGTAACCGTGGTGTCGGTGTCTTTTGCATTCAGTACGGCGTTTTTGTAGTTTTCATGTATCGGGCATTCCTCAGATACCAGCAGGCATGTCCCTACCTGCACCACCTGGGCGCCAAGGGCAAAGGCTGCCACAAGCTGCCGTGAATCCGCAATTCCGCCTGCCGCTATTACCGGTATCTTCACCGCGTCCACAACCTGGGGTACCAGCGCCATGGTGGTAAGCTCCCCGATATGCCCGCCGGCTTCGGTGCCTTCCACTATCACCGCGTCCGCCCCAAGCCTTTCCAGCCTTGCCGCCAGGGCAACGGAGGGCACCACTGGTATCACCTTAACCCCAGCCTCTTTCCATAACGGCATGAATTTTGCGGGATTGCCCGCCCCGGTGGTAACCACCGGGATGCCCTCGTCGATAACAAGCTGTGCCATCTTGTCCGCCTCGGGGCGCATTAGCATGATATTCACCCCAAAGGGCTTGTCGGTAAGCTGGCGGCAGATTTGGATATTCCTTTTCAGCTCTTCGGTGTTCATCCCTCCTGCCGCGATAAGCCCCAGCGCCCCGGCGTTGGAAACGGCGGCGGCAAACCCGCCGGTGGCTATATTCGCCATTCCCCCCTGAATTAACGGATATTCGGTGCCTAGAATCTCTGTAACCTTGTTTCGCATTTTAACCAAGCCTTTCAAAGAATTTCTTATAAAGAAATTACCATTCAAACAGTATGCTTCCCCAGGTAAGCCCGCCGCCAAACCCCACAAGGATAACCCTGTCGCCGGGATTTAGCCTGCCTTCCCTGTTCAGCTCGTCCAGCAAAATCGGTATGCTTGCCGCCGAGGTGTTGCCGTACCTTTCAATATTCCTGACAAACTGCCCCGGCTGTGCCCCAAGCTTGCCTTCCGCCGCCGAAATAATCCTCTCGTTCGCCTGATGGCAGACTACATATTTAATATCCTGAAGGGATAACCCCGCCTGGTTAAGCACATTATTAACAGATTCGGGTATTACCTCCACCGCAAACTGGTAGACCTCCCGCCCCTTCATGGTTAAAGGTTTGAAAGACAGCTTTCCTCCATCCGCTATTTTGGCGCAAAGTATCTCCACATCGCCTTTTGAGCCCAGGAAGCTTGCAAACAAGCCTTCCCTTCTCCCCACAACCACCGCCCCGGCGCCGTCGCCGAAAAGGATGCAGGTGGTGCGGTCGTTATAATCCAAAACCCGGGATACCACCTCAGCCCCTATTACCAGCCCGTATTTGCAGCCCGGCAGGGTGTGGAACATCCCGCAGGCAACGGTTAAGGCATAAACGAACCCGCTGCAGGCGGCATTGATGTCAAAAGCAGCGATGGGCAGGTGGTTCAGCCCCAGCTCCCTTTGCACCATGCTTGCCACCGAAGGGGTGAAGTTGTCGGGGGTAAAGGTGGCGGCTATCAGAAAGCCCAGTTCCTCCGGGTTTATACCGCTATTCTCCAGTGCTTTCCCTGCCGCCTTTGCCGCCAGCGCCACGGTGGTTTCATCTTTTGCTATATAGCGGTTTTTAATCCCTGTCCTTGTGGTAATCCACTCATCGCTTGTATCCACCATCAGGGTTAAATCATGGTTTGTAAGGCAATTTTCCGGCACCGCGGAACCGGTGCCGCAGATAAATCTTCCCTTCATTCTGCCTCCCGTTTACTTAGGCGAGCAGTCCCCTATCCGCCTGTATTTTTTATATCGCTGTTCAATCAGGGTTCGCTTGTTCAGTTTTGCAAGCTGCTCCAGCTCGGCTTTAAGGGCGGTTTTAAGCCTTTGGTATATCGAGCGGGAATTCTGGTTAAGCCCGCCTTTCGGCTCGGCAAAAAGCCTGTCGGCTATCCCCATCTGGTACAAATCAAAAGAGGTCAGCTTCATCAGCTCCGCCGCCTCCCTGGCGCGGGATGCGTCCTTCCACAGAATTGACGCGAACCCTTCGGGGGACAGAATCGAATAAACCGCGTTTTCCAGCATCCAAATCCTGTCCGCCACCGACATGGCCAGCGCCCCGCCGCTGCCGCCTTCACCTATCACGATGGAGATAATCGGCACCTGCAAAGAACCCATCTCAAGTAGGTTCCTGGCAATTGCCTCCCCCTGCCCGTGCTCTTCGGATTCAATGCCGGGATATGCCCCGGGGGTGTCGATAAAGGTGATTATAGGGCGGTTGAATTTTTCCGCCTGTTTCATAAGCCTTAATGCTTTGCGGTAACCCTCAGGGTTTGGCATGCCAAAGTTGCATTTGATGTTTTCCTCAAGGTTTTTGCCCTTGCAGTGGCCTATCACTGTCACCGCAATCCCGTCAAGGCTGGCAATCCCGCCTATCACCGCGGGGTCGTCCCGCATCAGCCTGTCGCCATGCAGCTCGTAAAACTCAGAGAATATATTCTTTATATAATCCCGCACCCCCGGGCGGGTGGGCTTGCGGGCAAGGTATACCCTGTCGTAGCTGGTAAGGTTCTCGTATGCGTCTTTGAGAATCCTGTTCTTTTCGTCCAAAATCGCCTGGCGTTCTTCCCTGTCCTCGGTTTTCGAAAGCCTTTCATCCAGCAGGCGGATTTGGTCCTCTGCTTCCTTTAAGGGCATTTCATCCACCTCCTTTTTTCCGGTTAAGGATTGCCGAAGGTGAATGCAGCCTGAGCAGGCTGCCTAAAGTGCTTTTCAGGTTTTGCCTTTCCACAATCATGTCCAAAAATCCGTGCTCCAGCAGGAATTCAGCCCTTTGGAACCCTTCGGGGAGCTTTTGCCTGATGGTCTGCTCAATCACCCTCGGCCCCGCGAACCCGATTAAAGCCCCCGGCTCCGCCAGTATGATATCCCCAAGGGACGCAAAGCTGGCGGTAACCCCGCCGGTGGTGGGATGGGTCATGACCGAAATATACAGCAGCCCCGCCTGGCTGTGGCGGGCAAGGGCGTTACTGGTTTTAGCCATCTGCATAAGGGAAATAATCCCCTCCTGCATCCTGGCTCCCCCGGAAGCTGTGAAAATCACAATCGGCAGCCTCCTTTTTGTGGCGTATTCCACCGCCCGGGTAATCTTTTCCCCCACAACGCTGCCCATGCTGCCCATCAAAAAACGGCTGTCCATCACTCCAATGACGGTGCTAATCCCGTCAATGGAGCAAACCCCGGTCACCACCGCCTCCTTTAACCCGGTCTGGGCTTCAAGGGAAGCAAGCTTTTCGGAATAACCGGGAAAATCGAGGTTCTCCCTTGTGATAAGCCCCGCATTCAGCTCCCTCATGCTGCCCTTGTCGGCGATAAGCTTAATCCTGCCCTGGGCGGTGAGCCGCATATGGTAGCCGCACCCCGGGCAGACATAGTAGTTTGCCGCCACCTGCTCGGATATAAAATCCTGCTTGCAGCCGGGGCAGCGGGTATACAGCCCCTCGGGCACCGAAATCCTGTGCTGAATGTTTTTCTGCCTGCTGGATTTAAAAAGGGTCAGTTTCTGGCGTCTTTCTTTAAAAAGGGAAATCATCAAAAACCCCTGTTCCTTTCATAAAATCGTGAACTCGCAAAGTAAGCGGTTTATTGCCCAGGTATCAGGCTGTCAAGGTTTTTCTCCAAAAAACCAGTATCATACCGCCCTTTTATGAAATCCTCATGGTGCAAAATCATGTATTGCAGTTCCACATTTGTCTGAATACCTTCCACCAGGAATTCCTCCAGCACCCGGCGCATTCTGCGGATTGCCTCCGACCTGGTTTTTCCGTGTACTATTACTTTTGCTATCATGCTGTCGTAATAGGGGGATATCTCGCAGCCGGGGTAAAGGGCGGTGTCTACCCTGACCCCAAACCCGCCGGGTATGTGCAGCCCCACCACCTTGCCGGGGCAGGGGCGGAACCCGTCGGCGGGGTTTTCGGCGTTAATCCTGCATTCAATAGCCGCGCCGTTGATACTTACATCCTGCTGTGTAAGTTTTAGCGGCTTCCCCGAAGCAATCCTGATTTGCTCCCGGATGATATCCACGCCGGTTACCATTTCGGTTACCGGGTGCTCCACCTGAACCCTTGTATTCATTTCAATAAAATAGTAATTGCCGTCCCTGTCCAAAATAAATTCCACAGTTCCGGCGTTTTGATATCCCACAGCCCTTGCCGCTTTCACCGCGTCCGCCCCCATTTTTTCCCTTAATTCCGGGGACAGCGCGCGGGAAGGGGCTTCCTCCAGTATCTTCTGGTTGCGCCGCTGTATGGTGCAGTCCCGCTCCCCAAGATGGACTATATTCCCGTGGGAATCGGCAAGAATCTGGAATTCTATATGCCGGGGGTTTTGAATCAGCTTTTCGATATACACTTCGCCATCCCCGAAACACGCTTTTGCCTCCGCCTTTGCGGCGACAAAGGCAGATTCGAACTCCTCTTCGGAGAAGACCCTGCGCATCCCCCTGCCACCGCCGCCGGCGCTTGCCTTTATCAGCACCGGATAACCAATCTCTCTTGCAACCGCAAGGCCCTGCTCCAGGGTTTCAATCCCCCCGTCTGAGCCGGGCACCACCGGCACTCCACATTCCTGCATCCTTTTTCGTGCCTCGGATTTATTGCCCATTGCCCGGATTACATCCCCGTCAGGGCCGATAAAGGTTATGCCGCATTTTTTCACCATATCCGCAAAAACCGGATTCTCGCTTAAAAAGCCGAAGCCGGGATGGATTCCGTCGCAGCCGGTAACGGTTGCCGCCGACAGCACGTTTTTGATATTAAGGTAACTGTCCGCGGCCTTTGCCGGGCCAACGCAGATTGCCTGGTCCGCCAGCTGGACATGGAGGGCGTCGCGGTCTGGCTCCGAAAAAATTGCCACCGTATCAATGCCCATTTCCTTGCATGCCCTTATTATCCGCACTGCTATTTCGCCGCGGTTGGCTATCAAAATCCTGCGCAACATCAAGTTCATCCCTTTCTGCCGCCGGGTTATTCCTCTTTAATAAACATCAGCGGCTGGTTAAATTCGACAGCCTCCTCGGGGCTGACAACAATACGGGTAACCCTGCCGGAAACGGGCGCCGGAATCTCATTCATCATCTTCATAGCCTCAACAATGCAAACAGTCTGGCCTTTTTTAACATACTGCCCCTCTGCCACAAAAGGCTCGGCGCCAGGGGATGGAGTTATATAAAACACCCCCACCACCGGGGAGCGTACCGCCACTTCCCCCTTTTCCTCCGGGCTTTCCTCCACCACCGAAACGCTGCCGCCGGAAGACTGGGCAACGACGGTAATAGGCTGGCATGCGGGTGCGCGGCTTTCTTCCACTTTTTCTGCGGTGCCTTCCTTTTCAAGGCAGAGTTTGAGATTGTCAAGCTCTAAACTCAGCTTAGTTATAGGCAGGCCTGAAAACTCCTGCATCAGCTGCCGTATTTCGCTTAAATCCATGACAAGCTCCCCTTTCGGAACGCGAAATAACAATTTTCTTCAAATATTTTGATTATCAAAGTATTTGCCCCAAAAAATTCCGCTGCTTTTAGCGGTGAGGTTTAGCCTTTATCGGAATTATCCACAAAGCTTACAATATCCTCTACTGTCCTGAACTTCAAGGCGGCGTCCTCGGGGAAAGAAATCCCGAATTCGTCCTCCAACGCCATGATTAGCTCCACTCCGTCAAGGGAATCCGCCCCAAGGTCATTCTGCAAATCGGCTTCAGGTACAATATCTTCTTCATCGCAGTTTAAGGTTTCTAATATTATCTTTTTTACTCTTTCAAAAGTCATTTTATGCACTCCCTTTATTTTAAATTGATAACCATTATAAATTATTTGATTATCAAAGTAAATAGTTAAAGCATGACAATTTTTAAATTTTTAACATTTCGCCGGCACGTGTTTTAGTGTTGAAGGCTGGTTAAGCTGAATATACTTTAAAGCAGGGCAACCCAATGCGGTTTAATGCATTCCGGAGGCTCGGGCTGCTGAATCTGGGCAGCCAATGCTGTTTTGCAACGCCGGCTTGTCCGCACCCCTGCTTACATACGCGGCAAACAGCGCCTTTACCTGGAATATTCTTACCTGTCTGCGTTTCACATTATTCAGGATATGCAAAACCCGTCAGGCTTGACTACAAATAATTAAAAAATAATCGAAAAATGATGAAAGCTTGCGAATTTCGCAAAATGAATGCTTAGCCATATAATCACCGCGCCTTAAGGAGGGCTTGTTATGCACCCACAATTTTACAACAGGGCTAAGATGTTCAAAGAAAGGACCCAAAAACCTGAAAGGCACGAATGGAAATCCCAGTTAAAAAGAATCTGTTTCAACATAAAAAAGCAGCTCGAAATAAAATATTCCCAAATCGGAAGGGTTACAAGCTTTGACGGGATAGATTATGCAGATATCTGCATTAAAAGGGGAGTTAATTTTTTTGTCGCCCGGGATATCGATTTGGCAAACCAGTTGAAAAAGCAGGGCTACGCCTTTTCCCCCTGGTACGGGAATTTTTTCCCTCCCCAGTTTTTTGACAAAGACGGCAACCCTGTTTTGGAAAGGCGCATACAGGCGGAAAGGTACGGCGAGTTTATCAACAGGCTTTTGGAAAACCCGGATTACAGGGCGACAGAGATTGATTTTGAGAGCCTGAGCCGATAAAAATTCCTTCACCTTGAATAGGTGAAGGAATTTTTTCAGAGTACCTTATTCACATTATACATGGACTCCAGTACCAGCCAGTTTTGCGGGAAAAAGCTGTTTACTGTCCAGTAGCTTACCCCGCCAAGATTGTATTTATCCACCAGCGCCAGTTTGGCTTCGATGCTGCGGGCGTCCTCGAACCACACCACATGCTGCCGACCCTGGTCATCGTAATAGCTGAAAAACGGGCTTTGGGCTTCCTCGTCAAACTGGATTTCCGCCCCTTCCCGCAAAGCTAAATTCACCGCAGCGGTGTGGGAGATGGTCTGGGCCGCCGAGCCCTGGACAAATGGCAGGGTCCAGTTGTAGCCGTAGTTCGGGATTCCCATCAGTATCTTCTCGCTTGGTATCTCGGTCACCGCGTACTGCAGCACCTCTTCAACCAGGTTTACCGGCGCCACCGCCCGGGGCGGGCTGTAGGTATATCCCCATTCGTATGTCATAAGGATTACATGGTCCACCGTAGCCCCATGGAATGCGTAGTCATGGGCTTCGTACAGCAACCCCGGCTGGTCAGCCCTGGTTTTCGGGGCAAGGGCGGTTGTAACAGTGTAACCCAGCGGGTGCAGGCGGTCTGCTGCCCTTTGGACAAACCGGTTATAGGCCTCCCTATCACTGGGGTATATGTATTCAAAATCTATGTCAAGGCCGGTATAATTCTTTTGCTGAATGTTCTGGACAACATTATCCAGCAACGTGTTTACCACCTGCTCGCTGTTGAGGATGGTGCTTGCCAAATCGCTGTCAAAGCTGCCACCTTCCAGAATATTGGTGATTACCATCAGGGGAGCCACATTCTGCGCCCTCGCCGCCTGTATTATGGCTGTATCGTTCAGCGGCACCAGGCTGCCGTCTGCCCTCACCTGGTAACTGAATGGGCTGATAAAGGTCAGATGGGGCAAAGTGTTTTGCAAAGTATTGGAGGTAATTGTCGGGAAGGCATAGCCGTTTACGTCAATATTGCCGAGTTTCTGGTCCGGAACCGGGATTATAATGCTCTGTCCCGGGTAGATTGCGGCGGGGTTGGTGATATCGGGGTTGGCTTCAAGGATTCTGCCCACCGTTGTGCCATACCTTCGCGCCAGGGTAAAAAGGGTCTCACCGGGTGCGACGGTGTGCCTTATGGCGTCCGTCACAATGACTATGGTTTGCCCCACCACAAGCTGCTCAGGGTTTTGAAGCATATTATCATCGGCAATCCTCTGGGGCGATACACCAAACCGCCTGCCGATGGAATAAATGCTGTCCCCCTGCCTTACGGTATAAATTATCATATACTTCACACCTTCTTAAAATTGCGTTTTTCTCTTACCATTATATGCCGGGGGCTGTTTTTTAATGCGTTGAAATGGGTTATAACCCATTTCAACGCATTTTGTGGCGCCATGGATATTTTCTCGGGGAGCCTTACAAACCATTGACCTTTTTCTGTATATAGGTTAAAATAAATAAATAATCAGCGCATCCTTTTTCGTCATATACAACATAAATATAATAATAGATCAGGGGGCTACTATGAAAATCTCGCCGTCAATCTTAACATGTGATTTTTCCCGCCTTGCGGATGAAATAAAATTTGTGGAACAGTCTGGCGCGGATATGCTGCATCTGGACGTAATGGATGGGGTATTCGTCCCAAACCTTTCCTTTGGTCCTCCGGTAATCAAAAGGCTTCGGGGGCTGACAAATATGTGCTTTGATGTCCATCTCATGATGCAGTACCCCGACAGGCTTATAGGAGCATTTGCGGATGCCGGGGCTGATATCATCAACATCCATCTTGAATGCAGCTCTCCTGTTGAAAAGACCATTGACCATATAATCGGGCTTGGCAAGACTCCGGCAATCACAATCAAGCCGGCAACTCCCGCCGAGGCGGTATTCCCGTACCTTGACAAGGTGGGTATGGTCCTTGTCATGACGGTGGAGCCGGGTTTTGGCGGACAGGCATTCATGGCAGACATGATGCCAAAGGTTGCTGCCATCAGAAAGGAAATAGACAGGCGTTCCCTGAAGGTAATGCTTCAGGTGGACGGAGGGATTAACGAGGATACTGCCGTAACCGCGGCAAAGGCCGGCGCCGATGTTGCGGTTGTTGGCAGTGCGCTTTTTAATTCCCCAAATCCTAAAGAATTGGTTAAAAAAATTCAGGATATTACTTTTTAGTAATATCCTGAAATCTTTGAAAACTAGAATTTGTGTATTCTACGGTCTTTAAGTGGATTATTGCTCTAAAGAATTTTCGCTGCTTCGGCACAAAGCGTCGCATATGCGGTTTAAAGCATCCCCAATAACAATAGACTCCCCGTGCTCGGCTGTGTATGCAGCGGCTGCGTCGCCTTCACCGGCGGGGCGTGCAAACTCCAGGAGCAGGTTGCCCATTTCCTTTGAAAGCGGCGCTCCCGGATACAAGACCAGCCGGTAACCCTTATTAAATCTGTAAAGCGAGCTGCCAAAAAGCGGTGATGTGGCATAAACCCCTACGATTTTCGCGAAGTGAAGCACTGTATCCGCGTCATCAAGCTCGTATATGTAGGGGCCTACCACACGCTTCATGCGGATATGCTTTTTGCCGCCTGTCGGAGTCAAAAGCAGCATGCATCCTCCGTCAACTGGCAGGGCTTCAATGATAAAACTTCCCGAAGGGTCAAACCCTGTCTCCCGCCTGGCTGTTTCCAGAAGCTGATGAAGTGCGCTGCGGGTGTTTACGTTATTATAGTCAAGATCTTCAAAAGTCAAATTGAACTCCCGAAGATCATCCTCAGTCAGCAATATCTTTAAGCAACCGTTTTCCAGCAAATCCATTTTCACGGCCGTTCCTCCCATGCGAGTATTATTTTAATCCTAAAGAGCTATAAGGCAAGGATGTTTTCCGGCCTACCTCTCTACTCTATGATATTATGGGGACAAGCTCTTTGCAAGAGGTGAAAAACAGGATGTCGAAACTTACTAATTCAGGAATTTTTATCCCCTCGTTAAAACAGCCCGCCGCGTCACGGCCTGTAACAGATATCCCAACCCCTGAACGTATATTGGTTCCTCTTGTCTCAGGTGATGGCACCTTCTGCCGCCTGACTGCGAGGATTGACGATACAATAAATAAAGGCGGCATTATCGCCTCATCCGATGATAACAGTATGCACGTATACTCCCCGGTTTCAGGCGTGCTTGCAGGTCGCCAGGCTGTCTTGCATCCAATTTATGGCAACGTCGCGTGCGCCGTCATTGAAAATATTCGGGAAAAGGGCGAGGATGAAAAAAAGGAATCCGATATAAATCTCAGCGGCGATGAGGTATTGGAAATTGCCCGGGAAAAGGGTATAGTCGACGAGCTTGACGGGCAGCTGCTGGCTGAAAAGCTTGCCGCCTGCCGCAACAGCGAAAACCTTATTCTGATTGCAGACGGTTCGGATTCCGAGCCCTATTCATCATCCTCCTGGGCGGTTATAAATGAATCCTGCCCCGAGGTTTACAGGGGGCTTAAACTGGCAGGGATTGCCGTAAACACCAACAACATTTATCTCGGCGTAAGACTTGGCAAAAAGGCGTTTTCTTCCCTTCAACACAAATATATGCAGGAAATAGAGCCTTCGGTATTTATAAATGCCGGCAAAAAATACCCGGTAAACTACAAATTTGAAAAAGATTTGTTCAAATCCCATCCAACGGTTTGCCGCATTGGGGTGCAGGCATGCCTTGCCCTTTATCGCGCCGCCGCTTTCGGCGAAGCGCCCTCAAGCTGCATTGTAACAGTGGCAGGTGACTGCGTGGCAAACCCCCAGAATGTGCGGGTGCCCTTCGGCACACTGGTGGAGGATTTGCTGCGCTTTTGCGGGCTGGCTCAAAACCCCGAATATGTGATTATCGGCGACGCCATGACAGGCATCGCCATCCAAAACACCGAAATCCCTGTTGTGCCTGGAATCAGCTGCCTGCTGGCTATAAAAAACCGGGTACAGCCCCCTGCCCATGCCTGCATCGGATGCGGCAGGTGCGCCCGGGCATGCCATGCCGGGCTGCTGCCTTATGAAATCATGAGGCGCCTTGACAATATGCAGTATGAGCGGCTGGATTACCTGCTGCCGGAGGAATGTGACGGTTGCGGGGCTTGCTCCCACGTCTGCCCTGCCGGGCTGGATGTCACCTACAAGGTGCTGGAAGCGCGGGACGCTCAGGGAAATATATTCGTGAAATGGGGGACCGGGGATGAGTTATAAAACAGCCCACGCGCCGCATCTAAGGCGCAGCGACAGGTTTTCATTCATGTGCGCCGATGTTCTGATTGCCCTGGCGCCGCTATCCATATTTTCCGCCGTGTATTACGGGTTCCGCCCGGTTTTGCTGGTGCTTGCCGGGCTTGTAAGCGCCGTTTTGTTTGAAACCATCGGTTGCCTTCTTATGAGGCGGAAACCTACGGTAACGGACGGCTCCGCGGCAGTTACCGGCGCCATCATCGGTTCGCTGGTATCCCCGCTTTCTCCCTACTGGCTACCCGTTGCGGGTTCAGCCTTCGCAATCTTTGCAGTCAAAATGCCCATGGGCGGCAGCGGGCGGAATGTATTCAATCCTGCCGCCGCGGGGCTTTCGGCTATAACCCTTTGTTTTCCCGGATTTTTCTTTAAATACCCCGACCCCGGAATCGGGCTGCCACTGCCCTTATCCAAAACTGTCAACATGGCAAGCGTGCCTTCCCCGGCGTCGCAGCTCGCCAGCGGCGGGCAGACCCTGTACTCCCCGACAATGCTGCTGCTTGGTGAAATACCGGGGCCGATAGGCGGGACAGCCATAACAATCCTGATTGCCAGCGCATTGTTCTTATTGGTGCGCCGGGCAATTTCCCCGCTGATTACCCTGCCATACCTTGCCACCTGCGCGGTACTGGCTTCCATTTTTCCAAGGGTTACCGGAGGGACCGCCGGCAGCGTTATGGTGGAGCTTTGCGCGGGTTACCTGCTTTTCTGCGGCATATTCCTGTTAAACGACCCCGTCACCGCCCCGAGGCACTGGCTTGGCAGGATTGCCTACGGCGTTCTTGCCGGGGTGCTGGTGATGCTTACCAGGTATTTTGGTAGGTTTGAGGAAGGCGCCTGCTTTGCGGTGCTGCTGGTAAACGCCTTTGCCACAACTCTGGACAGATTCGGATGGTACGCTTTGAACCTTCGCAGGATTAGGAACAGGAGGCGTTCATAATGGGGCAGGGAAATAACCGCTTATCAAAAACATTAAATGAAATGAAGGATACATTTTTTGATTCCTTTTTAGCCAAAAATATAGTATTGGTGCAGGCAATCGGCATATCGCCAATACTTGCGGCAGGCGTAACCTTAAAAAACGGAGTAGTGCTGACCCTTTGCACTGCCGCTGTCCTTATCCCCGCAAGCCTTTTCATGTCCCTGTTTGGCGATAAGCTGCCTGCATGGGTCAGGCCGCCGATTTACACCGTCGGGGCAGCAGCCATTATGCTCGGCGCCGCAATTTTCATTGACAGGGTGATTTCCCACGAGCTTTACGCATCCCTTTATATATTCATACCCCTGACGGCTGTCAATTCCCTTGTGTCTTACCGGGCGGGAGGGTTCTCGGTAAGCCATGAGCCTGTAATCGCGCTAACCGACGCGGTAGCCTCCAGCCTTGGATTTGGGCTTGTTATATGCGTTGTTTCAGGGCTGCGGGAGATTGCCGCCTATGGCACACTGTGGGAAAATCCCCTTAATTTTTCGGTTGTCTTATCCGAAGCTTCCCTTCCCTATGCCGCATTCCTGCTACTCGGCTTCATGGCTGCATTTTTGCAGTGGCTGACTTCGGTTATTGGGCAGAAACTCGCCAAAAATTAAACCAAATCCCTTTTGAAAGGATAAAAGGTTATGCTGAGGTTTTTTGACTACTTTTTAGCCGCGGCGTTATTGCAAAACGTGGTGCTAATGACCGGTTTCGGCTCCTCTGTACTGATCAAATCTTCAAAAAAGCGCACCAATATACTGCCCTTTACCACGCTGCTTTGCATATTCACCACCCTTACGGTAATCATATGCTATCCGCTGGATAATTTAATCGGAACCGGAGTTTTAGCCAAATGGCTCCGCCCGCTGATGATTATAGCCATTACCGCCCTGCTGTATATTGTGGCGGTGTTGATACTGTACAACAAATTCCCATCTTTGTTCAACCGCATAAAGAGGCTGGTTCCGGTGGCGGCGTTCAACAACCTGGTTATCGGAATCGCCATCATCATAAACCACCAGTTCGCTGTAAACCTTCCCGGGGCTATCGGCCTTGCCCTTGGTACCTGCGCCGGGTTCCTGATGTTGTCCTGGCTTACCACCGAAGGGATTGAAAGGCTCGACAACCCGGATGTCCCAAAAGCCTTCAGGGGGCTGCCATCGGTGCTTTTATACCTCGGCATATTATCCCTTGCCCTGATGGGCTTTTCGGGAAGCGTTTCAATATTGCAGTAAATGTAAAAATATTGCAAAATAATTTAAGTTCTGTTTAGCAAAAACGCGGGAAAGGACGGAAGAATAAATGGCTTACAGAAAAGGCAGGAAAATACGCCGACGGGGGCATGTGGTTTTCAGCCGGAGCAACCGCCGCAGGGCAATACTGAAAAATGTTCTTTTAACACTGCTCGCCCTGGCTTTAATACCAGCTGGTTTCTTTACAGCTAAATTTATATTGGAGACTGCTGACCAAAACAGCAAACCCGCCACGTCGGAAGCCTCTGCCGCAGAACCGGACACCACTTCCACCATCCCCACCAATCCGGAACCCGAAAAACCAAAGGACACCAAAAAGGGTTTTAGGGCAATATACATCCCTGCCTCAAAGCTTTCAAATTTTGAGTCCCTGGAATCCACCCTTAACAGCGCCGCCTCTAAAGGTTTTAACGCGGTACTCTTTGACCTTAAAGGCGATGACGGGGTTTTGCATTACCAGTCCCAAACTCCCCTTGCCCAGCAGGCAAAAGCAGCCGCCGGCGATGCCCTAAGCCTTGACCAGCTTAAAGCATTGATAACCAAGTTCAAAGACAAGGGATTTACCCCAATTCCGCGGGTATTTGCTTTCCGGGACCCCCTGTCACCCCATAACCTGTCCACAGCAAAAATCACCCTTGAAAGCCACCCCGGCTGGACATGGCTTGACAATTCAAAGGAAAAGGGCGGAAAACCCTGGCTAAACCCCTATTCCCCCGACGCCCACAGCTATATCAGCGGCATCGTCCTTGAACTGGAGCAGGCGGGATTTTCAAACATCATGCTGGACGGGGTACAGTTCCCCAACCAGACTTCCCAGGCATATTACGGAAATTCCGAGCTGACAAACCTGTCAAAACTCAACGTGCTTAAAAAATTTGTGAGCGATTTAAAATCATCCCTCAGTGAAAACACAAAATTAATCCTCGCGATGCCCGGGCTTGCCGCCTTTGGCGACGGCACCGAGCCCTTCGGCGGGAACCCCGTGACTCTGGGGGCGGACATAGCCGCGCCGGTTTTAATGCCCTCCACCCTCGGCAATAAACTCAAAGCCGGGGACAACACCATTGTAAACCCCGGGCTGGTGCCCTATGATACGGTTAAGCTTGCCACCAGCCAGGTAAGTTTGCGCCTTGAGTTAATGAATGAAAACGAGCGCCCTGTCCTGATGCCCTGGCTTCAGGGATATGACTACACCCCCGCCCAGGTTAAGGAACAGATTAACGCTGTTGCCGAAACCCTTGGGCAGGACTCTTCATTCATCCTGTATAATTCCGAAGGAAACTACGACTTCTCATTTTAAATCTAAAATCGCAGAAGAAAAGGAAGTTGTTCAAATTGGTTATAGATTTTCATACGCATATATTTCCGGACTCTTTAGCAAAAAAGGCGCTGGAAAAGCTGATTCAGAACCTTCGCAGCCAGGAGCCTGACGCTGACCCGAACGCGCCCTACACCGACGCGACCGCGGCGGGGCTTGCAGCATCTGCAAAAGCCGCCGGCATAGACATTTGTGTTGTGATGCCCATTGCAACCTCCCCAAAGCCTTCTTTAACCCTCAACAACTTTGCGGCCCAGGTGGATAAGCTACCGGGGCTTCGCTCCTTCGGCAGCGTGCACCCAAATTACGATGGCGCGCTGGAAGAGCTTGAAATAATCAAAGAGCTTGGGTTGAGGGGAATCAAGCTCCATCCCGAATACCAGGGTTCCAACCCCGACAGCAATGAGACCATTGAACTTGTCCGTAAAGCTGCCGAGCTGGATTTATGGGTGCTGTTCCATGCCGGTGTGGACATCGGGCTGCCGGCCCCTGTCCACGGTACCCCTGCACGTTTTGCCCGGCTGCGGGAAGCCGTCCCTGAGGCGAAAATCATCCTTGCCCACATGGGCGGGTTCAGGATGTGGCAGGAAGTGGAGGATGCCTACAAAAGTTTATCCTTTTATATTGACACCAGTTTCAGCCTGGATGTCCATCCCGAGGAGGGGGATCGTTTCGCGAGGATAATCAGGCTGATTGGCGCAGACCATGTCCTTTTCGGCTCTGATTCGCCGTGGGCAGACCAGAAAAAAGCCCTTCAGCTGACGGGCAGCTTCCTGTCACAGCACGGATTCACCAAACAGGAATGTGACGCCATACTGGGCGGGAATGCCGCAAAGGTTCTCGGGCTAGAGTTTTAAGCGGTTCTGCCCTCAAATTTTTGAAAGGTCAGATGTTATGTCCAACGACAATAGAATTCAAAGGCTTGCAGCCCTTTTTGCTGCTGCCTGGGCTGTGCTTTTGCTCATTGTCCCATTTATTCCCATTAAAACCTTAAATTCCGCTGCCAATTTTGTAACTGATTTTTTTATAAAGCTCACATACGCCATCACTTATATTAACTTAGACCCGATAAACCCGGTTATACTAAAACTTGTCTGGCTTGGATTTCCGGTTTTATTCTTTTGTTTTTTAGCCCTGCTGACATGGAATTATTTCCGCCTGAAAGGCAGGGATTTTATAAAAACAATGGTTTTACCCTTTGCTTTAACGGTGGTTATCGCCGGAATTTATGAATTGGCACAGCTGTTGCCCTCAGGGCTAAACCCTAAGATTTCCCACTTTATATTTAATGCCGCGGGCGGTGCTGCAACCCTTGGGTTGATAGCCCTTTTCCGCCGGTTTCCCCGGATATTCAACCGCGAAACCGTAAGTTATGTAATCTGCGGGGCCCTTACCACCTTCGTAAATATAAAGGTTTACGGATTCTGCTTCATCGAGCTGAAGATGCATAACCTGATAAGCAATACTGTGGCATGGATTCTCTCGGTGCTGTTTGCTTATGTGGTAAATAAAATATTCGTATTCCAGTCCCGCACCAAAAAGCTTTATGAAATCTCCCGGGAGCTTGGGCTATTCGTAGGGGCGCGCTTATTCTCCTTTGCAGTAGACCAGGCTGGAATGTGGATTATGGTGGATATATTGCGGATTGGCGGGGGCATATCGAAAATAACGGTCAATGTTATAGTCTTGATAATGAATTATTTCTTCAGCAAATTAATTATATTTAAAAAACCTGATAACAGCCAGCCAGTTTAATCCAGCTAGAAAGGACAATACCTATGATGGATTACAATAACAACTGGAATCCTCCGGTTCAGTACGATTACCAACAAAAAAAGATTATCCGCCGGGACGCAAATTTTGCGGGATTGGTGGCAGTTTCTCAGACGGTACTTCTGCAGGCGGTATACATCGTATTGGTTTTGGGGCTTTCCGCCATCGGTATCATCAGGCCCATCGACAAGTATTACGGGCTTGGCAATACTGGGTTTCTCCTATTATATTCCATCGCGTACATTATCGGGGTTGGTTTCCCGGCACCCATAATCGCAATCCTGACCCATCGCTTAATCAATCCCTTTGCAAGCCTTGACACCGAGGACGATAAAAGCCCGAGTTTCCCGAGGGTGGTACTGGCACTCCTGGCGGGCCTTGCAGTCTGCATAATTGCAAATTTTATTACCTCCTACATAGTCTACTTCTTCCAGCAGATAGGGATTCAGCCGCCGGAAATGCCCAACTACATCGACAACAGCATTCCAAGCCTTTTGCTGAATATTATTATTTTTGCCCTGCTACCCGCGATACTTGAGGAAATGGTATACAGAGGGTATATTTTGAGAACACTATTACCCCACGGCAAGATGTTTGCCATATTAATCTCCTCGATGCTGTTTGCGCTTATGCACGGCAATATCCTGCAAATCCCCTTTGCCTTTATAGTCGGTTTTGCCTGCGGGTACCTGGCAGTTAAAACCGGAAGCATATGGATTTCGATAATGCTGCATTTCCTCAACAACTTCATGTCCATGCTGCTGCAGTACACCGGAATCAACTTAACCGACCAGCAAAACGAAAAGGTCGTTCTGATTGTGTTTTCCATCCTTGGCATTATTGGGCTATTTGCTATGCTTGCCCTTTTTGCAAAAGATGACCCGATTGTCCACATTATAAAGGAAAAACACGAACTTCCGGCCTCAAAGCGTGCCGGTGCGGTATTTACTTCGCCGGCAATAATCGCAAGCATCGTAGTTTCCTTGATTCTAACAATCCTTAGCTCAGCTATCGGAGGATAAGCCAATGAGTTCCCCCGCTGAAGAATATATGAGGCAGGCGCTCCAGCTTGCCATGGAAGCCGCCGCGGAAGGCGAGGTGCCGGTGGGCGCGGTAATTGTCAGATACGGCGAAGTTATCGGTAGGGGCCGGAACAGGCGGGAATTATCGAAAAACGCCCTTGCCCATGCAGAAATCGAGGCAATTAACGACGCCTGCAACCGCCTTGGAGGCTGGCGGCTTTTCGATTGTGAACTGTATGTGACCCTTGAGCCTTGCCCCATGTGCGCAGGAGCCATAATAAACGCCCGGATTGACAGGGTGTTTTTTGGTGCTAAGGACCCTAAAGCCGGCTGCTGCGGTTCGGTAACAGATTTGTTTTCACTGCCCTTCAACCACCGCCCAACTTTCGAAGGGGGTATTCTGGAGGATGAATGTGCCGGAATCCTGCGCGAGTTTTTCTCAAATCTACGTAAAACCAAACCCTGAACCTATTTTCAGATTCAGGGTTTCGTTTTAAAAAAAGTGTGGCCATTATGGCCACACTTTTTTCTTATACTATTTGGTTTAGTCGCTCTCGTAGGGGAGCAGTGCGAGCTGGCGAGCACGCTTGATAGCAACTGTCAGCTGGCGCTGATGGCCTGCGCAGGTGCCGGTTACACGGCGGGGCAGGATTTTTGCCCTTTCGGACATGCATTTGCGAAGGCGTGCTACGTCTTTGTAATCAATCT
>DUMT01000024.1 GCA_012839705.1 Clostridiales bacterium | reverse complement strand
CTTAAAACCTCCCGCAGGATTGCCATGGTTTGGGTTGTAATCTCCCTTATCGCGGCTGTTTTTATCGGCATTATCGGCGCTGCAGCGATTAAAGGAATCACGGATTCCGAGACAATATTCATTGAACTTGCCAAAAAGCTTGGCGGCAGCAGCTTTATCACATTGTTTATCGCCGGCGTAATCCTTGCCGGAATACTGGCTGCTACAATCTCCACGTCCGACTCGCAATTGCTAGTGGCATCATCAAGCATTTCCCAGAACTTCTACAAGGGATTAATTAATAAAAACGCCAGCGACAAACTGGTGATGCTGGTTTCCCGTGGAACTGTAGTCGTGATTGCAATTATTTCCATATTCATTGCATGGAATCCCGACAGCAATATCTTTAAAATAGTATCCTTTGCATGGGCAGGGTTTGGAGCATCCTTCGGGCCTGTTATCCTGTTCTCCCTGTTCTGGAAACGCACAACCCTTTCCGGAGCAGTTGCAGGTATGATTACCGGCGGCATTTCAATTTTTGTTTGGAAGTTCTTAATCGCCGCAAACGTAAGCTTTTTAAATATCTACGAACTCCTGCCGGCATTTATAATCGCATCCATTGCAATTGTAATTGTCAGCCTTATAGACAAGGAACCCTCAGAAGAAATTCAGGCAGAATTCGAATTAGCAGCTTCTACACAGCCTATCGAATAAACCTGTTTTTACCCGGCTGTACTGTAAAACACAAAATGTTTTATAGTACAGCCTTTACTTTTTCCTGTAATTAGTTTAAAATGAATTTAAATTTGTAAATATATTGTATTTTTGTAAAGGAGTATCATTTTTGAATATACAGATTTTTGGCAGCAGCAAATGCTTTGATACAAAGAAAGCCGAGCGGTATTTTAAGGAAAGAAGGATACCGTACCAGTATATCGATTTGAAAAAATACGGTATGAGCAAAGGCGAGCTTGCAAGCGTAAAATCCGCTGTAGGCAGCCTTGATGAGCTTATTAATTTTGATAACAAGGATGCACTGCTGTTGCGATACCTCGCCCGTGAAGAGGACAAGCAGGAAAAGCTGCTTGAAAACCCTGCCATTCTTAAAACCCCCATCGTTCGAAACGGGCGGCAGGCGACTGTCGGGTATAAGCCAGAAGTTTGGGGAAAATGGGTATAAACTTTTCTGAAAGGTGATCTTAATGCACATCGAAATCAACAAGCCGCTAAAGCTTGAGAGCGCTTTAAACATAAGGGAGCTGGGCGGGTACAGTACCACCGGCGGCAGGGTTACCAAAAAAGGCGTTTTCTTAAGGGGCGATTCCACCCATTCCCTGACCCCCGGCGACCTGGATACATTGATTAACCTGGGGGTAACCCTGGTGGTGGACCTGCGCTCCCCCGATGAAGTAAAGGAATTGCCATCAAAGTTTAACTCCGTAAAAAACATAAAATACGAAAACGTTCCGATGTTCGACGGCCTGGCTTCCTTTTTCGCCACCGGAAAAATGCCCGGGAGCATGGCGGAACTTTACTGCTGGCTGCTGGACAACTGCCAGGAGCAGTATAAGCGGATATTCAGGTTGTTTTTAGAAAACAGCGGCATTTCCCTATTCCACTGCACTGCCGGAAAGGACCGCACCGGCGTGGTTGCAATGCTGCTGCTCCAGCTGGCAGGAGTGCCGGATGATACAATTATCAGGGATTATGCCGTCAGCGAAGAAAACTTAAAAATAGTTTTTGACGAGCAAAGCCAGATTCTTAAAAAATCAGGCATTGAAGTACCGAAATATGTCCTTGGCTCAAAACCTGAGGACATGGAGAAAACCCTTTGCTACCTGAAAGAGAAATACAATGGTGCTTGCAATTATCTATTAAAATGCGGTCTAACCCAACAGGAAATTGGCAAATTGATTGATAGATTTGTAGATTAAGGAGGAAACCTTAATGCATGTTGTTTATCTCGTGGTGCCATGTTACAACGAGGAGGAGGTCTTGCCTTTAACAAACTCCAAGCTTACCGAAAAGCTTGAGCAACTGATTAGTGCCGGCAAGGCGGACGAAAAAAGCCGCATTTTGTATGTAGACGACGGCAGCAAGGACAAAACCTGGGAGCTGATTACCAAATTCCATCAGGAGTGCGGTAGCGTGGCAGGATTGAAACTGGCGCATAACGCCGGGCACCAAAATGCGCTGCTGGCCGGGCTGATGTATGCAAAGGACCACGCTGATTGCGCCATTTCCCTTGATGCCGACCTTCAGGATGACATAGATGTGATAGACGATTTTTTAACCCACTATTCGGAAGGCTGCGAAGTTGTGTACGGCGTACGCAAAAAACGGGATACGGATACCTTTTTCAAGCGTTTTACAGCGGAAAGCTTTTACAAACTGATGCAGAGCCTGGGGCTTGAAATAGTTTACAACCATGCAGACTACCGTTTAATGGGCAAAAATGCACTTAAGGCATTGAGCGAATTCAGAGAGGTAAACCTTTTCCTGAGGGGTATTGTGCCATTAATCGGTTTTAAAAGCGCCAAGGTATATTATGACAGAAAAGAAAGGGCCGCCGGAGAGTCAAAATACCCATTTAAAAAAATGCTTCAGTTCGCAATAGAAGGCATAACCTCCTTCAGCGTCAAGCCACTGAAAATTATATCAAATTTGGGAATCGTCATATCACTGTTGAGTTCCCTGGGATTGCTTTATGCCCTAATCTCATATTTTACTGGTAACGCCGTACCGGGCTGGACGGCAATTGTATGCTCAATCTGGCTGCTGGGCGGAATCCAGCTTTTTTGTATAGGTATCGTGGGCGAATATATCGGCAAAATTTACAGCGAAGTCAAGGCAAGGCCCAGATACATAATTGAGAAAGATTTGAATTAATCTAAAGAAAACGGAGTTATAATATGTCCGAAAAAAAGAGGCGGCTTGTTTTGCCACCTCTTTTTTGCAGTGTATTGGGCCGAACCCGATTAAAAGGCAAAAAAGAACCCTATTGTAGAATAGTGGGCAAACCAGAAACGCCGCTTGAAAACGGCGCCGGTTTGCGTAAATCACAGATATTCTGCATGAGGGTTCTTTATTTTGTGTCCGTTAGCCCTGGGGCAGTCCAACAGTCCAAAGTTGACCGGGTTTTTGCTATTTCATCGACAGCACTTCTCTGGTTTCCCCGCTGCCGGAGTAAATAAAAGTGATGGCATCGCCCACTTTTATAAATGGCAGGCGGTTTGAGATGTGTATGGATGCCACGAAAACTGCATCGTTTTCCTTTAATCTGATGTAGTAATAGGTATTGCCATCCATTACCGCTGTGGCAATGTCTGCAACCTCGCCGGAAATTTCAGTCCCTGTGCCGGCACCTACGCCCTGCTCTTTTGACAGTGCCTTTACATAGTTATTCCTCGCGTCTGCCACCGACTGTCCGGTACCTACTATCTGATACCTTTCCACATCTACAAAGGCATACATTTTAACCAGCCCCGCGTCGTCTTTTAAGGAGAGGAAATATGTCGGGCGGTCGGCAACATTCAGCAGTATCGGGAAGGTCGCGATATATCCCAGGTGCTGAACCTGCCCTTCCGCCGACGACATGGCGGACATCTCCTCAGCCCCCGGAACGCTGTAAAACCTGGTCTGTTTTGTGCGAAGGTTAACAAGCACAAACCCCACATTTGATTCGTCCCCGGTTACCGAAGTCATGCCTGTATATAAATATACGTCGTCGTTTATGGCAAGATAGTTATACCCGGCGGTGGTCTGCAGTACCCCTTTTTGCCCTATTATGGAGTTTAAATACCCATCCTGAAATCTGCCGTTATAATTCAAATGCCTTAATACAAGGTCAGCGCTGAAAACACGGTCAACCCACTGGGGAATATCCTCCAACGGGTACCATTTGTGGGAACCGTCAATCGCATTCACCAAAACCGCGCCGTTTATGTCCCTGCCGCCCCATACGCCGATGGTGTAGTTATAGGTCGGTGCAATCCAGTACGGGGTGCCGTTTTCATCCACCTCAAAGGCGTAGTTATCAAACATTTTGGTGGGATAGGAAAACCTGAGGTGGCGGGAAAGATTCCTTAAAAAGAGGTCGCTGGGCGAGTATTTTATCCCGTTTTCGAGTTTTACCAGGGCGGTTTCCTGGGATACCATATCTACCTTAATATAGCCTGCAATCCCTTTCTTATGGTTGTTGAGCCATTTAAAGAAATCGGCGTAAACAAGGGGAGTTACCCTTACAGGCCTGCCATTTAAGTTAATCTGGGTATAGTCCTCCGAAATTTCGAACTGGGATACCAGCTCGGCAATCTCCCCGAGTTTCCGCTTGCCAAGCTGTATTGCGGTGTCGTGGTCTACAACCGGAATCTGGTTCATTGAAATTTCCGCAATGTCATCGGTAAAATTTCCTTCCCTGCGGATTAACAAATCCCTGTACCTGGACGCGTTAAACATGGGAAGCCCCGTTGCCAACAGCACTGCCACCAGCAAAACCAGGCAAACCGCCGTTATGGCAACTGCTTTTGGCATCTTCTTTTGATTACCGGCAATGTTAACATATTTGCCGCTGACAACCTTTACTCTAACCAATTTCGCCTTTCCGGAAGAATTCAAAATATCCCCAATATTCCCCGGAATCCACCATGCCGCCCACAAAGCGGCGGCGCTGATTAAAGCAAAAAACCAGAATTCCGGGCTTACCGGGTTCAGTGGAGGAAGCAAAAACCAGAACATCAGGAAAATGATAACCACTGCCAAAAACAATAAGGCAGCCCTAACCAACCCAATCTTTTTCATCTTTGCATGCCTTTCCTTAAAAATTTATCCTGCTTTTAATTTTATTAAAAATTGAGTTTTATTACAACCAGATTTACGTAATATAATTTCATTAATTACCAAGCTATATAAAAAATTATTGCAAAAAATATAAACGGAGGGATTAAAAATGCAAGGAAACAATTACAAACTCGGATTATCAGACCTTCTAGACCAAAGCCTTACCTGTTATGAATATTTCCACAGCCTCCCTAAATCCTTGCAGGAAAAAATCAAAGACCTTGATATACATTCCTTTGAGGATATGCAGGAATACGTCGCAAACCACAGCCGCGGCAGATATGATAACATTTAAGCACTGGAGGAAATTATGCACAACAAAAAATTCAACAATTTAAACGAACTGCTGGCAAGCAATCAGAGTGCAGGGGATTTCTTCAATTCACTGCCTGGTTATGTGCAGGAGATGATAAGGCAGCGCAGCAATAATATAAAATCCGAGCATCAGCTCAGGATGTACGCGGAAAACATCGTTCAGGGCGACAAATAGCCAAGCGGGGCAGGAAGTAAAACCAAACCTGCCCTTTTATTCCGCTATTTTTTCATCGGCAGCTCTGCTACAAATTCCGCCACAGGCTCCCTCATCCAAATCCCGGGGGTAATCCTTAAGGTAAACCCTCCCCCATCGGGGCCTGCCCAGTCCTGCATGGGGATTTTGGGTAGCGCGTATTCTGCCATCAGGTACATCACCACAGCTCCGTGGGTACATACTACCGCCTCGGTATCCCCCGTGCTCATTATTCTTTTAACAATATCCTCAAACCCTGTTTTTATACGTTTTTGAAAATCTTCGACATTTTCTCCTCCTGGTATTTGGGCAAGTTTTCCAGACACCCATGAAATGAAGGCATCGTTGTATTTCAGCTCCGATACCGCCTTGCCTTCCCAGTCCCCGAAATTGCATTCCGCAAGCTCCGGCACAATTTCCTGCCTGCATCCGGGATACAGCACCTCAAGGGTCTGACGGCACCTCAATAATGGGCTGGTGAAAAACCTCACCGCGCCGGGATACACCCCGGACTCCTTCATCTTAAGCAGCCGGGCTAAACCTTCAGGAGACAACGGCCAGTCGGTGCGCCCGATATAAATCCCTTTCTCATTGGCAGCTGTCAAACCATGCCTTAACAGGTGAATTTTATATGTTTTCATCAAAATTTCCCCCAAAAAATCGCAAATTGACGGTTTACAAACAGGTAGATAATAGGTTATAATCATAAACAGTCGGTATATTTTTTATGATTGTATACTACATATATCGCCACTTTCCTTGAACGAGCCCTTATTTTCCGACGTGGAAAAAGGGCGTTTTGTCTGTTTTTTTAATATTAGTTTTTGAGGTGTACGCTGTTATGAATACCGCTTTCCCCAGAATACTGACTTTACTCAGAAAAGAGAAGGGTATCAGCCAGAAACAGGCTTCTCAGGAGCTTGGGGTATCTCAGGCGCTGCTTTCGCATTACGAAAAAGGAATCAGGGAATGTGGGCTTGATTTTATTGTGCGTGCCGCAGACTATTACAACGTATCCTGTGATTATCTTTTAGGCAGGACTCCCGACAAAACCGGAAAATTCATCGCAGTCGACGAGATACCGGAGAATGACCCTTCCATAAAGGATAATCAGTTTAGGGGCAGCGTGCTTCCTGTGCTCAATAAGAAGCTGGTCATAAACTCCCTGAATATAATCTTCGACATACTTCAGCGCTGCAACAACAAGGCGCTGACCACCGAAGCCTCCAGCGCCCTCATGCTGGCAGTATATTCAGTATTCCGCAACATCTATGCGGCAAACCCAAAAAACCCGGAGGCTTTGTTCTCAGTACCGGAATATATTTTCCAGTCATCAGTCGCAGGCGAATTCAGCAAGGCAGCCGCAACACTGGGGTACATCGCTTCTGGCGGCACAGTCGACGGCGAAAAAGGGCTGGACGAAGCCCCTGTTATTTCCACCGACAGGATAGCGGCGGAATATCCCCTGTTCGCCTCATCGCTGTTCAACCTGCTTAAAACCGCTGAATCAAGGATAAATCAAAAATAAATACATATCACCAAAAAAGCAGCCTTGTACGGAAAAAGCCCTGAAAGGGCTTTTTTAAAGCCCGTACAGGGCTTTTTTGTACCCTGAAAGGGCTTTTTTTCTGCTCTAATTTACTCTGCCTTGCCTTCCTCAGGCTGTCCCTGCCCTTTTTTGGACGAAACAGCCCGGATTTTAAAAGACATAAACACAAACGCTACGCTTAACAGGGAAAACAGCAATCTGGTAATAATATTGTCGATTGCCACTTCAAAACTCATGCCGAAAATCTCGGGGGTGGTAAAAGACCTTAATACCAGTGGGGTGCCACTATCCACCTTATATCCAAGGCCAAAGGTGCAAAACATCAAACTCATTGCCAGGACAATAATCCCGATTACACGAAGCAGCACAAGGTCAAACTTCCGGCGGAATTTTACCAGGCTTGACGCGGCGGCCTGGGCAAACAGCATGGCGGATAGTGAAAAGGACAACAGAAATACCAAATCCACCCTGTAATCATATTCCGAATACATTATGGATATACATAACGCCACAATATCAAAAACAAACAAAGCGGCGATGAATGCAATAAACACCACCCTCAGCAATATCCTGGTTTTCCGGTTATCCCCTTTATAATTCCCGATAAACCCCAGAATAAGCGCCGCTACCATAGCCCCCAGCCAAAATGACCATTCAATGGAGGCAATAATGTAAAGCAATAACCCTAAAATCACCTGCAGCACGGCAACGCCTGGCATACCTTCGATACACCGCTCAACAGTAAACCATTCAAGTTTTTCAGAAATATTATTTTTTACTGAAGACTTGGTTCTTTTTGATTCATTATCCATATTCTAAAACCTTTCCTTTTAAATTTCCACATCCCAATACTAACAATATTTAGTAAATTATATCCCTACCTGCCCCAAATTGCAAGGATTATTGCAGTGGGCTCCTGTAATATTCTCCGCCCCTTTCAAATTAGAGCATAAAATTGTATCAGTGCTGTTTATTAACGCCCCTTCAGGGCAAACTTGTAATGTTCAAATCTTTCCAAACCCGGACAAAGTGAGGCGGAGCAAATGCAAAACCGTACCGTCATATCATTTATTGTAATAATCTTTTTTCTGTGCGGAATAATGCTTAAAATTTACCAGCTCGCCGGCCCGCAGCTCAGCCAGGCGGCGGACCAGCAGGCAAAGCTTACCGTCACTGTGGCAAGCCTTAGGGGAACCATTTATGACACAAACCTCAAACCTCTGGTTAACAATAAAACCGAATACCGCGTCGCCGTCACCCCAAACCCAAAGGCAATAGCGGCACTGTCCACAGTTTTAAGCGAAGAAAAGCTGAAGGAAATAACCGATAGGCTAAAAAGCGGCAAACCGGTTGTGGCAATGGTGGACAACCTGTCCTCACCTGCCGACGGCCTGCTGATGTTTGAAACCCCCGTGCGTTATAAGGGCAAGCTTCTGGCTCCACATGTTGTCGGGTATCTGGACGGAACCGGGATTAAGGGAGCCTCAGGCGCGGAGATGATTTTTGACGAAATCTTAAGCGAATATACAGGAAAACTCTCCGTAACCTACACCGTGGACGCGGTGGGCAGGCCCCTTGAGGGAATCGACCCGGTGGTTACAAACACCCTTGGCAACGCAAAGGGCGGGGTTGTTTTGACCATCGATTCAGAAATCCAAAGAATCGCGGAGGATGCCGCAAAAGCCTTCTTAACCCGCGGCGCAGTAGTAGTAATGAAGCCGGAAACAGGCCATATACTGGCCCTTGTCAGCCTGCCGGATTTCCAGCCCTCCACGCTGTCTGAAAACCTTGACAGCAAAGACTCCCCCTTATTAAACCGGGCTTTCAGCAACTACAACTGTGGCTCGGTGTTCAAGATGGTTACCGCCAGCGCCGCCCTGGAGCAAGGCATCCCGGTTACAACCAGGTTCACCTGCACCGGCAGCAGGACAGTAGGGGATATCACATTTCACTGCCATCACCGACTGGGGCATGGCACGCTGGATATGGTTAACGCTTTTGCCCAGTCCTGCAACCCCTATTTTATAAGCCTCGCTTTGCAGGCAGGAGGACAGCGGCTTTATGATATGTCAGCAGCCCTGGGATTCGACAGGCCTGTTTACCTTGCGGAAGGGTGGAAAACCTCCCGGGCTGTAATACCCTCCCTCGAAAGCCTTGCCTCCCCCGCCGAGGTGGGCAACCTGTCTTTTGGACAGGGCTCCCTCATGGCAACCCCCATCCATATTGCACAGCTTGTGGGCGCCATAGTCAACAAAGGGAACCTGATACGACCCACCCTTTATAAAGGCAAGGTGGACCCCGACGGCAACATCACCGATGTACCCCCTTCACCTTCCACCACCGTATTTTCAGCAAGCACCGCCGCAAAACTCAAAGAAATGATGATTTATACCGTTGAAAATGGTACCGGTGTATCCGCCCGCCCATCTGCCGGCGGAGCAGGAGGTAAAACAGGTACCGCCGAAACCGGATGGATTATTAACGGAAGATCGGTGCTTCAGGGCTGGTTCGCGGGTTTTTATCCCGCAAACAACCCCGAATACGTCATCACCGTCCTTGCCGAGGATACCGAAGGCACCGGCGGAAAAGCAAACCCCGTTTTCAGGCAAATCTGTGATGAACTGTACCTTCTAGGCCAAAAACAGAACAACTGAAAATTAACCCTATTATCTTAGTTTTCTACAAATTGTAATATGATTTTAACGATAAAATCCCTTTTGCAAAAAGGTATCACAAGCCCCCCCGCAAACCAGCCGGGGGCTATTATTATTTCAATTTTTCATAAACTATTAGTTATTTATCTTCAATATATTACATCTAGTAGCCAAAATCCCCGTTAATTCGAGTCAAAATACAAATAAACTTTTACTGGATATGACATATTACACCGCGCAATATCCATATAATGGAAATACTGATTGTATATATTTGTGACTGATGTAAACAGGATGGTGAGGACGTTGAAGCAAAAACTACTGGCAGGCGCAGGAGAAGGACAAGCATCCTCAAGGGGAATTGTTGAAAAGCAGCAGGGAAACAGCGTATCAAAACAGCTTGCATTGACATTGATTTACGGTATCATCGGCCTGATTATGCCAAGGGCGGCTGTTTACGGCGGGCTGACGCCCTTCGGGGTCAGCTTTGCCTCGGCCATACCCGGGGGTGGAGCTGCTTTTGTATACATAGCTAGCCTGGCGGGGTACCTGTTGCCGGGGGGAGCCTCCGTACCGCTGCGCTATGTTGCGGCGCTTTGCGCGGTGGCAGGAATCAAATGGTCCCTAAGCGGCATAAAATCAGCGGCAAAACATCCGGCATTCGCTCCGGTAATCACCTTTTTGTCCATTGTCAGCACAGGGCTTGCATTATATTCTGTAAACGGGCTTGACGCTTTAAGCGTTTTCATGGCCTTTGCGGAAGGCTTACTTGCAGGCGGGGCGGCTTACTTTTTCTCCACTACGGTGAATATACTTTCCGGCAACGAACCGGACAGGGTTTTTACCGCCCAGGAACAGGCAAGCATTGTGATGACAGGCTCAATCATCCTTATGGCTATAACCACGTACGCAATAAGCGGGATTTCTCCCGGAAGGATAGCCTCGGCTTTGATAATCCTTCTGCTGGCCCGCTGCGGAAAAGAGCAGGGCGGCGGAATCGCCGGAATTGTCCTGGGGTTAGCAATGTCTATGGCAAGCAGCGAGAACTTGCACCTTGCCGCAGCGTTTTCATTAGGCGGGCTGCTGGCGGGGATTTTCTCCCGGTTTGGCAGGTTTGCAGCGGCGGGGGCTTTCCTTGCGGCAAACCTAATAGTAGTGGTTTCCACGGGGAAAGACGCAACTATAATCATAGGCGTATACGAGATAGTGGCGGCATGTGTGCTGTCTGTGGCCATGCCGACGCCGGTTTACCGGTTTATTAACAACTTCTTTTTAAACGCAAAGGAGCTGCCGGCGGTGGAGGGGCTACGGCGTTCTGTTGTCATGCGCCTTGATTATGCCTCCAAAGCCATGAGGGAGGTCGCCCAGACCGTTGACGCGGTATCCCACAAGCTTGCGGGGATTAGCGCGCCGGACCTCGGCAGCGTTTACAGGAGCATATCGGATGACATCTGCCGGGTCTGCGGGCTGAAGCTGGAGTGCTGGGAAAAGCAGTTTAACAACACCATGTCGGCACTAAACCAGCTAACCCCCGCCTTAAGGGATAAAGGGTACATTGAAAAAACTGATATCCCCTCCTTCCTTACCCGCCATTGCAGCCGGCTGGACGAAATAGTCCGAAAAATCAATTCCGGCTACCATGAATATGCAGTTCGGGAGGGCGCCTGGCGCCGGCTTTCAGAAATCCGCTCTGTCGTGACAGACCAGTTCCAGGGAATGTCGGAAATGCTTGACGAGCTTGCCCAGGACTTTTCAAAAACCGAGCAGGTGGATACAGATGCTGCATCCCGGGTTATAGATGTGTGCAGCGAATTCGGCATGGCTGTTCAGGATGCCGTCTGCCTGCTTGGCAAGGGCGGCAGGATGACGGTTGAAATACTGGCTTCGGACTCCGGGGCTAAGTTTAACAAGCTCCAGTGGCAAAACGCAATTCAGGACGCGGTGGGCAGGGAGCTTGACAATCCAGTAATTACCCGGATTGGGGATTCGGTAAAAATCACCATGACCGAAAAGCCCATTTTGACTGTTAAATACTGCACCGCCCAGCTTCAGTGCGCCGGGCAGAAGCTTTGCGGCGACGCTTTTGAAATCTTTACCGACGGTTTTGGAAAATGGTATGCAGTGTTAAGCGACGGCATGGGCAGCGGTGGACGGGCCGCGGTGGACGGCGCCATGGCGTCAGGGCTTACGGCCCGCCTTATCCAGGCAGGGTTTGGCCCGGACAGCGTATTAAGGATGGTAAATTCCGCCCTGATGGTGAAATCAGGGGACGAAAGCCTATCCACCCTGGATATCATGGAGCTTGATTTGTTCAACGGAAAAGCAGAGTTCCGCAAAGCAGGTGCTTCCCCCACGTTGCTTTGCAGCATGGGCCGGGTTTCAAGGATAGAAAAATCCTCCCTGCCGATAGGCATATTAAGGGACATTCGGGCGGAAAGGTCCGAGGACACCCTGGTGGACGGGGATATAATACTGATGTGCAGCGACGGGGTCTACAGCGCCGGCACCGAATGGGTGGAAGATATATTAAAGGAGTTTGACCCCAAAATAGGCGACCTCAAAAGGCTGGTGGAGGATATAGCCTACGCCGCCAGAAGCCGTCAGAAGGAGCATCAGGATGATATTACGGTAATTGCGGTACTGGTAAATAAAAAGCAGTAAAATTAATGCATTCTATTGACATTTTCAGGCTCTTGGATTAATATAAATATTGGTGGATATTTTCCACCTAAACTTAATAATTAATATTAAAGCTGTCTTCGGGGCGGGGTGAAAGTCCCCACCGGCGGTAATGCGGCATTTTAGCCGACGAGCCCGCGAGCGTTAAGCTGATTTTGGTGAGATTCCAGAGCCGACGGTATAGTCCGGATGGAAGAAGATGCGTATTGTGGCATTGTGTTCCCCGCGGCTTTATGTCGCGGGGTTTTTGTTTGGGGTTACTGCAATACCACTAACCGCCCAGCAGCTAAAAAGGAGCGCTGTGATTAATGAAAAAAACAAAACTAAACCTCTTTGCACTTGTATCTGTTTCAATCCTTTCCGCTCTGGCGTCAGTCCTGATGTTCTTCAGCATTTCTATTCCACTGGTGCCAAGCTTTTTAAAGCTCGACCTGTCCGAGCTTCCTGCCTTGATTGCGGCCTTTACCATCAGCCCGCTGGCAGGGGTTTTAGTGTGCCTTGTAAAAAATATGGTTAACGTATTTTTCACTACCACAGGCGGGATTGGCGAGCTGATAAACTTCATTTTGGGCTCAGCCTTTGTCCTGCCTGCGGGGATTATTTACCACAGGTTTAAAAGCCGCCCGGGGGCTTTGCTTGGCGGGATTGTGGGGGCGTTTTGCATGAGCCTTGTTAGCCTTCCATTAAACTACTATATTATATACCCTGTATATTCCAAAATCTTCGCCCCCCTGGATGTAATCCTTTCCCTCTATCAGAAAATCAGGCCGTCAACCGGAAGTTTGCTGGAAGCCCTTGTGGTATTCAACATGCCCTTTACTTTTGTAAAGGCGCTAATAAGCGTGATAATATCCTTTGCGGTATACAAGCCCCTTTCCCCCATCATTAACGGATGTTTTGTTATCAACAGAAAAGGGGTTCATATTGACAGGGAATGCCCCACAGGCACTAAAAACAAATATAGTTGACAAAATCAGCCTTAATGCTATAATAGTTCTCACCAATTTTTTTAGTCAACCTTATCCAGAGAGGCTGAGGGTACAGGCCCTGTGAAGCCCGGCAACCTGCTCAAATCATGCTATATCATGTTTTTTTGCATGTTTTTGCAAGGTGCCAATTCCTGCGGTGGGAACCGGCAGATGAGGTGAATTCACGCGCCGTGTTATTCTGCCACGGTGCGTTTTTTGTGTACTGTCGGGGCAGAATAAATAACAGTTAATTTACCAGAAAGGACAAAGCAAAGGATGGAAAAACGCTTTTTTACTTCCGAATCAGTAACAGAGGGTCATCCCGACAAGGTATGCGATCAGATTTCTGACGCTGTTCTTGACGCAATACTGGAACAGGACCCGTCTGCACACGTTGCCTGCGAATGCGTGGCAACCACCGGTCTTGTGCTGGTTATGGGTGAGATCTCTACAAGCTGTTATGTAGATATACCAAAAATCGCAAGGCAGGTAATCAGGGATATCGGCTATGACAACGCCGCCCAGAAGTTCGACGGCAACACCTGCGCCGTCCTGACCTCGATTGACGAGCAGTCGCCGGATATCGCCATGGGCGTGAACCTGGCTATGGAGGCCCGGGGAGAGGGCGGCAGCGAGCTTGACCGCATTGGCGCTGGGGATCAGGGGCTGATGTTCGGCTACGCCTGCGACGAAACCCCTGAGCTTATGCCACTTCCCATTTCCCTTGCACACAAGCTTGCAAAAAGACTTGCTGAGGTCAGGAAAAACGGCACCCTTCCGTATCTGCGCCCGGACGGCAAAACCCAGGTCACTGTTGAATACCTGGACAATACCCCTGTAAGGGTGGACGCAATAGTTGTTTCAACCCAGCATTGCGAGGATGCCGAGCTTGAAACCATCAGGAAAGACGTCATCGAACACGTTATCCTCCCGGTGGTACCTGAAGAGTTTATTGATGCCGGCACCAAAATTTTTGTCAACCCCACCGGCAGGTTTGTAATCGGCGGCCCCCAGGGCGACAGCGGCCTTACCGGCAGGAAGATTATAGTTGACACCTACGGCGGCTATGCAAGGCACGGAGGGGGCGCCTTTTCGGGCAAAGACCCCACCAAGGTGGACCGTTCCGCCAGCTACATGGCAAGGTACGCCGCCAAGAATATTGTAGCAGCAGGGCTTGCAAAGCGCTGCGAGGTGCAGGTCGCCTACGCCATCGGCGTTGCCCGCCCAGTTTCCATACTTGTGGACACAGACGGCACCGGGGCTGTCCCGGACTCAAAGCTTGCCGAGGCGGTTTCGGCTGTATTCGACTTCAGGCCCGCAGCAATCATCAAGAACCTCGACCTGTTGCGCCCAATTTACCGCCAGCTTGCGGCATACGGGCATATAGGCCGCGAAGACCTGGGCGTTCCGTGGGAGAAAACCGACAAAACCGAAGAGCTTAAAAAATATCTGGGATTATAATCATTTCAAAAAAACATGGCATATCCTGTATTAGGCTATGCCATGTTTTTGTTATGGGAATATTTAGTGCAATATCACAAAATTTATGATAAAAAGCGCTTAATTATTAACATGAGTTAGTCAATGCTAATCTTGACACGCCATATCCTCAGGCTGTATAATTAAATTGACCCAAAAATATTAATACCAACATTATGGATTTAAGGGTTGCAATCAGCAAAGAACTGGCTAATAAACCATGGTTTGAAACTACAAAGCATCCGGAAGGGGGTTGCAGCCATGCCAACTCTTAGGGAAATTCCTGTCGGACAGACCGCTACCGTAGTTAAGGTTAATGGGACCGGTGCCATTGCCCGCAGGATTATGGATATGGGTATTACCAAAGGCGTGCAGATTCATGTCCGCAGAATTGCGCCGCTGGGCGATCCTATTGAAATTACCGTCAGAGGGTATGAATTGAGTTTGCGGAAAGCAGATGCCGAAATGATTGAAGTAAAATAGGTATCGTTGATGGGAGTGTTTCTCCTGTTTTTTTAGGCGGGGTAGTTAGTATATCCTAACTTTTTTAATTCCCTGAAGTTAGTTGATGCTAACTTGCCCGTCTGGATACCGGAATAAAAATTTCAGAATTTTTTGCCCTTGAGTTAGTTTTTGCTAACCAATATTAAGGAGGATAAGCCATGTCGATTTCTATTGCCCTTGCCGGCAACCCCAATTCCGGCAAAACCACCCTGTTCAACGCCCTCACCGGGTCAAACCAGCGTGTTGGCAACTGGCCTGGCGTTACAGTGGACAAAAAGGAAGGAAAACTAAAAAAATATAAAGACGTTGAAGTCATAGACCTGCCTGGCATTTACTCCCTCTCCCCCTACACCAAGGAAGAAGTGGTCAGCCGTGATTACCTGATAAACGAAAAACCCGATGCCATTATAAACCTCGTTGACGCTTCAAATATTGAGCGGAACCTGTTCCTGACAACACAGCTTCTGGATATCGGAATCCCTGTAATCATTGCGCTTAACATGATTGATATAGTAAACAAAAACGGGGACAAAATCGACAGCCGAAAGCTTTCTGAAATCCTCGGCTGCCCGGTGGTTGAAACCAGCGCATTAAAAGGCGATGGCTTGCAGGAACTGTCCCGGCAGGCGGTTGAAATCGCAAAATCCGGCAAAAAAGCATCCCCAAAACGGCAGTTTTCAAAGCCGGTGGAGGATGCCCTGGCAAAAATAGCCGAGCTTATCAAAAACGATGTTCCTGCCGAAAGCCTCCGCTGGTACGCCATTAAACTCTTTGAACGCGATATCAGGGTTTTGGAGCAAACTCACCTTTCAAACGAGGTAAAAGGGCAGATCGAGGAAATCATACTTGAATGTGAAAATGCCTATGACGACACCAGCGTTTCGATTATAATCCATGAAAGCTATGAATATATTACCAATGTGGTTCAGTCCTGCGTCAAGAAAGCCCGCACGGGCATGACAATTTCCGACAGGATTGACTCGGTGGTAACAAACCGCATCCTCGGGCTACCGATTTTCGTGGCGGTAATGTTCCTGGTTTATTATATTTCTGTTACCACTATCGGCACCCTTGTTACCGACTTTACCAACGACATGTTTGTTGGCACGTTGATACAGGAACCCCTTGGAAACTGGCTTCAGTCCATCGGAACGGCAGACTGGCTGACAGGGCTTATCGTTGATGGTATAGTAGGCGGTATTGGCTCGATACTCGGATTCTTGCCGCAACTGCTGATTCTGTTCTTCTTCCTCGCCATTCTGGAGGACTGCGGTTACATGGCACGTATCGCCTTCCTAATGGACCGGCTTTTCAGGAAATTCGGAATGTCCGGCAAGAGTTTTATCCCGCTGCTTATCGGCACCGGCTGCGGAGTGCCCGGAATTATGGCTTCAAGGACTATCGAACAGCAAAACGACCGCCGCATGACAATCATGACCACCACCTTCATGCCCTGCGGCGCAAAGCTGCCCGTCATTGCCCTGATTGCCGGCGCCATATTCGGCGGAGCATGGTGGGTCGCGCCCTCGGCATATTTCCTTGGAATAGCTTCAGTAATCGTCTCGGGCATCATCCTGAAGAAAACGAAGCCCTTCATGGGGGAGCCTTCCCCGTTTGTCATGGAGCTTCCCGCATACCACTTCCCCTCCGCCGTCAACGTTGCCCGCAGCATTTATGACCGCGGTTCTTCATTCGTAAAGAAAGCCTTTACAGTATACCTGCTGGCAAGCATCTTTGTATGGTTCACCGCCAGCTTCGGTTTTGCGAATGGTTCTTTCGGGCTGGTGGAAAGCCTTGACCAGAGCATCCTGCACGATATCGGCAGTGCCATTGCCGGGTTGTTCGCTCCCCTGGGATTTGGCCGCTGGGAGACCACGGTGGCAACCTTTATGGGCATTGTGGCAAAGGAACAGGTTGTGGGCGTATTCGGCGTATTGACTTCCATTGGCGATGCCGACCTTGCACTTGAACTCGTAGACTCCGCAAACCTGGAAAGCCTGGCCCCGGTAGCCGCACTGTTCTCAAGCAGTATTGCTTCCTACTCATTCCTTGCCTTCAACCTGCTTTGCGCCCCGTGCATCGCTGCTATTAACACAATCCGCGCCGAAATGAACAACTGGAAATGGTCTCTGTTTGCGATTGGATATCAATGCGGCTTTGCATACTGCGTGTCACTGATGATTTACCAGCTTGGAACATTCTTCGCCGGTGGCAGCTTCGGTATAGGAACATTCTTCGGATTTGCTGTCCTTGCAGTATTCCTGTTCATGCTGTTCAGGCCGATGCCAAAACAGCGCACCATTGCCAATTCAAAACTTAGAGCTGCGATATAGAAAAAGAGGTGGCATAATATGACATGGTTAGCCGAAAACGCAGCAACCATCGTTATAGGTTCGATCCTGCTCGTTGCGGTTATACTTGCCATACGGTATGTAGTAAAGAAAACCAAAAAGGGGCAGTGCATAGGCTGCGATGGTCATTGCAACGGATGTTGCTGCAGCATATCAAATGAAAATAATAAACAGCAATAATTACAAAAAGCCTGCTAATCCAAATAAGGATTGGCAGGCTTTTTGATGTCTTTATATAATCTCACATGTTTCTATATGCCTTGAATCGTTCAACAACAAAACCCGGGGTATAGATTTTTTACCGCTCTCGTCAAACTCCAGCACAGTTATCGCAGTGAATAAGGGCTCGCACGTCACGCAAAGATACGGGAAAGGCAGATTTAGAATGTGGGCAAGGGCTGCCGTGGACGAACCGGCGTGAGAAAACAGCGCAATAGTTTTGCCGTTTGGCTTGATACAGGAAAAGTAGGGATATTCATGGCGGAATCCCATCTCCTCAAGGAAAGCGTCTATGCCGCTTTGCACTTCTCTAACCCGCTTCCCCACAATGCTTTTGTTAAAGTATTTTCCATCCGCCCAGTTAACGTCGAGAAGGTCGCCGCCATCAGCGGCTATTTGCTGTGAAACCATCCACGGATGCCCGTTGAAAGGAAGTTCGTCACCCTCTTTTTTTGCTCCCCAACCGATTTCGCGCATAAAATCGCATATATGTATTGGCTTGCCAAGCTCATCAACCAGATAAGATGCCGTTTCTCTGGCTCTGCCTAAAGGTGATGCATAAATTTCGTCAATATTCTCTCCTTTAAGCCTTTCTGCTGCCGCTTTTGCCTGTTTCTTTCCCAACTCTGTAAGGCAATCGGCTTTATAGTCCGGCTCTCCGTGGCGTACAAAAATTAATTTCATACAATCACCCGGCTTACAATATATTTGAATAACCGTATTATAACACCGATGGATAATATTTGCACCTTTTTTGTTAAAACAATTTATACAAACACTGTCTGTTTTAGAATCATAAACACCGCTGTCCCGCCAGCAATACTTAACAAAACATTGTTTTTCCATTTGTGCAGCAGGATTATCACCAAAACGGATATAAGTTCCGG
>DUMT01000136.1 GCA_012839705.1 Clostridiales bacterium | reverse complement strand
CGCACCCCTACGGGGACAAATGAAACCGAAAGGAGATTTATGTGAGCTACATTCTTTTTTCACCGGTCGGCACGACAGACCCGATAACAGACAATCACGATGGTGCCGTATTACATATCTGCCGGAAGTACAAGCCAAAAAAGGTGTATTTGTATCTTTCCAAAGAGATGCTGGAACTCCATCAAAAGGACAACCGCTACTGCGACGCGCTGGAGAGGCTGGGCAAACTGTTATCACATTCTTTTGATGTGGAGTGCATCGCTCGTCCGGAATTGACCGAAGTGCAGGTGTTTGACAATTTCTATATGGATTTTGAAAGCCTGATTAACGGCATAAAAAAAGAGTATCCGGAAGATAACATTCTGCTGAATGTTTCTTCCGGAACTCCGGCAATGAAAAGCGCTTTGCAATTGTTGGCCGCTTTGTCAGACGGTATTTGCATTCCCATACAGGTTTCCACACCCAATAAAAAGAGCAATCCGCGGCGCGATGATATCCACCAGTATGACAACGAAATCTACTGGGAATTAAACGAGGACAATCTGGACGGCTACGAGGACCGATGCAGCATTTCCAGCACGTTGAATCTCATGGAAAGAATCAAAAAGGAGATAATCAAGCGGCATATCGATGCGTATGATTATCACGCCGCCTGTACCGTTGCGGAAAGTATGAACAGCATCGGAGATAAAGCACGCACTCTGCTGCAGCTTGCAAGAAACCGTATTTTGCTTAAGCAGAGGGAAGTGGACAAACTGCGCATCCTCTTTGACGAACTCATTATTCCGGTCTTTAACGGAGAAGCCCGAAAGATTGTGGAATATCTGCTATGGCTGGATATAAAATTAAAGCGACGGGAATATGCCGATTTTATTCGCGGAATTACTCCCATCGTGGTCAATATAATGGACTTATATCTGGAAAAACAGATGAATATCCGTATCAAAGATTATTGTGTAAGGAAATCATCCCGTGGCAACGATGTTTATTACCTGACACGCAATGAGTTGTCAAAAACAGAAAAAGGGAATCGGATTTTGGCCGCTTTGGATGAACATTTCCATCCCTATTACGACACTTTTTATACGGCAGCACAGCAGACGGTTATTATCAACGCTTTTTCCAAAGACAGAGACGTTATTGATAGAGTTAACCTGTTGCGGTTGGTCGAAGAATCGGTTCGCAATATTGCTGCCCATGAAATTATTTATGTCGATGAAGAATTTATACAAAAACAAAGCTCCTATTCAACAAAGCAAATCATGGATGCCCTTTGGTATTTGCTGACGAAATCGGTGCCATCAATTCCGTGCAGCATATGGAACTCTTATGACAACATGAACCAACTGATTAAATCGTATTTGTAAAATGATAATAAGGAATTTTGCCAAAATACAGTCTTAAGTCTGCCAAAAAGCCTGTATGGACTCTCATTTCCATGCGGGCTTATTTATCCAGTACGTGCTGGATTGTAGTTCTATAGTTTACAACTTCCTTGGCTCCTGGAGTGTTATAACTCCAATTTAACTTCTACGAAAAAACAAACCACCGCAGAAACTCAGCGTTTCTGCGGTGATTTTATGGTCCGAGTGACAGGAGTTGAACCTGCGGCCTCTTGAACCCCATTCAAGCGCGCTACCAATCTGCGCCACACCCGGATTTTTACTTTCTTTAAAGCTGCGAGCAGTATTATAGCACATCATTTTTATAAAATCAAGACTTATTTTAATTTTAAACCTACTT
>DUMT01000135.1 GCA_012839705.1 Clostridiales bacterium | reverse complement strand
TGGAATCAATGTCAAAGATTACATCGATAAATGAATTTACATTGACACCAGTAGCTTTATTACATAAATGAGGTGAAAAAATGATAAAGTAGAAATCATTTTACACCACTTGACAAGACACTATCTGGAGTTATCTTCAGTTTTGAATAACACGCGTTTTTGGGAGGGGACGAAGGAAACATCTTGAGGAAATTGTAATAGTCTTCAACAGAATTCGTTTCAGGCTGTAAAAGGATGCTGTCAACGGAGCTCTGCATACTCATGAATTTTATGATGGAATCCATCAGCTCGATCGGCTGAGGCATCCGGCGCAAATAATCGGATGCTCCGAGCAGAAAACAGCCACGTACATAATCGAATTCCGTTGACGGGCTAATCACGATAGCGCGTACACTGCGGCAGGCCTGGCGCAGCGATTTAAGCACATCTTGCGCTTTTAGTTCGTGGTCGTCATTGATGATGATAATATCGGGTTGGGACTCGTAAAGGGCGCATACAACCTCATCCAGCGGATATATCGCAACCAGCTTGATGCCCATCCCTTTGAGAGTCATGCTTTCTTCTGACTTGGCCGTTGTAAGCATGAGAAAGAGGTTTACTGCAGCTTTTCCGTCATTTGATAAGATTACAGAGCGCAGAAAAACCACCCCTTATAAACAAGGCTACTCCTCATTATTTTAACAAATATTCCATAAACTGTCAATATTTTTTAATAAATTGATGAATAATATCGTAATTTATAGAAAGGAACGATAAAGACAGATGAACAGACTGGAAAAACTCCTGAAAAAAATGACTTTAAGAGAAAAGCTGGCACAAATGGTGCAGGTTCTTCCTTTCGTGTTTACGGACGATGTGGACAGAAACTCGCTGACAGGCCCCCTTAAGGAGCTGAATGTTAAGCAGGAGGATTTATACAATATCGGAACCGTATATCCCGCACTGAATGTTTTTGACTCAGAATTTATTCTAAACCTGAAAAAGCAATATTTCGAAAAGAATCCGCATGGTATACCGCTATTAGTCGCAAACGATGTTGTCCATGGACTGCGCACAATTTTCCCCATTCCGCTGGCAATATCCTGCACCTGGGACCCAAAAATGGCAGAATTATCCGTGCGTGTTGCTGCGGTGGAGTCATACGCGGTGGGAATTCATGTGACATATGCCCCCATGGCAGACCTGGTTAGAGATCCCCGGTGGGGCAGAGTTCTGGAAAGCTCCGGTGAGGATGTCCGGCTTGCCTGCGAAATGACCGCTGGATATGTGCGCGGTTTTCAGGGGGATGATGTTTCCCGGCCCGGTTATATTGCTTCTTGTGTCAAGCATTTTGCCGGCTACGGCGCCGTAGAAGGAGGCCGTGATTATAACAATGTGGATATGTCAGAGCGAAGGATGCGGGAATATTATCTTCCCGCCTATAAGGCAGCGGTGGATGCCGGATGCAAAATGGTAATGACTTCGTTTAACACCGTGGATGGAATCCCTTCTACAGCTAACAAATGGCTAATTCAGAAAATTCTCCGGGAGGAATGGGACTTTAAAGGAGTGTTAATAAGCGACTGGTCGGCTGTTACCGAACTTATCAACCACACATTGGCAAAGGACCGGAAGCATGCCGCGGAGCTTGCGGTGGATGCCGGGATAGATATTGAGATGGTGTCTACATCCTTCTTGGACCATCTTGAGGAATCCATATCGCAGGGACATGTGGACATGCAGACCATAGACAAAGCCGTTATGAGGATATTGCAGTTGGAAGAGGATCTGGGTCTCTTTGAGAACCCTTTCCGCGGCCACGAACAGAACCCTGACGAGGTTTTGCTTTGCCAGGCACACAGGGACGCGGCCCGCGAGGTAGCAAGAAAATCAGCGGTCCTTCTCAAAAACGAGGATGTATTGCCTTTTTCGGATAAAAATACAATCGCTTTAATCGGCCCATACGGAGACGATGGTGATATAATCGGTGCATGGCATGCAGACGGCCGCCCTGAAGAATCAATAACGATATATGCGGCGCTGAAAAAAAGGCTGGGCGAAAACCTGAAATACGCAAAATGCTGCGAAGTGCTTGGAGACGAGGTTGATTTGCAGCTCGCGGGTGAAACTGCCGCTGGATCTGATTATGTTGTTCTTGCCATCGGAGAATCTCCAGAGCATTCCGGCGAATGTGCAAGTAAGACTGATATATCCTTGTCGCCGCAACAAATCCGGTTGGCGGAATATTTGAAAGAAAAAGCCCACAAAATCATAGCGGTTGTTTTCTGTGGCCGGCCGTTGGATTTAACAAGGCTTTCGCAGATTTGTGATGCCATACTGCTCGTATGGTTTCCGGGTACTCAGGGCGGCGAAGCCATTACAGAGCTTCTTCTGGGTGACTACAGCCCGAGCGGAAAGCTGTCGACGAGCTTTCCACGTTCAGTCGGGCAAATACCAGTGCATTATGACCATTTTACCACCGGTAGACCGCTTACGGGTGACGAATACGATTTGTATAGCTAGCGTTATCTCGACTGCCCGAATACGCCTCTTTATCCATTTGGATACGGTTTGAGCTATGGAAAGTTCGAATATTCGGACATCTCGCTTTCAGACTGTGTTCTTCGCAAAGGATCTGAAATTGAAGCTTCGATAACCGTAAAAAATGTGGATGATTTTCAGTTCCTGACGGAAGAAGGGCTGGCGAAAATCATCGCCGGAGAAGCTATGCCGTTGCATACCTATCTCCCATTGGAGCCGGGCGATATTGATGGGGACGGCATCATTGACGAAGCAACGGATTTTCAGCTTCTGAAAAACCATATATTGAAATCGGAAATTCTTACGGATTATCGCGTTGACTTAGCGGATGTAAATAAAGACAATGAAGTGAATATTATAGATTTGCTGGAACTGAAAGCTCGGATTCTTGCTGCAGCTTAGCTCACGGGTAAAAATGCCTGTTTTCATTGGCCGATTTAGCGACCATAAACCCCAGCAAAATAGTGAAGTGGTTTAAAGATTTTTAGAAAGGATAAACCATGTCAACTATCTTTTTGTATTAAGTGGGGGGAAAAGAAGTAAAAGTAAGCGCAAGAAAAGATATTATTCACAGGTATACAAAGCAGAAAATAGGCAAAAAAGACCAACCGGCTTAGCTGAAGAGGTAAAAAGATAGTAGACAGAATAAACCCTGTCTACTATCTTTTTATGCATATGGGGGGTAAAGATGTGGAAGGTAAGTACTAAGACAAGGTAATATTCACATAGGATTAGAAAATAAGAGACATCCTGGGAATCCATTGTCAGGTTATATATTCAAAAAATATCCTTGTTATTTTGTCAGTACATATTTTTATAGAAAAAAACTGGGGATACTATCTGCAAATTAAAGAAAAAAACAACTTACAGATTTTTTAAAATTTAAATCAAAATATAGTATATTCATGGTTTTGGCAACAGATAATATAAACGGAAATTTACCAGTGAATGAAGGTGAGAATGGACGGTTACCTTAATTGATTTAGGGTTTGATTTACCGGATTCCGCCTTATATCACGAATATCCGAACCGATAAAAAGTAGGAGGTTTCAGATGAAAGCCACAGGTATTGTCAGAAGGATTGATGATCTTGGCCGGGTGGTAATACCCAAGGAAATCCGCAGGACTATGCGGATACGTGAAGGCGACCCG
>DUMT01000134.1 GCA_012839705.1 Clostridiales bacterium | reverse complement strand
AGAGATTTAAAGTTTTTTATCTCGGTATTTTTTAAAAAACCGCTGAACAAATTAACTAAATATGGTAATATATTAACTGATTAATCTAATAAAGGTGTGGGCTTTTAGGTGAAAACCCTGGTAGTAAAAGAGAATGACGCCGGGCAGAGGATTGATAAGCTGCTTTTGAAAACTTATTCCAACCTTCCAGTTTCAATGATGTATAAGGGGATAAGGACCAAGAAAATCAAACTTAACGGCAAACGTTGCAGTATATCGGACAAGGTAAATGCCGGTGATGTGATAACGCTGTATTTAAATGATGAGTTTCTGGAAAGCGGGGGCGCTGATTATGATTTTTTGTCAGCTCCTGGAAAAATCGATGTTGTATATGAAGATAAGAATATAATTCTGATAAACAAACCGGCTGGGCTTCTGGTCCATCCCGACAAAAGCGAAAGCCGGGATACCCTTGTATCCCGGGTAAAGCGTTACCTTTTTGAAAAGGGAGAGTATGACCCAAAACTGGAAAACAGCTTTGCACCCGCCCTGGTCAACCGCCTGGACCGGAATACGAGCGGGATTGTGATAGCTGCCAAAAACGCCGCGTCCCTTCGTATTTTAAACCAGAAACTTAAAGGCGGGGAAATCAGGAAGTTTTATCTTTGCATCGCCTGCGGGGTTTTAAAAAGGAAAGAGGATACTCTGGAAGGCTATCTTGACAAGGACGGGGATAAAAACCTTGTGTCCATCAGCAGCCAGGCTCAGGGCGGCTCCAGGGGGATAAAGACTAAATACCGTGTAATTGGAGAGAAAAACGGGTTTTCATTGCTTGAAATCGAGCTTTTGACAGGCAGGCCCCATCAAATAAGGGCCCACCTGGCGTCAATTGGGCATCCTATTTTGGGGGACAGGAAATACGGGCTTGATGGCGTAAACAGGAAGACAGGATACGACAACCAGGCTTTGTGCTCCTACCGCCTAATTTTTGATTTTAAAAACAGTGGCGGCGAGGATAGCCATCTAGATTATCTTGCTGGCAGGGAATTTAGGCTTGGCAGTGTATGGTTTGAGGACGAATTCTGGAAGGGAATAAAGAACAGGGGTTAAGAATAGCCCTTGTTTTTTTATTTTGTGGATTATATTAAGGGCGCTTGATGGAAATACTAACAAAAACTTAATTAAGGGGTTTTTGCCATGAAGCTGCTATATATAACCGCAAACTCAAAAGAGGAACACCAATCTTCCAGCAAAACGGTGGGAAGGAGGGTGGTAAACGCCATAAAAGCCAAAATACCGGATATTCAGGTTGAAGAATTGGACTTGTATAAAGACCATATTCCTCATCTGAAGGGCTGCTATTTTCAGGGCAGAAGCGCTGTTGTGAATGAACAGGCAAAAAGCCAGTTGACTCCTGAGGAACAAAAGGAAATCGACACCATAAACAAATTGTGCGACCAGTTCAGGGATGCTGATGTATATGTTTTGGCGGCACCCATGTGGAACATGTCTTTTCCGCCCGTTGTGAAGGAATATATCGACTGTATAGTCCAATCAGGAAAAACTGTGGAGTTTAAAGACAACAAGCCCCACGTGATGTTAGGAAATAAGCGCAGGGTGTTTATTTATGTTCAATCCTCAGGCGGCAGCCTGCCGTGGATTGTAAAGCCGGTGCTGAACAAGGGAATGAAATATGTTGAGGATATTATGAAATTCTTAGGGATAGATATTTTTGAAGAAATACTGGTGGATGGAACAGGGACAACCGAGGAAGAACGCCAGTCCGCCATTCTCAAAGCTACTAAAAAAATAGACAGTTTTGTAGACAAACTGTTTGATTGATAATGCCCTGTAAGGATAATCCAGCAAGCCCTGTTTATAGGGTTTGCTTTAATACATATATAGTTATATCTACAAAGAATTTGCTGGATATGGTTTTTGGTTAAAAAGCTCAAAAATATGAATAAATGTTTATGTTTTGTTTTTTTATGTTATTGTCAATTCAGGTATTGACTTTTTGCCGTGGATATAGTATTATATTCTCCGTCGCCGATGAGAGCGACACTTCGGGAGCATAGCTCAGCTGGGAGAGCACCTGCCTTACAAGCAGGGGGTCACAGGTTCGAGCCCTGTTGCTCCCACCAAATTTGGCCCGGTAGTTCAGCTGGTTAGAACGCTAGCCTGTCACGCTAGAGGTCGACGGTTCGAGCCCGTTCCGGGTCGCCAAATTTGCCTCTGTAGCTCAGTTGGTAGAGCAGAGGACTGAAAATCCTCGTGTCGTTGGTTCGATTCCGACCGGAGGCACCATATGCGGCTTTAGCTCATCTGGTAGAGCGCAACCTTGCCAAGGTTGAGGTGGCGAGTTCGAGCCTCGTAAGCCGCTCCAGAAAAAACGGATTAGCAATTTGCTAATCCGTT
>DUMT01000023.1 GCA_012839705.1 Clostridiales bacterium | reverse complement strand
TTTAATCAAATTAGGAGGGTTAAAATGAAAAAATATTTGGTTTACTTTCTTATCCTTGTGATAACTTTGCTTATACCTTTTGCGGGTGAAACATTCAGTGCCAGTGCCGACAACTTATCCGCTAACGATTTTCCTGCAGGATTCTATGAGGGGTCGAACTGGAAGACTCTCACGTCGGATATCGGTACTGATGCTGTGAGCCTTGCTGACGGGTCTGTCCGCTTTGTCAACACCAATAAGAGCTATAAAACCGGGCCCTTTAAGAATTCAAGGGTATCCTTCATGCTCAAGGCCGGCGGAGACTGGAGCATGAGAATCCGCGCCTCTGAGAGCAGCAATAACGGCGAATATTATGTGCTGGGAGTTGGCTGGGGCGAGCTGAATTTACAAAAATCCGAAAGCAACGGCAAGTGGCTGGCCAAATTCCCGAAAAATACCGGATACGAAGCAAACAAGTGGTGCAGGTTTGATATCGAGTTTATTGATGAAACCGATAAAACTACCATCCGAATTTATATTAACGGCAACAAGGTAAACCTGCTGCCCGGTGATGAATGGCCCAACGTCACCGTATCAAACGGAGATTTTATAGATACAAAGCCTATTCAGAAAGGCGACTACTGGCTTGTTAAGGTCTGGGGTATATCAAACACTCTGCAGTTGAAATCCGTTGCCAATAAGGATAAATCTGATTCCCTTGTGAAAAAAGTTGCCTGCGTCGGCGACAGCATTACCGCAGGGGCCGGTGCATCGGACTACTGGACCACCAATTACCCCTCACAGCTTCAAAAATTGCTGGGCAAAGGCTACAATGTTATGAACTTCGGCAACAGCGGCAAAACCCTGATTAAGACATTCGACGATCCATACTGGAATACGGAAGAATTCAAAGCCAGCAAGAGTTTTAACCCCGATATTGTTGTGATTATGTTGGGGACAAATGACTCCAAAACACATCAGTGGAAGTCATCTTCCAAATCACAGTTTATTAGTCATTTGACGGAATTAGTCAAAACATATAAGTCATTGCCGTCCTCTCCCAAAGTGATTATTGCCACCTCACCTGCGGCATTCAGCACTACATACAACATTTCTAATGACAATATCACAAAGGATATTGTCCCGGCGCAAAAACAGGTGGCACAAGAACAGGGATGCACGGTTGTAGATATTAACGCTCTCACACAAAATAAAAAATCCATGTTCTCCGACGGCATCCATCCCAATGATTCCGGCTACTCATTGATTGCGTCTTCCATAAAAGATGCCATACTTTCCGGCAAATCGGTTACAGCGACCACAATAAAGTCTACTACTAAAAAAGCTGCGACTTCTGCGCAAACAACGCAGGCCGAATCTACCGTAACCGAGAGCCCGGAAAGCACGGATTATCCGGTAACTGACAACGAAACTGAGCAAAATGTAACTGATGAGGCCGATAAAGATGCAGGCACGGATTCAGATGGCGGAGGTTCTGTCGTAAAAATTGTCATCATTGTAATGGTTATCGTAATTTTGGCAGCCGGAGGTATTTGTACATATTTCTTTGTAATTAAGAAGAAAACAGCTAATTGACCATTACCAAAAGCGAGGCGGGGATCCTGTGTCAACTATTAAGGATGTGGCTAAAAAAGCCGGTGTAGCTATTTCGACAGTTTCAAATGTCATCAACAACATTGACGTTGTGAGTCCCAGAACACGGGAACGTGTTTTGCAGGCCATTAAGGAACTGGATTACACCCCGAATCTGAACGGGCGGCATTTGAAGTCCAGCAGAACCGGGTTTTTAGGCCTGTTTATCACAAGTGTTGAAGGCCCGTATTATGCATCCCTGGCGGATTCCATTTATAAAGAGTGCTGCAAATTTGGTTATGGTCTTAACATTAACATTAACGGTTTAAATAACCTCCCTCAGACTGAACAATTCATTTTCGGGAAAAAAGTTGATGGTGCCATTATTTTGAATGACACCATCAACGATGAACATGTTGAAAAATTCATAAAACTGAAAATTCCGGTTGTATTTGTTGACCGTGAAGTGGCTGACGAAACGGTTTCAAGTGTTGTGGTTGATAACCGCCAGGGTGCAGTAATGGTCACTGAATATCTGATTAAGCTGGGGCACCGCCGTATCGGTTATATCCACGGTTACCTTAATAACTACGACGATGTTAAGCGGTACGAGGGTTTCAGCGAGACCATGCAGAATTTCAAGCTTCCCATCAGGGAAGAGGATGAGCTTGTAGGTTATTTTAGCGAACAGGGTGCTTACAATGCAGTGAGAGAACGTCTGAGGAAATATGGTCACCCTCCGGAAGCATTCTTTTGCGCCAACGACCTAATGGCAATCGGATGTATTAAAGCTCTGAAAGATGAAGGGTATTATGTTCCGAATGATGTCAGTGTGGTTGGATTTGATGATATTGATATTGCGCAGTATTTGCACCCGTCTCTTACAACCGTAGTTAACCCGGTAAAAACGGTAGGATCATTAGCGGTAAAAAACCTTGTGGATATCATTCAGTATCAAAAGGGCGGCCGTGTTACCAAGCTTGAAACCACGCTGCTGCTCCGAAATTCCTGCAAAATCAACCTGTAAAACAAGTACTGTAGAAAGTGTGAAAAATTAAAATGGAACTTCGTTGTATAACAAGTAATAACCAGAAGGTACTTAACGAGGCCAGATATACTTTTTACCAGGATACTAAGAATACAGAATTTCAGCTTTTGTGCGTCTTTCCACAGTTTAAATACCAGGAAATCCTCGGTTTTGGTGGAGCGATTACAGAAGCCTGTGCGGCTACGTTGAACAAAATGCCGGAATCTGTACGGCAGGAGATTATTCAGCTTTATTTTGGAAAGGAAGGGAACCAATACAACATCTGCCGTACACATATAAACAGCTGTGACTTCGCCCTTTCCAATTACTGCTATATTGAGGATGGGGATACTTCGCTTGAGACATTCTCGATTGAACGTGATAAGAAAACAATCCTGCCCTATATCAAAACGGCGAAGGATGTTTCAGGCGGAAGGCTGATTGTTATGGCCAGCCCATGGAGCCCGCCCGGGTTTATGAAAACAACGGGCACAATGAATCACGGAGGGCAGCTGCTGCCACAGTATTACCAGCTGTGGGCGGATTATTTGGTGAAGGTTATCAAGTGCTTTAAAGACGAGGGGGTTGAAGTATCGCTCCTTTCAGTCCAGAATGAGCCAAACGCTGTTCAGCGTTGGGATTCATGTACATATACTGCTGAACAGGAGCGGGATTTCATTAAGAATTACCTTGGGCCTGCCCTTAAAAGAAGCGGGCTGTCTGAGATAAAGCTGTTGGTTTGGGACCATAACAAGGAAAGGTGTTTTGAACGGGCGGATACTATATTAAGCGACAGTGAGGCAGCCTCTTTCGTATCCGGTGTTGCAGTACATTGGTACACCGGTGACCATTTTGAACAGCTGTCGCTTATTAAGGAACGGTATCCCGATGCCTTGCTTGTCTTTTCGGAAGGATGCCTGGAACATGGTGTGAAACAGGACCAAGTGATGGCGGCGGAGAAATATGCCCATGACATCATCGGCAATCTGGCACACGGGCTTGCCGCATTTATTGACTGGAACATAGTACTGAATGAAAATGGGGGCCCGAATCACGCGGAGAATTTCTGCGATGCGCCTGTTATTTGCAACACAAAGGAAGGTACATACGAAGTCAAATTGCCGTATTACTATTTGGGCCATTTCAGCCGGTTCATACCCCGTGGTTCACGCCGAATTGCAGTAAGCAGCTATACCGACAAGTTGGAGGTAGTAGGCTTCGAAACTCCGGAGGCTGAGCGTGTACTGGTGGTTCTCAACCGTACTGATGCAAGCGTGCCTTATATCATCAGGGAAAACGGGATGCTGTGTGAAATAATGATTGAACCCCATTCCATTCAATCAGCAATCTATAAAATTTAATTTATATGGAAAGGAGAATCATAATGCAAAAAAAAATATTGGTTTTCTGTTTTGTCTTCGCGTTGATTATGGCGTTGATGCCGGGATGTTCAAAACAGGATGATTCATCGGGCGGAAAAACTACTTCACCCACAGACATTTCCGGCACGGTCAAGTATGCGGTTTACAACAGCAGCATGGATGACGCGAAGAAGATTGTGGAAGAGTTCAACAAGGTATACCCCAATGTAAAAGTGGAGCTGGTGGGCTTTGATGGCGGATTGACGGATTTTCTTACCGCCCAGGCAGCGACACAGTCATTGCCTGATGTGGCATATGGCTGGGACAACTTGACCTATTTCGCATCCCAGGGCTGGTTGTATCCTTTGAATGAGTTCATCGAAAAAGATGAAGAGGCAAAGTATATCTATAAAGTACAGCTGGATGGCTACACAATTAACGATAAAATCTATGCAGTGCCTGTATGGCTCCAGTTCAGCGGCATGGTCCTGAACCTTGACCTGCTGGATACTCTCAATATGGATGTACCTGATTATAACTGGACTTTTGATGAATTCTTCAATTTGGCAAAACAGGCCACAACAAGCGAATACTCCGGCATTAACCACGTAAGTTCCCTTGATGAGGCGCTGTTCGGCACATTCAGCAATTTGCACCAGATGGGTTATAATCCCGAAAAGAATCAGTTTGACTACACAAGCGGCGCTTGGGCAAAGGCAATAGAAAGCCAGAAAGCATTAACCCAAATCGCCGGGCTGGTATCTGACAATTTGAAGAACTCTGAACTGACCAATAAAGGCGAAATGGACGACTACCAGAAGAAATTTGGTAAAGATGCGGATGCTTTCCGTGAGGGTAAAGTCCTTATCGGTTTCCATGGTACCTGGGATTTCGGATGGGTTAGGACCTTGAGCTGGAACTGGGACTTCTATCCAATCCCTGTGCTTGACAAAAACAATTACAGGCAATTGGTACATAGCGACTATGCTTTCATGACATCCACTGCCAAATATCCCGAGGCCGCCTTTGCGCTGCTTAAATGGATTTCTTACGGTAAAGACGGTATATTGGCTCGTACTGATTATTTCGCCAATAAAGTTGATGCAGAAGGCACAGCAAGCCCCGAATTCTTTATTCCTGCTTCAACACATCCGGAGGTTATCGAGAAGTTCAAGAGCCTGTCAATCGTTCCGAACGGAGTCAAATACATGTTTGAGCATATGAGCGAAAAGGATGCCAAACAGGATTATTACAAAGTTCTGCCTGATTTCTGGACAATTTTAGGCCCGATCGTAGACAATGCCCGTCAAAGGGTCAATAATGGCGAATCTCCTTCTGCCCTTGCTTCCGAAGTGGAAGATCTGATCAACAAGCAATATAAAGTAGCTTATGATGATTTAATTGCAAAGATAAAACAGGTTCAGGAGGAATTTGATTCCAGCCATAATAATTCATGAACTGCCGGGCTGCCAGTTACAGGTACTTAAAAGGAAGAGGGAAGATATATGCCCATCAGGAAACGTTGGCTTATTTCTGCGCTTTGCCTGATACTTTCAGTTGCTCAGCTGACTGCGTGCCAGGGCGCCGCGATTACGCCTGCCGCCCTGGCATCCCGGGCGGTTGTTGAGCAGCCGAATATTCCTGAATGCACCTCGTCGGATTGGGTGCAAATCCCGGATACAGCGATTACTGTTTATGCTTCTCCTTCCGATCAGCAGCCTGTATTGCTGAAGGCGGGCGAATCGCTTGAATTGACAGCGGATTTGCCCGCTGACGGCATTTATCAAGCGGTGATTGTATACCGGCCGCTGGAGGATATTCTGATCAAAGGAACATTTGCCATTACTGTCAACGACGAAGAGTATACTGTTCCGCTGTATTCGCTGTGGAAAGCTGAAGACTTTAATCTGAGATGGGACAGAAACGACAATCAAATCTCCCCATCGCAGGTGACTTTAGATGGTTTTGTGCAGGATTATCTCAAGCCCTACGCGTCTATTGACAAAACACCAATCACCTTTAAGCTGAAATCTACTGGAAATAGGATTAAGATAACCCCGCAATCGGATGAGGTGGAGTTTGAGAAAATTCTGTTAGTCCCCTATGAGGAAATGCCGTCCTACAAAGAATATATAGCTGGATATCCTGACAGCTATGGAGCCGACAGCATATCGCTGGAAGCAGAGTGTTACCAGTTGAAATCCGACTCATATATTCAGGGGGTAAACCAGCAAAACAGCGCCCTGAGCCCTTATAATTACAGGAAAAAATATATAAATACATTGAATCAAGGCACGTTCTCCACTGCAGGGCAGAAGGTGCTTTGGAGTTTCACTGTAAAAACCGCAGGGTTTTATAATCTAAGCTTTTCCTACACCCAGACGGAAAAGGAAAACATGACGGTTTACAGGAACATTGAAATCGATGGCAAGGTCCCATTTGCCGAATTCCAGCATGTGGGATTTCAATATACAGGAACTGATTACAAATTATACACGCTCCCGTACGCAGTCTGGCTGGATGCCGGTAAGCATACATTGGCCCTTGAGGCGGAAGGCGGGCTGCTGGAACCGTACATAAATCAGGTTCGGGAAATCATGAATAAAATCTCAAATATAGGGCTGGAATTGAAAAAAATAGCCAGCAGCTCATCGGATACAAACCGAACCTGGGATATTGAGGATTACATGCCGGGAGTTACAGAAACACTGAATTCCCAAATGTCCTCCCTTGAGAAGATTTATGATGAAATAAGCTTGCTTCAGGGCAAAAACGCGTCCGCCGCCGTAAATCTTAAAAAAGCAGGGGATGTATTGCGGAATGTTTTAAAAAAGCCGGATAAACTGCCAACCCGCCTAAATGAATTGAATGAAGGCTCGGGTTCCGTCATGCAATATCTCGCAGACCTAATAACCATGCTGGAGGAGCAGCCCTTAGGCATTGACCGTATTTATATCAGTAACGATGAAAAACTGCCCAGAGCAAAATCCGGATTTTGGACAGCAATAGTAGACGGGATTAAACGGTTCTTCTTTACTATAACCAATGCCGGAGACGATGACGCTGATGATCATCAGGTGCTCAAGGTGTGGGTAAACCGCCCCATCCAGTATGTTGAAACAATGCAAATCATGGCTGATTCCCAATACTCGGAGGGGAAAATTAATTTCCGGGTAAACTTTTCGGTCATGCAGGATGAAAACAAACTAATCCTTGCAAATTCGTCGGGAGACAGCCCGGATGTGGCAATCGGTTTGGCGTCCCACACCCCATATAATCTCGCCATCCGCTCGGCGTTGCATAATTTTTTGGAATATCCGGATTTTGCAGAGTACATAAAGCAGGATTATAATACCGAGACACTGACGCCGTATATCTATGGCAAGGGAATTTACGGTGTTACCGAAACCCAGGACTTTTATGTGCTGTTTTACCGCACGGATATTTTTGAAAAGCTCGATTTGCAGCCGCCGAAGACGTGGGACGATGTAAAGAGAATGATGGTTGTCCTGAGCAGGAACTCGATGAATTTCTATCTCCCCCTGGCAGGTTGGTCCGGAACAAAGCCGCTGTATACGACCGTACCTTTTATTTACCAGTCTGGCGGGGATTTGTATTCGAGTGATGGCTTGGAGACAGCAATCCAATCTGAAAATACCATTAAAGGTTTTACGGTTCTGTCTGACCTTTTTTCAAAATATTCGGTGCAACAGAATATCTCCAGCTTTTACAACAGTTTCCGCTATGGAACAGTGCCTGTTGGCGTTGGGTCCTTTAACACTTATGTCCAGCTGATGAATGCCGCGCCTGAAATCATGGGAAAATGGGCCATTGCACCGTCTCCCGGCTTCAGGCGGGAAGATGGAAGTATTTGCAACGTACAGCCGGCTGCCGACCGTGCCTGTGTTGTATTTGAATCTTCGGACAAAAAAGAAATGGCATGGGAGTATTTGAAATGGTGGCTGTCGGCAGAAACCCAAACCCAATTCGGTTATAACATGCAGACTAGATACGGTGTGGAATATATGTGGAATACAGCCAATCTCAAGGCTTTTGCCAGGCTTCAGTTCCCGCAGGAGCATAAAGAAGTGATTCTGAGCCAATGGTCGAATATGAGGGAAATTGTCCGTCATCCCGCCACATACATGGCCGAACGTGAGCTTAGCAACGCATGGACGCGGGTAGTCACACAGGGGAAAACAGTGAGAGTATCTTTGGATGAGGCTGCAAATATTATCAACCGCGAAATCACCCGTAAGATGGAGGAGTTCGGTTACCTTAAAGACGGAAAATCGGTCAAAGAGTACCGTATCTATTCAATAGACGAGTTGCTTGGGGGTGATGGACGGTGAATAAAATCAAAGAATTTTTCAACCGTTACTCCCATGTGGTAATGCTGGCGCCCTTTGTGATATGTTTTACGCTGTTTATCATAATTCCCGTAATCATTGCAATTGGGCTGTCTTTTACCCAGTATAATGCGGTTACTTCCCCTGTTTTTGTCGGGTTGAAGAATTATATCAACATTTTCTCGCAGGATATCGATTTCATGCGGGATATATTGCCCAACACCATTGAATATGCGCTGATTGTCGGCCCGGGCGGGTACATACTTTCATTCCTGCTGGCGTGGATTCTGGCACAGCTTACAAAAGGGCCCAGGACTATGCTTGCTGTAATTATATACTCGCCCTCCATAACTGCAGGTGTAACGGTTGCGGTTGTCTGGAGCGTTTTATTCAGCGGTGACCGTGCGGGTTATTTAAACAGCCTGCTGCTTAGATTTGGGGTCATTCAATCACCGCAGCTGTGGCTTACCAGCCCCGCTTATTTGATGACAATCATTATCATTGTTGCCCTATGGAGCAGCATGGGTGTGGGGTTCCTGGCGATGCTCTCGGGGATTTTGAATGTTGACCCTGAAATGTATGAGGCCGCTGCCATTGACGGAATACACAACCGTTTGCAGGAGGTTTATTACATAACCATCCCGATGATTAAGCCGCAGATGCTGTTTGGAGCCGTGATGTCCATTGTTAATACCTTTAGTTCGGCAGGTTTGGGCGTTCAGTTGTCCGGCTCCAACCCGACTCCTATGAATGCGGGGCAGTTGCTGGCGAACCATATTGATGATTACGGATTTTTAAGGTACGAGATGGGTTATGCCTCCGCCTTGTCCGTTGTCCTGCTTGGGATTATGTGGATATTCTCCAAACTGGCATACCGTCTGTTTGGAGAAAAAGATTGAGGGGGATAAGTGTGACCAGAAAAAGGCCAGTGCTGATAAATCCTTCAAAATTTGAATGGAGCCAGTTGAAATTCTATTTTATATTGATACCTTTGGCGCTATTTATGGTGTTGCCTATTTTGTATATGTTTTTCAGTGCTTTCAAGCCGATGGATGAATTGTTTGCATATCCTCCGCGCTTTATCACCACGCGTCCCACATTTATTAACTTTAGAAAGCTGCTGGCAGCCACCGGTACCACAAATACCCCTGTTACGGTTTATTTGTTCAACAGCATAGTGATCAGTATTATAGTTATGGTCCTGACCATTCTGTTCGGAACATCCGCCGCCTATACCCTCTCAAAACGCCAGTTTAGAGGAAAAGGGCTGCTGTTTAAAATCAACACGCTGACGTTGATGTTTGTTCCCACCACCGTTTCAATCCCGAGGTACATAGTAATTTCAAAATTGGGACTTCTTGATAATTTCTGGTCCCAGATTTTACCTCTGCTGGCGATGCCGGTGGGATTGTTCCTGCTCAAACAGTTTATTGACCAGCTACCTGATGCTGTGATTGAGGCCGCCAGGATCGATGGGGCCACGGAATACGGAATCCTGTTCCGCATCGTAATCCCCATGATCCGACCCGCTGTGTCTACCGTGGCCATGCTGGTCTTCCAAAACGTCTGGACAAATGTTGAGGCTTCCAGAAACTATATCAACCGTGAATCGCTGAAGACTTTTGCGTTTTATATGAGCGCACTGACATCGTCAACCGGAAACAGTGTTGCCGGCCAGGGGATGGCAGCGGCTGCGTCTCTGATTATGTTTGTTCCTGTTTTCCTGTTGTTTATCATAATGCAGTCGCGGGTAATGAACACCATGTCCTATTCCGGAATTAAATAGCGCTCAGGGAGGAAGTTTGCAATGCCGTTTTTTTACAAGAGAAAAGGACGGCTTCCCGCATTGATTGCCATCCTGATTTTAGGGCTTTGCATGCGGGTGGGCGCATCCAATTCGACAGCATACACCTATACCCTGTCCGCGGAAGGGGAATGGATACGTACACAGGATGCATATCTGGTAGGGTCCATCCTTCTGCGGGATGCCGGACTGAATAAGCCGGAGGATATATTTGTTTTCGGCAATAACATTTACATAGCCGATACCGGAAATGGTAGGATTGTTGTTTTCGACCGGGAGACAAATGGGTTGAGTGAAATCCGGCATGAAGGGATGCAGTCCCCCTACGGTATTTATGTGAACAGTGAAGCCGTTTATGCGGCGGATCCTGTTGCAGTAAAGATTTTTAAGCTTTCTCACTCGGGAGAACTATTGCAGGAATTTGGAAGGCCCAAAGAAGCGACTTTTGGCAGCAAAACAAGTTTTAAACCAAAAAAAGTCACGGTAACTGATGACGGCACCCTGTTTGTTGTCAGTGAAGGTTCCTATGACGGCATAATACAGCTTTCATCTACAGGGCAGTTCCTCGGGTATTTCGGGTATAACAATATCCGATTGTCACTGCTGGAACAAGTTCAGGATTTAATCTTTACCGAAGAACAGAAACAGAAACTTTTCCGCCGCGTCCCTAAAACCTTTTACAACCTGGCAGCCGATGGCCAGAACATGATTTACAGCATTACAAAGGGTGTTGAAGGGGATGCTGTCAAAAAGCACAATATCGCAGGTTACAACATGTTCGATTATATGGCGGATGAAGCGAATTTCGAGGATATAACCATAGGCAGCGAAGGTCAGGTGCTGGCCGTTACAGAAACAGGCCTGATTTATGAATACAGCAATGATGGGGATTTGCTTTTCTCCTTTGGCGGGCGGGCAATCTCTTCGGAGCGCAACGGCCTTTTTACGGTAGCCTCCGGCATTGCGGTGGACGGACAGGGCTGTATTTATGTACTGGATAAAGAGCAGGGGATTTTGCATTTCTTCTATCCTACTGCCTTTGCGCTTAAAACCCACCAGGCGATTTTGCTGTACAATCAGGGAAAATACCATGAAAGCCTGTCCGTATGGCAGGATCTATTGCGTCAGAGCGGGAATTCCCGCCTGGCACACAACGGCATCGCTAAATGTTATACCCAGATGCAGGAGTATGAACTGGCAGCCGAGCATTTTCGAATTGCCGAAAACAGGAAAGGCTACTCGGATTGTTTCTGGGAGCTGCGTAACCAATGGCTGGGTAGGAATATACCATATCTGGGGGCAGCAGCTATATTGGTATTTATTGTTTTGTCGCTGTTGCAACGAAAACAGAGAAAAGTTTTTAGCCTGACGGCAAATTTGAAAACCTGGCAGCCAAAACCCGTGGCGGATCTTCTGATTGGTTTCAGGTTTTTGAAGCATCCTTTTGACAGCTACTATTCCGTCAGGCATGAAGGTGCCGGGAATTATTTGTCATCCACCATACTTTTCCTGCTGGCTTATCTTGTCTTTATGTTCCAGAGCCTGGGCAGCGGTTTCATATTTAATTTTCATACGGTGAACAACACTTCGGTTGCTTTTTTATCCATGCTGTTCCTTATTCCTTTGTTCCTGGGAATTATATGCAACTTCATGGTTACGGAAATAATCGACGGCGAAGGCCGTTTTAGGGATGTGTACAATACCTTTGCCTATGCCTTAATACCGTTTATACTCTTTTCGCCCGTGGTGACGGTAATTTCCCATGTTGTTACTTACAATGAAACATTTCTGCTAGAATTCGGGCTGGGGATAATTTATATCTGGTGCTTTGTATTGCTCGTAATCGGGCTTAGGGAAATCAACGGCTATGAATACGGGCAGGTATTATGGAGCCTGATTTTAACTGTTTTCCTAATGTGCATTGTAATATTGGTGGTGTCCATGATTGGCATGTTCTGGGAGCAAATAGGGGATCTGGTTTACACCATTGCAAAGGAGGTAGGATACCGTGTTGGAGGCTAAAGGACTGAAAAAACTTCTGATATTTGCGATGATAATCTGCATTACGCTGTTGCCCGTTTTAGGGAATGCGGAGCAGGCTGATGAGGGAACGGATTACCCGACTGATATAAAAAGCGACTTTATATCTGAGAATGAGATAAAATCCAACCGGTATGCCCATCCTGACAACAGGAAAAGCGTTTCCTGCCTGCTTACAACCGAGGGCTTTGAGAAAGTGATGGAGAATGAATATTGCCAGGTCTGGTATCGGAAATCCACCACAGCCATCAGGGTTGTTGATTTGTCGACAGGGTATATCTGGGGCGGGCTGGAACAGGATAAACCCGATAATTTAAACAAGACATGGTCGGCCTTTGCCAACGGTATAGTGGGGATTGATTACTATACTGATAAAGGCATCAGCAAACGGATCGGTGCCGGGGCATCCAACACAAAGTCGGAATATTCCGTGTCCGGCAATACCCTCAAAGTCAGTGTCGATTTTAAGGAAGTGGGCATTTCACTGGCTGTCAACCTGACACTGAAGGATAACTCGATAACCTTATATTTGCAGGATGACAGCATAACCGAAACCGGGACCAACACACTGGGGGCCGTGTATTTCCTGCCGTTTCTGGGCGCGGTTAACGCTGATACTGTGGACGGTTATATGTTGGTGCCAGATGGCAGCGGGGCGCTGATACGGTTTTCAAAGCCGTCCAGTTACCTGCAGGGATACGAAGAGCGGGTTTACGGGCTGGATTATGCCATAGACAACCTGTTTGAAGTGAATGACCTGAAGGCAAACCGTCCGAATGATTTTGCCACGCCGGAGGAAGCAATCCATGTTCCGCTTTTCGGCATTGTTCACGGTGTGCGCCAGAATGCTTTTTACGGTGTGATTGAAAACGGCGCTGAATATGCGGCCATTGTGGCAACGCCGTCCGGTGTTCTGACAGATTACAATTGGGCTACGGCAAAATTTATTTACCGCCAGAAATATATGCAACCCACCAGCAAAAGCGGCGCTGGTGTTCAGGTGGTGCAAAAGAATCGGAATACAGTAAATCCAAAACTGACTTATACATTTCTGCACGGCGACAAAGCGAGTTACGCCGGAATGGCTGTGGATTATAGGGGGAAACTGCAAAAGTCCGGTTTTCTCAAAGCGGCAGCGACGGATTCTAAAAAAGGCATTCCGCTAAAACTCGATTTGATTATGGCGGATATCAAAAAAGGCTTCATCTGGTCGGGAGTCCAGAGAATTACCACTACTGATCAGGTGCATGAAATCGGACGGTGGCTTTTGGAAAGCGGCATAAATGGGCAGATTACCCTGAAAGGTTATGAGAGCAGGGGGCTTAACGGTCACCGAAAATTAAGTACAAAGATATCCAATTCAAAAGCGATAAGCAGCCTTGCAGAAAAACTGGAGGCGGAAGGTATATGGGTATTTGCCGAAGCCTCAACTCTTTCGGGTAATGAGAAACAATTTGATATCAATACCCAAGTGGGCATCACCCTCTCCCAGTCGATCATTAAGCAGGAAAGCAATAACAAGGACAGATGGCTTTCCGACAGGTACTTTGCAAATATCAGCAAAGCCGTTGATTTCATCCCGAATAAGGTTCAGATGTTGAAAAAGCTGGGTATATCCAGAATTAACTTTACTGAACTCGGCCGCCGCCTTTATGGGAACTATTTAAAATCAGATTTTATCAGCCGCACGGAGGCAATGGGGTTAATAACGAAGAGTGCATCCGCCCTCGCCGAAGGTCTGGGTACATTCGCGGCAGGGGTTTCAAACCAGTACTTATGGCCATATCTGCAGCAAATGACGGATATGCCGATGTCCGGAAGCCAGTATCTCTTTGAATCCGATTCAGTGCCATTTTTACAGATTCTCCTGAGCGGCAGCATGGAGCTGTTCGCCCCTTATGCCAACCTCAGCTTCTATTCAGACTATGATATTTTAAAGCATATTGAATACGGGGTTTATCCGTCCTTCCTGCTGACCGGGACACCAAACCACAAGCTGATTAGAACTCCTTCCGGAGAATATAATTCTACATATTATCCCGATTGGCAGGAAATGATTGCAGTGATTTACGGCAAAGTTAATCAGTCTCTCGGACAGGTAAAAGGGGAAAGCGTTTTAGACCACACAGTTCTGCAACAGGGAGTGGTTAAAGTGGATTATCCGTCCGGGAGCATATACGTTAACTACAATTCTTACCCATTCAAGTCCGGGTCGGTTTATGTGGAAGCAAAATCTGCACTTTTTGTAAAGGGCGAGTGAATGTTTTGAAAAAGCACATTAAACGAAGAACTGCAGAAGCGTTAAGTGGTTATGCATTTCTGGCCCCCTGGCTAATCGGTTTGGTATTCCTGTCTTTATTCCCATTTTTGTATTCGTTTTGGATCAGCATCTGCTCTGTTTCCTTTACCACTAATGGCATTGTAACTAAGTTAGTGGGGCTGAAATGGTACCGGGAAGCTTTTACCGAAGATACGACATTTTTAATCAGCCTTTTAGATACCGTGAAGTTTGTTGCGTTTTCAACGCCTATAATAATTGTTTCCTCATTGATCATAGCTTTGATGTTGAATTCGCAATTCCGTTTTCGGGGCTTTTTCAGAGCGGTATTCTTCTTTCCGGTTATAATTACCAGCGGCCCTGTTATTTCCGAACTGGTGGTAAATAGAGCATCGGCTATCATAAATCCGGAGCGGTTCCCGATTTATACCTTTGTCGAGCAGTTGCCGGCTGTGATTTCTCTACCGGTTTTATACATATTCGATAATATTGTTATAATCCTCTGGTTTTCCGGTGTCCAGATTCTGATATATGTGTCAAGGCTGCAAAAGATAGGCAGGCCAATCTACGAAGCAGCGGCAATAGATGGGGCGTCTGACTGGCAGGTTTTCTGGAAAATCTTACTTCCATTTATCAAACCGACTATTTTTCTTAATGCCATTTATACAATCATGGAACTGTCTTCGTTTTCTAACAACGCGATTAACTCGGAAATTAGCAGCAAGATGACTCTGACGGGAAAGGCTTACAGTTACAGCGCTGCCATGTCGTGGATTTATTTTCTGGCGGTTGTGGTTCTGCTGTTAATAATAGCTGTTGTCCTTCGCGCTAGGGCCAGAAGGGGTGACGATGAGAATTGAACACAAGATTGATCTCGGAAACCTCAGCCCGTTATTCAAATAAGCTGAAAAAGTTGAAAATATCCAAGAAAATTGTACTTTATGCGCTTTTAATGGCCCTTGGATATGTCTACATTTATCCGGTATTGTATATGATTGTCAGTTCACTGATGACCATGGATGACCTGGTGAACCCGACTGTAACTTGGGTTCCCACAGAGTTCTTTTTAGGCAACTACAGGAAGGCAGTTCGGGTATTGCATTTTGGCGAAAGCCTGTTTACTAGTGTCTTTCTGGCGTTTGTATCGAGTTTGTTGCAAACACTGTCCTGTTCACTGGCGGGATATGCCTTTGCCCGCCACAATTTCCCCGGCAAAAAGTTTTATTTTGCCCTGATGATTGGAATTTTTCTTATTCCTTCCCAGGTTATGACGGTTCCCAAATACCTGCTGTTTGATACATATAAGCTCCTAAACAGCGAACTGGCTTTGTTTGTCCCGGCAGCATTTGGGCAGGGAATAAAATCTACAATATTTGTGCTGATTTTTTATCAGGCCTTCCGGTCATATCCTCAGTCCTTTGACGAAGCGGCACAGCTGGATGGCGCAGGGCGCCTGAAAGTGTTTTTGAAAATCGCTGTGCCGGTATGCCTGCCGGCTTTTGTGATTGCTTTCCTCTTCTCATTCGTATGGTATTGGAATGAAACTTATCAGTCATCCCTGCTGCTGGGTTCGGAAATCCGTACCCTCCCAATGCGGCTCAATGCTTTTGTGCAGGAGTACAGCAGGCTGTATCCCACCTCCGACGGAAGCGAGATTAACAAGATTAATGAAAGCATCCGCATGGCGGGAACTATCCTGACTATTGTGCCATTATTAGTTCTTTACAGCGTTTTGCAGAAACAGTTCGTTGAAGGGATAGAATCCAGCGGCATTACGGGGGAATAGGTTTACGGGAAATTAGCCGAAATTGTCATTACTGTATCAAAATTTATCAGTAAATAAGGGGCAGTAACTATGCGGAAAGTTATAAATATAGTTTCAGTATTAGCTGCGCTGGCTCTATGTTCATCCTGCAGCTTAACTGGGAAGCCGAAAGATGTGAATTCAAATGAAAGTGTAACGTCCGAAGATGTAGTAAACGATAAATCCAGTGTAATGAGTGGTGAAATATCTATGTTTGTCTCAACTGGTAACGGGGAAAAATTGCTTCTGGAGCAGGAGCACATTATCCCCGGGAAAACCGTGGATGTAAATCTGGCATCTGAAAAGGTTATAATCAAACCGGGCAGTTATAAACAGGAGATTGACGGGTTTGGTGCGTCTTTTACGGATTCATCAGCCTATTTGGTTCATCAGGTCCTGTCCGCTGACCGGTGCAATGACTTGATGAAAAAGCTGTTCTCGCCCACAGAAGGGATCGGGCTTTCGTTTATCCGGCAGCCAATGGGGGCGTGTGACTATTCCCGTGAAATCTACTCCTATTGTGATATGCCCCTGGGCGAACAGGATATGGAATTAAAACATTTTTCTATTGAACATGACTTGGAGGATATTATCCCGCTTTTGCAGCAGGCGCTTAAATTAAACCCCGAGTTAAAAATTATGGCATCCCCCTGGAGCCCTCCGGGGTGGATGAAAACTAGCGGTAACATGATAGGGGGCACATTGCTCAGGTCATGCTATGATGCATATGCCAGATATTTTCTGCGCTTTATAAAGGAATACGAAAAGCACGGGGTTCCTATTTACGCTATTACGGTACAGAATGAGCCATTATACGCTGCAAACCATTATCCTACCATGAAGATGTCACCGGAAGAGCAGATAGCGTTTATTAATAATCACTTAGGTCCGTTGTTTGAATCTGAAAAGATAAAGACAAAAATACTATGCTATGACCATAACTGGGATAAGCCCTATTATCCCGAAAAAGTTTTATACAGTTCGCCATATGTTGTTGGAACTGCGTGGCATAATTACGGCGGCAAAGCCTCAGCCCAGTCGGAAATATATTCAAAATTCCCGGATAAGGAAGTGTATCTGACCGAAGCTTCCGGAGGGCTATGGATCGGAAACGGGAATTTCACTATCGGCTTTTTCAATGCGCTTGATATTTGCTTTGATGCCCTGCAGAATTATTCCCGTGCGGTGGTTTTCTGGAATATTGCATTGGATGAAAACAACGGACCCACAGTGCCGGGGTTTGGAACCAGCACATGCCGTGGGCTTGTAAAGATTGATCAACAGACTAAGGAGATCACGTATAATCTGGATTATTACGCCCTGGCGCATTTTAGCAAAGTCATTCGTCCCGGAGCCAGAAGGCTTGAAACCAAAAACAATGAAGGGGCTGTTCGCATTGTTGCCTGTGAAAACAAGGACGGTACAATTGGTTTGGTTGCCTTCAACAAGACAACCAACAACTTAAAGGTTCGTGTAGAATATGGCGACTCGTTTATGGAATTCGTAATCGAAAGCAAGTCGGTTGCCAGCTTTACGATACCTATGTCTAAAGCATGAACAAATTTTAAAGTGAAAGACCCGCTTGAAAAGCGGCTCTCAGCTTGTCGAAAAAGTCCAGCGAAAGCTGGGCTTTTTTGCGTAAATATGGTAAAATAGAGGCAGGTGATGAAGATGATTATAAAGCATGAAGACGGAAGAAAAGAAGTAGCAGTAATAGATAT
>DUMT01000133.1 GCA_012839705.1 Clostridiales bacterium | reverse complement strand
TATACTGTCTTTGATCCATTACGGTTTCCCTCCAGTTGCTTTTGTCTTCAACTTAAGTATAACTGGTTTTGACCGTAATGGGTCTTTTTTTTATTTATTTGGGCAATTCATTTTACAACTTACCAATCAAGAACAGAATTTATCTTTATAAAATACACTCAAAATTAATATTAGTATACATGTTTTCTGTCTGGCTAGCAAGATATTTGTTGAAAAAGAAACTGTTCAGTCTTACTAAAAGAATTACATTTCTGTTTCTATTAAATTACAGAAATGTAATTGATATTATTGATAAATATTTGTTATACTGTTAACACTGGATTTAATTGATTTTTCGCAGCTTTATTACATATTCAAGAGGTTCTGGATTGTTTAAGGAAGGGAGGGTTCATAAATTGCCTGGATACAGGAAACCCGTCAAAAAATATAATAATGTTCTGGTATTTTTGTTGGTTTTTATAGTCTTTTTAATTGTTTTTGGCGGTATATGCCTTTGGGCGGTGATAAACATAAATAAAGAGCATTTTTCCTCCACTTTCGGTTCTTCAAGTTCGCAACTAGACCTTCTGAGGTTTGACGAATCCGACGCCCGAAACCTTTTAGTTGTAACAACTGACCAGAATCAGGCCCAGGGATTTATTATAGTCCGCAGTGACCCGGCAAAAACAAGCATCCGAACCATTGCAGTCCCTCGTGATACAGTGGTAGATTACAAAACCAGCGAAATCCGTATCCATGAGCTGTATCAAAGCCAGGGAATTACGGAGGTTCGGGACGCCATCGCTAAACTTCTTGGCATAAAAATCGATAACTATTATGTAATAAGCTATGAGAATATCGAAAAACTCGTAGATTATTTTGAAATGGGGATAATCATTAATCTTGATGAAAGCCTTAAATACAGCGACACCAGCTTTTCAATAAATATCGAAGGTGGGCTTAGGACCTTAACCCCATCCCAGGTGGTTAAAGTCTTACGTTACCCCGCATGGCACGGAGGCAGAAAACAAAGGGCCGACATACAGGCGCAGCTTGTGGCGGCATTGATTAACCAGTATATGCGCCCCTCAAGGAAAAACCTGGCTGATAAGGATTTCAGCTTTATTGTAAACCTTGCATCCAAAAAGGACATACTTGTGTCCCATTTTGCCGAGGTAAGGGACGGCCTTGATTTCCTTGCCGAGCGCAACGACGGGCAAATTTGCAAGGCGGTATCGCTTCCAGGCGAATACCAGGGCAGCGGCGACACCATACGCTATTACGTTTCTGATGAAATTAAGGAACGCCTGCCAGTTTTGCTCCAGTAACCGTAAACTATAACTTAAATATTGAAAAGGAGAGAAGCCGTTGAATACCTCACACCGATTTTTGTCCCTGATTGCGCTGCTTGCGGTTTTAACGCTACTGTTCACCGGCTGCTCTCTCGTGTTCCCCAGCATGGATGAGTCTAAAGGCGGGGACAATAAAGGTTCAGGCATTGACTATTCTAAAGAATACGAAGGGAAATGGTGCTATCAAAGGTTGCCGAACAACCTTAAAATAGATTACGGCGATATTTACGCCGCTGTCAGGGACAGTTTTGGGAAGGACGAAAGAATAACAATTTCTGACACCGGCGTCGGTACACAACGGGATTACTACGGCATCAGGGTCGAACTGTCAAAGCCTTTAAAATCCAAAAGCGAAGCAGAGCTTCTTTACACCTCGTTTCTTTGGGATAACCCCCAGTTCTTCTTTATAGGCAACACCTACAGCTATGAAGGATACAGAATTGGAAAATCAGACTATTACAACGTTTTCTACCTGGTTTACACCATGAGCGCCAGTGAGCGCCTTTTCGCCTCCCAGAGGCTGGAAGAGGCAATACTTCAGCTTGAGCGGGAACTAAGCGGAATAAATCCATCAAACCAGTTTGAAATAGAATTGATTTTGCACGACAGGCTGTTGCAAATTTGCAGTTACGAAGACAGGGCTTCATCTGTTGAGGACCCGGCGGCGTTGTACCCCACTGCCTTTACCGCTTACGGCGCCATTGTCGAAGGCAAGGCCGTCTGCGAAGGCTATTCCAGGGCAATGCAGCTGCTGCTCCACCGCTCCGGAATAGAATGTACCCTCGTCAGCGGAAAGGACCAGAATAATGTCGACCACATGTGGAACCTGGTAACAATAGAAGGTTACAATTATCATCTCGACCCGACCTGGAACGATGCAGGGGACCGCATTAACCATTCATACTTTAACCTCACCACGTCCGAAATTCTAAAGTCCCATCAAATCGATTCTGATAATATAGGCATTGACACCTGCACATCCCATGACGCAAATTACTACATCCGAAAAGGCAGGATGCTTTCAACCTTTAAAAGGGATGATATAGCCAGAATCATAGCGCAGGCTGTTATTAATGGGGAAAATATAATAGACCTTAGGTTTACCGAAAGCACATTCCCCGGGGCAAGGTTGTTTATTAACAACCGAAACCTGTTAACCCAAAAAGTCAACTCGTATTTGCAGGATCATGGGCTTACAATGTGGGATTACGATGATTACAACGTAAACGAAATATACTGCACCCTAACCCTTTACAGGCAATAAAAAACATCAGGAGGGCCCATCTCCTGATGTTTTATTGTTTACAGCTTCGCTAAGGCTTTTCGCTATGCTGCCGTTTATCACCAGTGTAGCATAGGAGTCCGCAAAGGTAGGCGATTTGTTTATAACCACCAGGTCATCACCCCTGAAATAACGTATCAACCCCGCAGCGGGGTATACAGCAAGGGATGTCCCACCGATTATCAGTGTATCAGCAGACTGGATGCTGTTTACTGCCCTTTCAATAACTTCGCTGTCCAATGATTCTTCATACAGTACCACGTCCGGGCGTACCAAACCTCCGCATTTTTCGCATCGTGGCACTCCCTCTGAACTCATCACGTATTCCAGGCTGTAATACTCACCGCAGCCCATGCAGAAGTTGCGGTAAACCGAGCCGTGCAGCTCGATAACATTTTTAGAACCCGCCGCCTGGTGCAACCCGTCTATGTTCTGGGTCACAACAGCATTCAGCACTCCCTTCTCTTCCAAATAGGCTAACGCATAATGTGCTCCGTTTGGCTTTGCCTGTGTGAATATCATTTTTTCCCTGTAAAAACGGTAAAACAACTCGGGTTTTTTTATAAAAAAGCTGTGTGAAAGTATCTCCTCGGGTGGCAATCCACCGTAATCCTGGCTGTAAATACCTTTGCTGCTCCTGAAATCAGGTATTCCGCTTTCGGTTGAAACCCCCGCTCCGCCAAAGAAGCAAATCCTTTTGCTCTTTTGGATTATTTCCCAAAGCTCTGCCATCCCAATCGTCTCTTTTCATAAAGGAATTATCTATTTATAATTTACCACTTTCCAATATTTTGTCAAATCACCGCATTAAAACAATCAAGAAAACTTCCCTCGAATTATAATTCAAATTATGCTATAATTACCCATATCAAAACTTATTAAACTACAGCACTCAGGAGAATAGCCATGCAGGACTCAAAAATCAGTAAAAACGATAATTTGGAAATTCAAAACCAGGAAAAACTCTCAAAGCTGTTAAAATCCTATGTATCATATTACCGCCCGCATTGGAAGCTTTTTGCCCTCGATATGCTGTGCGCATTGCTGATTGCGGTAATTGATTTGATTTTTCCCATTGTTTCCCGTAATTCTATAAATGAATACCTGCCTAAAGGCGTTTATTCCGCGTTTTTTGCGGTCATGGGCGTATTGGTGGCGGCTTATATTATCCGTGCCGGGCTTCAATATTTTGTAGGATACTGGGGCCATGTTTTGGGCGTATATATGGAAGCGGATATGAGAAGGGATTTGTTCACCCATCTTCAAACCCTACCCTACAGCTTTTTTGACAGGAACAGGACAGGCAACCTGATGTCAAGGGTTGTAAACGACCTATTTGAAATTGTGGAGCTGGCCCACCACGGGCCTGAAGATTTGTTCATCTCCGCAATTACCCTTATCGGCGCATTTATAGCCCTGCTCACAATACAGTATAAACTGGCGCTGGTTGTATTCTTCATGGTACCTCTGATTGTCCTTTTTGCCGGGAGAAGGCGGAAGAAAATGTCTGAGGCATCCAGAAAAGTCAAAGAAAAAATGGCGGGAATCAATTCAAACGTTGAGGCAAGCATTTCCGGCATGAGGACTGCAAAAGCCTTTAACAACGAAAAATATGAGCTTGAACGGTTTGAAGAAAGCAACAGGTATTTCCGTGGAGCCAAAAAATCCTTTTACCGCCAAATGGGGATATTCACCGCTGGCATGGATTTTCTTATGAATATTATGAACGTGGTGGTTATTGCTTTCGGTGGATACCTTATTATAAAAAAGCAAATGGATTATGTTGACCTTATAACCTTTACCCTTTACGTCAACACATTTTTGCAGCCAATACGCAGGCTTTCAAATTTTGTAGAACAGTTTTCTGTCGGAATGGCAGGCTTCAAGCGTTTTTACAGTTTAATGCAGGTTGAACCAGACATTGTCGACAAGCCGGACGCCGTAGCTTTAACAAATATCCGGGGCGACATCGAATTTAAAAACGTCACCTTTTCCTATGACAACGATGTTGAAGTTCTATCAGATGTAAACCTTAAAATAAATGCAGGCGAAACGTTTGCATTGGTAGGGCCTTCGGGCGGCGGCAAAACTACCCTGTGCCATCTGTTGCCGAGGTTCTATGAAATTTCAGAAGGCAGCATTACCATTGACGGCAAGGATATTAGGGACCTTACACTATCTTCTCTGCGGGCTGCAATTGGAATCGTACAGCAGGAAGTAATGATTTTTGCCGGAACGATTATGGAGAATATACGATATGGCCGCCTTGATGCCACAGACGAGGAAGTAATTGAAGCTGCGAAACGTGCTGAAATTCACGACACTATTATGCAGATGCCTGATGGGTATAACACTTATGTTGGCGAGAGGGGCATTATGCTTTCCGGCGGACAAAAGCAGAGAATCGCCATAGCACGAATCTTCCTGAAAAACCCGCCGATACTAATCCTCGACGAGGCAACCTCTGCTCTTGACACCATAACAGAAGCACGAATACAGTCGGCATTTGATGAGCTATCCAAAGGCAGGACAACCCTTGTGATTGCCCACCGGCTTTCCACTGTACGCGGAGCCGATAAAATCGCTTATATAGACAACCACGGGATAAGGGAAATCGGAACCCATAAGGAATTAATGGAGCGCAACGGGCTATATGCATCCCTGGTCAAAACCCAGGAGCTGCCAGAATATTAAGAATTTCAAAATTTTCCGCTTGTGTTCCGGCTCAATCTTTTATATACTGGTGGAGTCAGATATTTAAATATATGTAAACGGAATCCGTAAAACGGAATCCGTAAAACGGAATCCGTTTTGCAGATTCCTTTTTACGGAAGGAAGAATTTGTTTTATGAAGGTGCGTATCCACCGCGAGCTCTCGGAACACATTCGGGAAGGATGCGAAGCAAGGCTGAATGTTAAAATCAATCCATACTGGTTTTCAATCGGCAGCGCCTATCCTGATTATACCCATCATAGATTTTTGCATATGCATGAGCTTGCGTCAGCAGGAAATATGGTCAAAAGGATGATGCGCAGGTTTTGCGGCAAAAGGATTTACAGCGGGCAGAACCTGTCACGCTGGCGTTCCCTCAGGCTTGGCATTATAATGCATTATATCAGCGACTTTTTATGTTATGTACATACGCCTGACTTTCAGGGAAGTTTGGTGGAACACCGGACATATGAAGTTGGGCAGGGCTCTTTAAGCCATATCCCCCAGATGAAAACCATTTGTTCTTTTTATGGGGTAGAAAATGCTGATGAACTGTTTTTAATGATGAAAGATGTTATACAAAGCCGCGAATCAGCCAGCTATTCACAATCGAATGATCTGGATTATGCGCTGTCAATAGGTGTCGAGCTGGCTTATGCAATGCTCCGTATATGCATGGGCGGTACTGCGAGGATTCCTCTTCGTTTCCGCGTCCCATATATAGGTCGTTATCTGAAAAAACGGGTAACGCAGTATTAACGATAAGCCTAAGACTTAGCAAAAATGTTAAAGGGCTGCAAAACTGCAGCCCTTTTATCTTAACTACATACAGAACACATGGGTGCCAATTGTGGTAATAACCTTGCGTTTGCGTATCCACTGGTTTGTGGCTGTTTTCGGGTTATAGTAATAGATGGCTCCTCCCGACGGGTCCCAACCGTTTAAGGCGTCCCTGGCAGCCCGGTAGGCGCTTTCAGCCACCGGTTCGTTGAATTGCCCGTCAGCTATACAAGTAAAGGCATCCTTCTGATAGATAACGCCTGCTATCGTGTCAGGAAAAGAGGGATGTTCAATCCTGTTTAGCACAACCGCACCTACAGCCACCTGTCCTGTATACGGTTCTCCCCTTGCTTCTGCGGAAATAAGCCTTGCCAGGAGGTTTAGATTGCTCTGAGTTGATGATGGTGATGAAGATTTACTGGCTATTCCCATAGCGGCGAGGGTTTGCGGGCCTGCGATACCGTCAGCCTTTAACCCGTTTTTCTTCTGAAACAGTATAACAGCGTCCCGGGTTTTGCTGCCAAATATGCCGTCTACATTGCCTTTATAGTATCCCCAGTTTTTAAGCCTTGTCTGTATTTCCCGTACTTCGCTGCCGCTTGAACCCATTTTCGATAATACTTCTGTGGTTGCCAGCGTTTTTAAGGATGAAATCGCGAAGGTAGCTATAATTGCAGCTACAATTAATCTTAAAATAACGCGCGAATGTTTTATCCGAGGTTTGCTAAGCTGAATCCGTTCCATAAACAATACCCCTTGTTTTGGAATATTTTATTATGTAAATAGTATTTCTTATTATTGTTTTAAAAAACAGCCGATAATTTCCAATTTCACGAATGGCGGCAAAGAATAGGGACATCAACAGCTGCGCTTCCGGTCTCAAGATTGTGCGCCGTGCATACCGCCGTGAATACCGATGAATTCAAAATATGCAATTTTCAATTAATTTGTCTTTTTTGACATATTTAATCACCAGAATTTATATCAGGTTTTGAACTTTTCATAAACTCAAATTAAATAATTGACAAACTTAAGACGATGGAGTATAATAACCAAGCTGTCAGTTTTAAATTTGATATACTTCGGGGTGTAGCTCAGTTTGGTAGAGCGCTTGGTTCGGGACCAAGAGGCCGTGTGTTCAAGTCACATCACTCCGACCATAAAAAGAAACCCTGTAAACAAGCCAAAAACGGCTTGGATACAGGGTTTTTTCATGTTTTGAAATCCATTTTACAGAAAGGAATATATTGGAATTTATTTCGCATTTTCGGAGTTTAAAGTCAGTATAAAGTCAGTAGGCCGCTTGGTCGCTTGAGGGTTGTATTACGCTTCAACAATAAACGGATCATATCCTTTGCTCTTCAGTTCTGCTGCAAGCTTTTCTGCATTAGCCCTGCTGTTGAAGGCTCCAATCTGAACCTTATACATCTTTCCTGTCCCGGATTGCTCCGCAGGTTTTGTTTCCTGTTTCTTAACCGCAGGATATGTTTTCGCTATGCCCTCAAATATTGCCTTTGCCATTTTGTCAGCATTATATAG
>DUMT01000132.1 GCA_012839705.1 Clostridiales bacterium | reverse complement strand
GGTTCCATCAATTTCTACACGTATAAAGGTGCTGAAATCCGTGTCAGAAACAAATACCAGCGGGTTATTTGAGTTTTTATCAAATACCGCTCCATTTCCCCGGGTAATGGCAGGTGCGTTAATGGGGAGCTTATCAATCACGCTGCCTTGGGAGAGAAGCTTTCCGCAATCTTTGCAGTATGTATCTCCGGTATATCCTTCTGCCTTGCTGGTTGCCGGGCGCTGATTTCTCACTTCAGTGTGTTGATGTCCGGTTGCCTCAATCGTCCTGGCGGCAAAAGTTTCCTCGCATTTGGAGCAGGTTTCTGTTTCCGTACCTTCGGCTTCACATTCTGCAGCTTTGGTGGTGCGCCACATTTTATTGTGAATGCATTCAACTACAGTAACGGCGCCGTTTTGGGTATCCATGCTTACATTCTTTCTGGAAGTATTGACGGCTTGCGTCAGGGACACTGTTATGGGGTATGTACTAAATTCCGCATCTTCTGAAACCTTAAATTTCAAGGTCACAACAGTACCATTCGCAGTAACGTTTTCCAACTCATTGGAACACGCGTAATACACGTATTGGTCTTTAATCGGTGCCTGAGGTAATGTCACTTCGTCATCGGCAAATACGGTTCCGTTTGATACCGATGATAAAGCCAAAGCTGAGCGGTCACAACCAACTTTGAACTTTATCCCCCAGATTCCGGGGTTGCCGTTTAATGCAACATTAACAGAGACTACGCTACCTCTTTCGGCGGTTGCGGTTGACGCCGTGAGGTTAGTGCTGCTTTTTGCACTAACCTGCACATTTCCGGAAATGCCAGCTGACAGCAGACAACTAACACATATTGCCGCAAATGCCCTATTAAGCTTGCCAATGTTTGTAATAATCATGCCTCGCCTCCATTTTTTGTTATTACAGTATTATTGCATTTTAAATCCAATAATTTTTGCTTTGGTGTGAAATGCTGTTTCTGTGGCGTGAATTGAAAAGAGAAAAAAATGAGGTGTAGCATGCCACCTCATTAACTGTGTAAATATTAATTATTTAATTTCTGTTCATATGATTTTACCTTTGAAAACGTGGGAAATGTGAAATGCATATATGGCTAAATCTAAAAAAATAGTTGACTTTATCATATTTGGCTGTATAATAAAATTGATTTCCAAAATAGAATATTTCAGGTACAGGTGCCCGGCTTTGCCGGGATAATAGGGAAGCGGGTGTGATTCCCGCGCGGTCCCGCCGCTGTAATTAGCAGAGCTGTTTCCACAATGTCACTGGAGTTATCCGGGAAGACGGAAACAGCGGAACATGTTTTATGTTGCTGCTATAAGCCAGAAGACCTGCCTGTACTGTTTGTGTCCCCTCTACGGAAGATAGAGTCGGCATATATTGTACCATGCTGTTTTCCCGGTATTTGGCTGCCTGCTCTGTCGGAGCAGGCAGTTTTCTTTTCCGTGAAAAGGGGAGGGCTGGAAATCAAATTCAAACTCTAATGGAAAAGAAAGGTGGAAATTATTATGAACAACCTGAAAAAAGCTGCGGTATTGGTTGTAACTGCCCTGGTAATGATGTTGGCAGTTGCCGGCTGCGCGAAAGATGAAAAGGGCACTTCCGAAACCTCCGAAGCCTCGTCATCCGCTGTGGCTGTAAAAAACGCATTAGGTGAGGATGTGGAAATTAAAAGCTCTCCCAAGCGTGTGGTGGCTTTGCCTGTATGGGCAGCGGAAATGGCCATCGATTTGGCAGGCACCGACAGGATTGTTGCCGTGTCCCCGTGGATTGACGATTCCGATGTGTCGCCATTGTATGAAAAAGCCCAGGAGATTAAGGAAAGGGTGCAAAGCAAGGACGCCGAAAAAATTCTGGCCCTGCAGCCGGATTTGGTGTTGCTTGATACCTTCAACGATTATGACGGCTCCCTTTCTGCAACCCTGAAGGAAGCAGGAATAACTGTTTTAACCCTGGCTTCACCGGTTTCCTTTGAGGAAATTGCAGACAGGCTTGATACGCTTTCTAAAGCCCTGTTTGTTCCGGAAAAGGGGCAGCAGATCATAAAAGAGATGAATCAGCGGCTTGATGCTGTAAAGCAGAAGGTAGAGGGTGTAGAGCAAAAAGTTAAGGTATTGTTTTATGAGGACCAATACTCCAGCGATGGCAAAAGCACCGGGATGCTGAGTGCCTACGGTAAAGGCTCCACTTTTGATGCCATAGCCCAGGCTGCAGGCGTTATCAATGTATGCACAGCGGAAAACTATTCCCCGGTTAGCAGGGAAACGGTCGTTAATGAGTGGAAACCTGACCTTATAGTAGTTCCGGGTATATGGTATGACGGCAAATCATCGGTCAATGACAAAGGCGCAGGGCTCATTGAAGCGATAAAGAAGGACTCCATGTTAAGAACACTTCCCGCTATCCAGAATAACCGCATAATAGCGCTGACTGAAAAGTACCGCGGCTCCACAACCCATTACATGGCTTATGCGGTGGAGGAGCTTGCAAAGGCATGTTACCCTGATTTGTTCAACTGATTTGGCTTGTATTCTAAGGGAGTGGATGAATGGATAATAACAAGAATATAAGGGTTCCGCTGCCGGTGGTGGCGGTACCCGGGGCAATAATCCTGTTTGCCACAATAGTTGTATCAATATGCATAGGAAGCACGCCGATTAAACTGATGGACGTTATCCGCTCCCTGCTTGGATTATTTGGCATTCTGCCCAGAAGTGCAGTTCAGCAGTCTGCATATCTTTCGGTCACATCCATAAGGCTGCCTCGGATTATTTGCGGCGTTCTGGCTGGGGGCGGGCTTGCGGTTGCGGGAGCAGTTATGCAGGGAGTTTTCAGAAACCCTCTGGCTGACCCGGGTTTGCTGGGGGTTTCCGCAGGGGCGGGATTTGGTGCCCTGATAGCGTTTAAAACCGGGCTGGCTTCCTTTATCCTGTTGCCCGCACTGTCCTTCACAGGCGCCATCGCCGCTGTTGCCTTAATTATCGGGGTATCATTCGCGGTAAGGGGCGGCAGGGCATCTTCGGTGACCCTTGTCATGAGCGGGATGGCTGTAAGCGCAATGTTCAACGCTTTTACCTCGGTGCTGCTGAGCATTTCAAACGAATATCAGGTCAACAACTATATTTTCTGGACAATGGGTGGATTGTCGAACCGCCGTTGGGAGCATGCCGCCACGATGGCGCCGCCTGTGCTGATTTGTACTGCGCTGCTTTTGCTGCTGTCGAACAGGCTTGACATAATGATGCTTGGGGACGAACAGGCCCGCGCCCTTGGAGTCAACAGCACCCTTAACCGGGTTATCATGATTTTGCTGGCGTCTTTTTGTACCGCCGCGATAGTATGTGTTACCGGGCCCATCGGTTTTGTGGGGCTTATGGTTCCGCATATTATGCGGCTGATTGTGGGCCCATCCCACCGGGTGCTTTGTACGGCTTCATTTTTTGCCGGAGGGGCTTTTCTAACCCTTTGTGACTCATTTATCAGATGGATTTCAAGGTTCAACGCCAGGGAGTTCCCCGTTGGGATTATCACAGCCCTGATTGGCGCGCCGTTTTTCTTATTCCTGCTTGTCAAAAAGAGCGGTTCTGGGCTGGAATAGGTGTTTGGAGGTTATTATGGCGGAGGAATTTATCAAAGCCAACGGGCTAAGGTTTACTGTAAGCCGGGGCGGTATCGAGCAGGACATATTAAACTGTGACGAGTTTTCCGCATTTGCTGGGGAATTCGTGGGGATTGTAGGGCCTAACGGCGCCGGGAAGACAACTCTGCTTAAAGCCCTGGCGGGGCTGATTGAGGCGCAGGGCGAAATCAGGATTATGGATTGCAGCGGAAAACTAAGGCGGATAGAAAGTTTTACAGGCAGGGAAAGGTCAAGGGCACTGTGCTTCATGCATCAGGATACCAGTGTTCCCTTCGCCTTTACGGTAAGGGAAGTGGTGTCCATGGGCAGGTACCCGTGGCAGGGGCGCTTTTCAAGCCTGTCTTCGGTGGACGGAGAAATTGTGGACAAAGCCATGGAAAAAGCCGGTTGCCTGCCTATTTCGGAGCGGCTTGTCCCCAGCCTTTCCGGAGGGGAGCGGCAAATGGTCATGCTGGCAAGGGCTTTAGCCCAGGATACCCATATAATCCTGCTTGACGAGCCTACAGCCAGCCTGGATATCGGCAACGCCCAGAATGTATTCAGGATTTGCCGGGAGCTTGCCGCGGCGGGCAACTGCGTTGTTGCGGTTTTGCACGACTTAAGGCAGGCGGCGGCCGCCTGTACTCGGGTTTGCCTGCTTAATTCCGGCTCTGTTTTAAGCAGCGGCAGCCCGAAGGAAGTTTTAACACCGGAAAATATAAAATCCGCTTATGGCGTGGACGTACAGGTTTTTGAAAATCCTGCCGGCGAATGGGATTTTTATATAAACTGAAGTTTAATTTGTAAGTTTTATCCATT
>DUMT01000131.1 GCA_012839705.1 Clostridiales bacterium | reverse complement strand
TCCTGCCTTGGGGGTTTCATGGTCAGGGAAATTCTCTTTTTAGCCACATCAACGCCGATTACCCATACCTTTACTATATCCCCCACCTTTAAAACCTCGGAAGGATGGCGGATATACCGCTCGGAAATCTGGGAGATATGCACCAGCCCGTCCTGGTGGACGCCGATATCCACAAAGGCGCCGAAATCAATTACATTCCGCACAGTGCCGGTAAGCTCCATGCCGGGCTTTAAGTCCTCCATGCTCATAATGTCGGTCCTTAGCATTGGAGGTGGCAGCTCGTCCCTGGGGTCCCTTCCCGGCTTTATAAGCTCGGAAATTATGTCCCTGAGTGTCGGCTCGCCAACACCAACCTGTTCCGCAAGGAAGGCAATCCCTAATTCCTCCGCCTTTTCGGGAAGGCTGCCTACTTTTCCGTTTTTAACGTCTTGGCTGGTAAACCCGCAAAGTTTTAGCAGCTTTTCGGCAGCCTCGTAGCTTTCAGGGTGCACTGCGGTGTTGTCCAGCACATAGTCGCTTTCTGGTACCCTCAAAAAGCCGGCGCACTGCTCAAAGGTTTTTGGGCCAAGCTTTGGCACTTTCTTTAGCTCCGAACGGGATTTAAAGGCGCCGTTTTCCTCCCGGTAAGACACAATGTTTTTCGCAACCGCCGCCGAAAGCCCCGAAACCCTCGTCAAAAGGGGCACAGAGGCGGTATTCAAATCCACGCCCACCATGTTTACGCAGCCTTCAACAACTCCGTCCAGAGCCTCTGACAGCCGTTTCTGGGGCATGTCATGCTGGTACTGCCCTACACCGATAGCCTTCGGGTCGATTTTGACAAGCTCCGCCAGCGGGTCCTGCAACCTTCTCGCTATAGACACAGCCGAGCGCAGGGATACATCATAATCGGGGAATTCCTCCGCCGCAAGCTTTGAGGCTGAGTAAACAGAGGCACCGGCTTCGCTAACCACCATATAGGAAAGCCCAATGTCAAGCTCCCGGATAAGCTCCGCCACAAACACCTCGGTTTCGTGGGAGGCGGTACCGTTGCCAATTGCTATAACCTGTACCCCGTGCCTGCTAATCAGCCCGGAGACAATTTTCTTCGCTTCCTCGATTTTGTTATGCGGCGGGACAGGGTAAATCACTCCGGTATCAAGCACCTTGCCCGTTTCATCCACCACAGCCACCTTGCAGCCTGTCCTGTACCCCGGGTCAATGCCTAATGCCACCCTACCCTTTACCGGCGGCTGCATCAGCAAATGCCGCAGGTTAACCGAAAATACCTTGATGGCGTCCTCGCTGGCTTTTTCAGTAATAGCGTTCCTGATTTCCCTTTCAATCGAGGGGAAAATCAGCCTGTCGTAGGCGTCCTCTGCGGCGGCCATCACAATTTCGGTGCAGGGGGAGCCTTCCTTAACATGAGGGGCGCAGACAATCTCCAGCCCCTTTACCCTGTCAAAATCGACCTGGACTTTCAGGCACTCCTCCCGCTCGCCGCGGTTGACCGCAAGCACCCGGTGCCCCGCTATGCGCTTAAGCGGCTCCCTGAAGTCGCTATACATCTCGTAAACGCCCACATCCTCCTTAACGGCTTTTGAAACCAGCTCACCGGTGGCCATGCACTCATTCCTCAGCCGCCGGCGTATGGCTGCGTCGTCCGAAATCAGCTCCGCAATAATATCCTGGGCTCCCTGCAATGCCTCCTCAGGGGTTTCCACTCCCTTTTCCGAATCGACAAAATCCGCCGCCATTTCAATTGGCAGCTCAGAGCCGGGTTTTTGCTCGTAAATCATGTCTGCCAAAGGCTGCAGCCCCTTTTCCTTTGCCACCGACGCCCTTGTTTTCCTCTTCGGCCTGAAGGGCCTGTAAATATCCTCGATTTCTGTAAGGGTAGCAGCCTCGTCCAGCGCCTTTGAAATCTCCTCCGTCAGCGCCCCCTGCTCCTCAATGGCAGCCCGCACCTTTTCACGCTGCTCGTCAAGATTGCGCAGGTAATTAAGCCTGTCATAAAGCGCCCTTAAAACCTGGTCGTCAAGGGAGCCGGTCATTTCTTTCCGGTACCTTGCAATAAACGGGATGGTATTCCCGTCGTCAATCAGCTTTATCGCCGCTTCCACCTGATGGATTCTGATATTCAACTCCTGTGCCAACACGGCAGGGATATTCATGCCTTTTACATCCTTTCAAACTTTGAAAATCCATGGTTCTAAGTATATCATATATTATTCCGGCCAACAATCACCAACCGCTCGAACTTGTGTTCTTTTTTTACACAAAAAACTATTGCAAAATATCATAAGTTGAGTATAATAGGATTTACGAACTGTTGTTCGGAACAGACGTTCTATGACGGAGGATGATTTTTATGTTTTTAAGTTTGGTATCCATTGCGCTTATGGCTTTAATGTTTTTATATATGAATGTTAAGGCTCATTTTACAAAAACCCGCAGGATGGCTTTGATACCGCTTTTCTGCGCTGTAACCGAGATATTTACCCTTGGGGCGTTTACTACCCACGCCTTTCCGGTTTTAAGTGCCATATCTGTGCTGCTTCGCGCTTTAATACTGGTTTCCTGTTGGCTGGAACTTTGCCGGGATGAACTGGCGTACAAAAAACAGGTAAAGCGCCTGCAAAGGCAGGCGGCAAAGCCGGCGGCTTAAATCAATATCAGAATTAATCGGCTGCTTAATAAAAGCCAAAAAAAAACGGCTTTTTAAGCAGCCGTTTATTTTAAAATATTATGTTTGGTATTAAAACTCAGGTTTCGTCCCTTTCCAAACCGAAAACCACGTACACAGCCCCTGCCACAAGGGCCCCCACAACGCCGATAACGCTTAAAACTGCCAGAACCTTACGAACTGTCCTGGATTTTTTCTGTTTTATCGGCAGGCTCTTCTTTGCCTTTTTTAAAATTTTAACCGAATTTTCTTTTACAGCCTTAAGTTTGCCCTTTGCCAGTTCCTTTAATTTGCCGATTACAGTTGTCAACAGTTTCAACACAAAAACAGACCTCCTTCAAAAGCCCATAGTTTAAAACAAATTTTCCGATACACCATTTTACGCAGGGCTATTGAAGGAGGTTCAAATATTCAATATTTAATATTTAGTTTTTCGATTCCACACTGGTTTCATCAATTTTTGGGGCGGTATCGTAAATATCCTTGTCATTGGTAAGGTTTCCGTCCCCGTCCACCGGTATTGCCTCACCCAGGAAGGTCGGGCGGGGTTTGAAAATCGAGGTCAGAAAATCCTTCGTTCTGGCAAGAATCTCCCTAAATTCATAGTAATCCTGCCGGGCATAAGGCTGCAAGTCCGCTGAAACGCCGTATGCTTCAAGCCCCAGGGCCTTTGCGACATACAGAGCGCGGTACAGGTGGTATTTCTGTGTTACAAGGATTACCTTCTTCGCCTTGAAAATCTCCTTTGCGCGGTAAACGCTTTCATAGGTCGAAAATCCCGCGTGGTCCATAAACACCGCCTCGGAGCTTATCCCCCGCTCCACGGCGTATGTTTTCATTGAATTGACCTCGTCATAATCCTCACGGCCGTGGTCGCCGCTCATAAGCAGCCTGTCCGACCCTCCGGCATTAAAAACCGCAATCCCAGTTTTAAGCCTGTCGCTAAGCATGGGGCTGGGTGTACCATCCTGGTTGATTCCGCAGCCGAAAACCAGAATACAGTCGGCGTCAAGCCCGGCGGTTTCCTCTACTGCCAGTATCCTGTCCTTTACCGAGCTTTTGACATAAAAATTGATTATAAACGGGGCGGCGCCGGTGGCTATTACCAAAATGCACCCGGCAATCAGCAGCCTTTTTTTGCCCTTTGTAAGCTTAAATGCCATTTTCCCACCCCTTTATTATTACTAACAGTATATCTTTATATATATTATACAGTTATTTCAACCTTTATGCCGAGCTTATCCTTATACCTTTCCAGCACAGGATATACCTGCTCGCTTAAAAACTCTGCAGTCTGCTCCGGTGCCCTGCCCACGTAGCGGCGAGGTTCGAGCATGCTCTCAAGCTCTTCAAGGGTTACGCCGAATACCGGGTCGGATGCAATTCTATCCAGCAGGTCGTTTTCGCCGTCGCCCTGTTTAATGCGGCGCCCTGCTTCCATCGAATGGACGCGGATACGCTCATGCAGCTCCTGCCGGTCCCCGCCCTTCTTGACGCAGTCCATCATGATGTTTTCCGTCGCCATGAAGGGGAGTTCCCGCTTCAGATTCCGCTCGATAACGGCGGTGTTGACCACCAATCCGTCGGCGATGTTGATAACCAGCGACAAAATTCCGTCAACAGCCAGGAAACCTTCCGCAATGCTGATTCTCTTATTGGCGCTGTCGTCCAGGGTGCGCTCAAACCACTGGGTGGAAGCGGTAATTGCGGGATTTAACGAGTCTGCAATCACGTACCTGGCAAGGGCAGCAATGCGCTCGCTCCTCATGGGGTTCCTCTTGTAAGCCATGGCGGAAGAGCCAATCTGGTTTTTCTCAAAAGGCTCCTCAATCTCTTTAAGATGCTGCAAAAGCCTTATATCGTTTGAGAATTTCGCGGCGCTCTGGGCAATCCCCGAAAGGGTGGACATAATCATGGAATCCAGTTTCCTCGGGTAAGTCTGCCCCGAAACCGCAAAACATTTTTCAAAGCCCATTTTCTCGGCAATCATCTGGTCCAGCCTGCGGCATTTTTCGTGGTCGCCCTCAAAAAGCTCCAGAAAGCTCGCCTGGGTGCCGGTAGTACCCTTGGAGCCGAGGAGTTTGGCGTTTTTCAGCCTGTATTCGACCTCCTCAATATCCATCAAAAATTCCTGAATCCACAGGCAGGCGCGCTTGCCCACGGTGGTTGGCTGAGCCGGCTGGAAGTGGGTGAACCCGAGGGTAGGCAGGTCCTTGTATTTTTCCGCAAACCTTGCCAGCAGCGCCACTGCGTTTACCAGCTTGCCAAGGATGAGTTTCAGCGCGTCGTACATGATTATAAGGTCGGTATTGTCTCCCACATAGCAGCTCGTTGCCCCGAGATGGATTATTCCCTTTGCGTCGGGGCATTGCTGCCCGTAGGCGTAGACATGCGCCATAACGTCGTGGCGAACCTCTTTTTCCCGGGCGGCGGCAACTTCGTAGTTTATATCCTCTGCATGCTCCTTAAGCTGGGCAATCTGCTCCTTGGTTATCGGCAGGCCCAGTTCCCGCTCGGCTTCCGCCAGGGCAATCCACAGTTTCCTCCATGTGCGGAATTTGTTGTCGTCGGAAAAAAGATACTGCATTTCCGGGCTGGCATACCTTTTTGAAAGGGGGGATTCATATCGGTTAGACAACTAAATCATTCCTTTAACTTTGACGTTTTACCTAATTATTTTACATGGATTTTGTGATTCAGGCAAGAGCGGTCACAATATTTAGCATTATTATTTTTTATTCTACAATCTTGCAGAATGGCATTATTATTGCTAATATTAATTTTATACGTATTATTACAGGAATCAAATAAATCAGGAGAGATAAGACTTGAGCAAGTTTCAACAAGACCTTACAAGCGGAAGTGTTACCAAACAGCTTTTAAAATTTGCCCTGCCCTTTTTGCTGTCCAACCTGATTCAGGCGATGTACAACATGGCGGACATACTGATTGTGGGCTGGTTCAGCGGCCCGGTAGGCACATCTGCCGTCGGAATCGGCGGAAATGTCACAATACTCGTTATTAACCTTATCAGCGGCCTGGCGGTGGGAGGCACCGTCCTTATAGCCCAGTTCATCGGCGCCAAAAAGAATGACGAGGTAACCAAAACCATCGGCACAATGTTTACTGCCTACGGCATCGCGTCGGTTATCCTGACCGTGGTAATGCTTATTCTTTGCCCGTACATACTCCGGCTGCTTAATTGCCCGAAAGAGTCCTTTGACGCGGCAATGAGCTACCTTAACATATGCATGATGGGAAACATATTCGTTTTCGGTTACAACGCGGTGAGCGCGGTATTAAGGGGCATGGGTAATTCCCGCCATCCCCTGATTTTTGTGGCAATAGCCGCCGCAACCAATGTGGTGCTGGATTTGCTGTTCTGCGGGCCCCTTAAGATGGGGGCCGCCGGCGCCGCCTGGGCAACCATTATGGCCCAGGGCTTAAGCTTCATCATGTCGGTAATTTTCCTCCGCCGCAATAACTTTGTATTCGATTTCCACCCGAGAAGTTTTCGAATCCACAGGGATATTTTTATCCAGCTTGTAAAAATCGGGCTCCCCTCTTCCCTTCAGGGTACTTTGGTGAGCTTTTCCTTCATGTTCCTCACAAGGCTTGCAAATGATATCGGCGGCATAGCCGGCTCCACAGCACTGAGCATTGCCGGAAAGGTTAACAGCGTGGCAATACTGCCCGCCATAGCCATGCAGGCGTCGGTATCCTCCATGGCGGGGCAGAACCTGGGCGCCAAAAAGCCCGAACGGGCGCTTAAAACCATGTTCATTGCCATAGCCCTTGCCTTTGCCTTCTCAACAGCCGTATTCGCACTTGTTCAAACCTTTACCGGCGAGATTGTAACCCTGTTTATCGGTACAGGCAACACAGATTTGCCGGCAGAGGTTGTTGAACAGTGCATTCAGGCCAGCAGGGAATATATCCGCTATTTCAGCTACGATTATTTTGTGGTAAGCTTTGTATTCAATATCAACGGCCTTGCTATTGGCGCCGGGCAAACCCTTTTCTCCCTGTTCAACGCCTGTACCAGCTCGCTGTTTTTAAGGGTTCCGGTGTCATGGATTTTCGGGATACGCCTGGGCTGGGGGCTTAAAGGGGTGGCGCTGGCGGCGCCCATTGCATCCCTGGGGGCCCTTGTATTCGGGATTGTCTACCTGCTGACGGGCAAATGGCGTATCAGCAGCATTAAGGGCATCCGGTTAGCCGATTAATAAGTTTTACAATAATTTCTTTAGCTGTTGCAATTTGCGGGTTTTAGTCATATAATTTATTCAAAGTCTTATAGGGAAGTGTTTAGCAATGAGCCTGTCACAAAAAATAGAAATCATAAGAACCCAAAACCCTAAATCCAAGCCGGAAGATGTATCCAAACTGGGGTTTGGGAATTATTTTACCGACCACATGTTTATTATGAATTACGACGAAGGCAAGGGTTGGCACAGCCCCCGCATCGTCCCCTACGGCCCGATTTCCCTTGACCCTGCCGCAATGTGCCTGCACTACGGCCAGGAGGTTTTTGAAGGGCTTAAGGCTTACCGCACCCCCGGCGGCGAAGCTGTGCTTTTCCGCCCGGACCGCAACATGGCAAGGCTGAACCTTTCAAACGAGCGGCTTTGCATTCCCCTGATTGATGAGGAATTCGCGGTTGAGGCGGTTAAGGAACTGGTCAAAATCGACGAGGGCTGGATTCCGGACGGAGAGGGCACATCCCTTTATATCCGGCCCTTCATCATCGCGGTCGACCCGCATATCGGGGTCAAACCCGCCTCCCACCTGCTGTTTATGATAATCATGTCGCCTGTGGGCGCATATTACCCCCAGGGGATTAACCCTGTCAAAATCTATGTTGAGCGCAATTACGTCCGGGCAGTCCGCGGCGGTATGGGATATGTCAAAACCGCCGGAAACTATGCGGCATCCCTCAAGGCCCAGGATGACGCCTATAAGCTTGGATACACCCAGGTGCTGTGGCTTGACGGCGTGGAGCGAAAATATATAGAAGAAGTCGGCACCATGAACGTGTTCTTTAAAATAAACGGCGAAATCATCACCCCCGCCCTAACCGGCAGCATCCTTGGCGGAATTACCCGCCTGTCCTGTATCGAGCTGCTGCGCTCCTGGGGTTATAAGGTAACCGAGCGGCAGATTGCCCTTGCCGAAGTTGAAAAGGCTGCTGAAGACGGTACCCTTGAGGAAGCCTTTGGCACCGGCACTGCGGCGGTAATCTCCCCCATCGGCGAGCTTAAGATTGATGAGCGCAATATTGTGATAAACGATGGGAAAATCGGCGAGGTTGCCCACAAGCTTTACGATACCCTCACCGGGATACAGACCGGGCGGGTCGAGGATCCCTTCGGATGGGTCGTTAAAATTAAATAAAGAAGCAGGATTCGATATCTGCAGAGTTTTTGCGGCAAATACTATAAGGGAAACCCCCGTTTAGGTTTCTAAATGGGGGTTTCCTTTTAATCAGGGATGTGTCTTATGCGGGAGCTTGAATATGTGGTAGGCGAGGATTTCGACAACTCAACAGTAAAATCCTTCCTGCGCCGCGGCTGCGGTGTTTCGGCAAGGCTGCTGGCGAAACTCAAAAGGGTTGAAAACGGCATCACTGCCGACGGCGTAAAGGTCAGGTCCATCGACCGGATACGGGCAGGCCAGAAGGTTGTTTTAAGGCTGCCGGAGGATTCCGTGTCTTTAAGCGGCGCCGACATCCCGCTGGATATTGTGTATGAGGATGAGGATATCCTGATTATAGACAAGCCTGCCGGTATTGCCGTCCACCCCTCCGCAGGGGCTGAACAGCCCACAATTGCCGAAGCGGCAGTGGCATATTTTAAAAGCCAGGGCAATACATGCAAGTTCCGCCCTGTCAGCAGGCTTGACCGCAATACAAGCGGGCTGCTGCTGGCAGCCAAAAACCCCCATACGGCGCATTTGCTGGGGCTGAATATCAGCAATTCCGGTGGCGGGCATATAACCAAGGAATACCTTGCAATAGTTCAGGGAAGGCTTGAGGGCAAAGGTACCATCGAACAGCCGATACGAATAAAGCCTGGGCATGGCATAATGCGGGAAGTGGGGGAAGGCGGCAAATACTGCCTTACCCGCTGGGAATCCCTCGCCGCAGACGGCCAGCTTTCCCTTATAAAAGCCGTAATTGAAACCGGAAGAACCCATCAAATCAGGGTTCACATGTCCTGGCTTGGGTATCCCCTTGCGGGGGATACCATGTACGGCGGCGACTGCCGACATATTAACAGGCAGGCACTCCACTGCCACAAGCTGGAGTTCACCCACCCCATTACCGGGGAAAACCTGAGCCTTTTATCCCCCCTGCCCCCTGATATGGCGGGGCTGATATCCCGGCGGGGCTGGGGCTGGGAGATTTAATTTAAAGTTAAGCGGTATTTCGACAAATAATATAATCTGTTCTTTATAATATAGCTAATTATAAGGCTGCCTGGTTGGGAATATTGCATAGTACATCACCACCAGCCGGATTTGGAAAGGCGGTATCGTTATGCCTTCTTGCATTACCCATTACCAGTTTGCTCTGCGCGTATTATCGAATCTGAAAAAATCCGGCATAAACGTGCCGGACATGGATTTGGCGTTAATTGGCGCCCAGGGCCCGGATATTTTCTTTTTTCACCGTGTTTTCCCCTGGGAGATTGGAAAAAGCCATACCGACATAGGGCTGAAACTCCACCGGGGCAGCCCTGCCCGGCTTTTTGAGGGTTTCAGGGAATTATTGAATGAAAACCAGGCAAGGCACGATGAAATACTAAGCTATATCATCGGCTTTTTCTGCCATTACGCCATAGACCGCGCCGCGCACCCGTATATATACTGGTGGCAGGAAAAACTGGCTGAGCAGGACCCGGGGTACGGCAAAAAGCCCTATCAATACCATTTCAGGATTGAAAGCGCCCTGGACACCATTGTCCTCCGCCGGGAAACCGGAAGGCTTATAAGCAGGTTTAACCTGACTTCCGTACTCCCTAAGGACAACGGCTCCCGCTATAGCCTGGTGGGCTTTATATACCATGAGCTGGTGGAAAGAATGTTCAGCCTTTCCATCCCTGCCGAACTTTTAGCCCGAGCCCCGGGGGATATGAGGCATGCCCTTTTTTTCATGGATGATAAAAGAATGCTCAAACAAAAGCTGATATTCCGCCCGCTGGAAAGGCTCACGGGGCTGGGCCATATCGCCACTTCCCTCCTTCGCCCCGTGGACCCAAACGACTGGGACTATGCAAACCTCTCCCACCAGGAATGGGCGTACCCTTGCGATAACAGGATTACAAGCACCTACAGCTTTTTTGACATATACAACCTGGCGGCGGTTGAAGCCTGCGACATGATTGGGGATTTTATATCGTCGCTGCCAAAGGGCAAATCAATGCTTGAAATAACCCAGGATAGGGGGTTTGCCAGCGACCTGCCGGGAGTTTACGGCGATGATGAATAGAAACCGGGAATGTTTTAATATTATTTATTAGCAAGGTGATTTTATGGAGAAAATAGCAAGCTTTAAAGTAGACCATACAATCGTTTTACCGGGTATATACCTCTCCCGCGTAGATAAGGATATAAACACATACGATATCCGTTTTGTAAAACCCAACACCCCGCCGTTTCTGGATTATGCGGTAATCCATACCATTGAGCACCTGTTTGCAACTTACGTCCGCAACAGCGCTTTCAGCGAGGGTATAGTGTATTTCGGCCCCATGGGCTGCAGGACGGGTTTTTATTTTATTACAAGGGGAATATCCCACAAGGACGCAATTTCCCTTACAAAGGACGCCCTCGCCTTTATAAAGGGTTACAGCGGCGAAATACCGGGCTCTGCTGAAAAGGAATGCGGCAACTACCTTGAGCATGATTTGGAAGGCGCCAAAAAAGCCGCCGCCGGCTTTTTGGAAAAAATTAAGGGCTGGGACGAAACCATGATTTATTACAAGGAGTAATTTCCCTTTGAAAATTTCCAGTTTATTGGAGTTGAAAAATCTTTAAATTTTGTTATTATTGCTAATAATTCTGCCGCCAACCGCTCGGTTTTATAACAATAAGTAATGAACTTTACTCTAAAGTGTTGCAATTTTGTTACTTTTGAGTATAATATAAATCAGGTTGTTACAAGTTTGTAACTTTTTAGTTGGCTTAGGGGCACCCTAAGAAACTATAATTGGAAGTGATTTTTATGCGTCAATCCGGCGATAAAACCAAAAACAAGCTGGAACGCTGTTTATCATCTATAAGGAAGTTTGTTGCCGCCTCTTATCATGAGGTATATAAACTGTGTTACCTCACCGGCGCTTTCACGATACGCAAATCACGTATCGCCGCCAAAAAGATGGTTCGCAGTTTAAAGCCTGTTGGGCGGTTTATAATTAAGGCTGTGGATTTCCTGCTGCTAAGGCATATCCGCAGGATTGCAGGCAGCATAGCCAAGGAGTCCAGGCGCTTTATACAGGGCTTCCCGATTGCGGGAAGGCTCCTTCGCAGCTCCTTTGTGCAGGGCCCTGCAAGCTTTTTCAAAACCTTATTCAGCATACCCTTTAAGGCTATGCGGCGCCACAGGCAGGCGTTATGCACTTTACTAAATCTCGCGGCCCCTGTCGCAGCCGCGGCCGTCCTGGTCTGGACAATCCAGTTCTGGAGCGGCATGACCTTTGCGCTGTCTGTGGAATATGACGGTGAAAAGCTTGGCTATATTACCGACGAGTCGGTTTATGACCTTGCCGCCAGCATGGCTAATGACAGGGTTATCAATGTTGACAACTCCTTTGAAGTAAAACGTGTTCCAAAGCTGACAATTGCGGTAGTTTCAAAATCCGAAATAATGGACGAAAGCGCTGTTTGCAATAAGATACTTCAGACCTCCAGCGACTCAATCACTGAAGGTTCAGGCCTTTATATTGACGGCAAATTTGAGTGCGCTGTCCAGTCGAGGGAAGAACTCGACGCCCTGCTTGATTCGATTCTCAAAAGCTATTGCACAGGCCAGGGGAATGAGCGCGCCGAATTTGTCCAGAAGGTTGAGATTGTTGACGGCCTTTACCCCATTTCCACAATAATTTCAGCAGAGGAAACCTACAACAGATTAACAGCCCAAACGGTTGTAGATAAATACTACACCATCGTCAAAGGGGATTCCCCCCTGCTTATCGCCGCCAAGACAGGCATGTCACTGGCGGAACTCAGGGCCTTAAACCCCGATTTTGATAAAAAAATCTTCCCTGATGTTAAGGTTCTAATTCAAAAGGCTCAGCCTTACCTGAGGGTACAGGTTGTCCGCACTATCGAATACAAAGAAACCATCAACTACAAAACGGTTGAAGTTAAGGACGAAAAGCAGTATATCGGTTATTCCTACGTCAAGACCAAGGGTGTCGAGGGCGAACAGCTTGTTAAAGCTGAAGTAGCTTATATCGACGGAATTGAGCAGTCAAGGAAAATCCTTGAAACAAAGGTAACCAAGCAGCCTGTGGATAAGGTTGTTGTTGTTGGTGCCAAGAAGATCAGCAACCATGTCGTTGCCGCCGGAGACGGAATTTCAACCGGCAGGTTTGTATGGCCACTTCCCTCCTGCAGGATGATTTCCTCACCCTTTGGATACCGCTGGGGCAAGCTGCATGCTGGAATTGACATCTCTGGCAACGGCGTTTACGGCAAACCGGTTGTAGCCGCGGACGGTGGCGTGGTTGTGGAAACCAATACCGGCTGGGGCGGAGGATATGGCAAATATATCATCATTGACCACGGCGGAGGTTACCGTACAGTTTACGCCCACCTCAGTTCAGTCAATGTAACGACCGGGCAGAAAGTCAGCCAGGGTCAGTTTATAGGCAGGGCCGGCAATTCCGGGCAAAGCTATGGCGCCCATCTGCATTTCGAAATCAGAATTAACGGCCGCTCTGTCAACCCAGTTCCTTATCTGAAATAGTTAAATTAAAGAGGTGGCGTAATGCCACCTCTTTTTTGCTAATTGCCTTAATTTAAGATTTATGCTATATAAAATATAGAAACAGGGCATGTTTAAGGGGGAATAATAAAACTTAATCGCATTTTGGTTTTGGATAATAAATTTTGGCTAAATATCCGGTTTTGGGCTTTAAATTATACTAATTTGGACTAATTTTATTCATTCAGGCAATAATCCTTATAGTTATATAATTCTAGTTAAATAATTCCGGATTATATAATTAAAAGGAGGTTCATATATGTATATTTTACAAGCACAAAATCGTAGTCAAAATGTTAAAGCCAAAAAACTCAGAAAGCTCGGGTTTGTTCCGGCAAGCATTTACGGGAAGAACCTGAAGGAGCCATTGCATATTCAAATCCCCCACAATGAGGTTCTGAAGATGCTGAAAACCAAAACAAAAGGCAGCACCCTGACAGTCAATGCCGACGGCAAAG
>DUMT01000022.1 GCA_012839705.1 Clostridiales bacterium | reverse complement strand
GAAACCGGCGAGCATGTAAGGCTTTATGCCTGTGGTGGTGACGGAACCCTTGCCGAAGTCTTAAATGGCGCATATGGTTACGAAAACGCTGAAATAGGGTTCATTCCCTGCGGTTCCGCCAATGACTATATAAAAAGCATGGGCAGCAGCCTGAAATTTGATTCGATTGAGGCTCAGGTTAAAGGTTCGCCCATCAGCGTTGACACCATCGACTGCAACGGAATAAAATCTTTTAATATATGCTGTATGGGGTTGGACGCAGATGTGGCTTACAGGATGATTTATTTTAAAAAATATCCCTTTATAACCGGTTCGATGGCATATAATTTGGCGCTGGTATACATGATTTTTAATAAACTGGGCAGAAAACTTAATATAAAGATTGAAACTGGCGAAGAAACCGTTGAATTTGAAGGCGAATACCTTCTGGCGCTTGCAGCCAACGGCCAGTATTACGGCGGCGGGTACAAGGGCGCACCACAGGCGGTATTTGATGACGGGTTGCTGGATATAGTCCTTATTGACAAGGTGAGCAGGTTTAAGATTATAAGCTTTGTAAAACAGTATAAGCTGGGCAACCACCTTAACCTTCCATTTGCCCACAGTTTCAGGGGAACTAAAATGACTGTAACATCCGACAAGCCGGTGACCGTTTGCGTGGATGGCGAGTGTTTTTCTGACAGGAAAATTGTTTTTGAAATAATCCCATCATCAGCGAAGTTTGTTTTACCAATTAACTGAATTAAAGTTAAGTTTTAATTGTTAATTAATTATGAAATTTTAAATTCACTCTTGATTTTTCCAAATTAGCGATTAAAATAAGTAATTAGGTTAGCACTCAGGGGATTGAGAGTGCTAAAATTATCATCATAAAATTTAAGGAGGAAAAAATATGACAATTAAACCTCTTGCTGACAGAGTCGTTATCAAAATGGTTGAAGCTGACGAAACCACAAAGAGCGGAATCATTCTTGCCGGCTCTGCCAAAGAAAAACCCCAGGTTGCTGAGGTTGTGGCTGTTGGCCCCGGCGGGAATGTCGACGGCAAGGAAATCCAGATGCACGTGAAGGTCGGCGACAAGGTTTTGATCAGCAAGTATTCCGGAACCGAGGTAAAGCTGGACGGCCAGGAATACACAATTGTCCGCCAGAGCGATATCTTGGCGATTGTTGAGTAAGGTTAAAGGGTTTAATTCATTTTAAATATAGGAGGAGTACAAACTATGGCGAAGAAGATTCTTTACGGAGAGGACGCACGCAAAGCTCTCCAGGCTGGTATCGATAAGCTTGCCGATACTGTAAAAATTACCCTTGGCCCCCGTGGCCGCAATGTGGTTCTTGATAAAAAATTTGGCGCTCCGTTAATTACAAACGACGGTGTTACCATTGCAAAGGAAATCGAGCTTGAAGACGAGTTTGAAAACATGGGCGCCCAGCTTGTTAAGGAAGTTTCCACAAAGACAAACGACGTTGCCGGTGACGGTACAACAACCGCTACCTTGCTTGCCCAGGCTTTGGTACGCGAAGGCATGAAGAATGTTGCCGCTGGTGCGAACCCGATGGATGTAAAACGCGGAATTGAAGCCGCTGTTGAGGCAACCGTTGCTTCTGTTGTCAAAAATTCCAAAAAGGTTAGCGGTACAGAGGATATTGCCCGCGTTGCAACCATTTCTGCCGGTGACGAAAGCATTGGCAAGCTGATTGCCGAAGCCATGGAGAAAGTTACTGCTGACGGCGTAATTACCGTTGAAGAGTCCAAGACTGCCGAAACCTATTCAGAAGTTGTTGAAGGCATGCAGTTCGACCGCGGATACATTACTCCTTACATGGTTACCGATACTGAAAAGATGGAAGCTATCCTTGATGATCCCTTCATCCTGATTACTGACCGCAAGATTTCAAATGTTCAGGAAATCCTGCCGCTGCTTGAGCAGATTGTCCAGACCGGCAAGAAGCTCCTCATCATTGCCGAAGACGTCGAAGGAGAAGCCCTTTCAACCCTTATCGTAAACAAACTTCGTGGTACATTCACCTGTGTTGCCGTTAAGGCTCCCGGCTTTGGCGACCGCCGCAAGGAAATGCTCCGCGACATCGCTGTCCTCACCGGTGGTGAAGTCATTTCCGAAGAGCTCGGCCTTGACCTTAAGGAAACCACTCTGGATATGCTCGGCCGTGCCCGCCAGGTTAAGGTTCAGAAAGAGAACACCATTATTGTCGATGGCGCCGGCAAACCCGATGAAATCAAAGCCAGGATTGCCCAAATCCGCAACCAGATTGAAATCACAACTTCCGACTATGACCGCGAAAAACTGCAAGAGCGCCTTGCCAAGCTTTCCGGCGGCGTAGCAGTAATAAAAGTCGGCGCAGCAACCGAAGTAGAGATGAAAGAGAAGAAACTTCGCATCGAGGATGCTCTTTCCGCTACCAAGGCTGCTGTTGAGGAAGGTATCGTAGCCGGCGGCGGCGTTGCCTTTATCAATGCTATTGATGACCTTGCCAAGCTGCTTGATGAGAAGACTGGCGACGAGAAGACCGGTGTTCAGATTGTTATGAAGGCTATTGAAGAGCCGATTCGCCAGATTGCGAAGAATGCCGGGCTCGAAGGCAGCGTAATCATTGACAAGATCAGGAACTCCGGCAAGATCGGATATGGCTTCGACTTCGCAAAAGAACAGTATGTTGACATGATCAGCGCCGGTATCGTTGACCCGACAAAGGTTACCCGTTCTGCCCTTCAGAACGCAGCATCAGTTGCAGCTATGGTTCTTACAACCGAATCCCTTGTTGCTGACAAGAAAGAACCGCCTGCACCTGCTGCTGGTTCCGGCAACATGGACGGCATGTATTAATAATAGTCATAAACTTTTTTCGCCCGGCAGTAATCTGCCGGGCTTTTTTGCAGATTTGATTAAAACTTAATATGATACAGAATACTCCTTTTGCATTGCTGTTTTTTACCCGGCGAAGCAAAAGGAGTTTTTTATATCGCAATTTCCAAATAATAATTGGCATAAATTGTATATTTCATCCCAGCTTTCGGCAAAATATTTACAGGGCAAAGGTTATTCTATTGAATAAGAATATTATGGCATTCATCTGCATATAATAGTTATTTGCTACAGGAGGTCAGCATAAATGGATGTTAAAATCGAAAACTTGCCGGAGGTTATGTTTGTCCGGCTGAGCGGCGAGATCGACCACCATAACGCCAGGCAAATCCGAGAACAGGTCGACTCGGCGGTAGAAATGCATAAACCTAAGAAACTATGCCTGGATTTTAAAGACGTCACTTTTATGGACAGTTCAGGAATTGGTTTTATCATGGGGAGGTACAAGCTAATACAACTGTATGAAGGAAGCCTTGAGATAATCAACATTTCCGACACCATAAACAGGGTTATAAAGCTGTCAGGCATTGACAAGCTTAACATTAAGATAAGTGTTAACCAACGTTAAATATAAAGCATTGAAAGGTAAGGATGTACATATGAAGGCAGTAAATGAAATGAAAATTACTTTTCCAAGTCTTTCCTGCAACGAAAGTTTGGCCCGCTCGGCAATTGCTTCGTTTGTATCCCAGCTTGACCCGGCAGTGGATGAACTTATAGACATCAGAACCGCGGTTTCCGAGGCTGTAACCAACTGCATTGTCCACGCTTACCCTGACGGCATCGGCATGATTACCATTATCGCTAAAATATTTGAAGATGGGCGCGTTCAGATAAAGGTTAAGGACAAGGGAATTGGCATTGAAGATATAAAACAGGCTATGGAACCTTTGTTCACCACTGGAGGTGAGGAGCGTTCGGGTCTTGGGTTTTCGGTAATGGAAAGCTTCACTGACAGGCTGCATGTGACATCCGCCAAAGGAAAAGGAACCACAGTAACCCTTGAAAAGTACATATCAATGCAGCATAGGCAGGGGAAGCGGTCTTGAGCAAACGTGAGGATGTCATCTGCAACAATATAGGGCTGGTTCATTCCTGTGCAAAGCGCTTTGCAGGGCGCGGAATTGAATATGATGACCTGTTCCAGGCTGGCTGTATGGGCCTTGTGAAAGCCGCCGACAACTTTGATGAAGAACGGGGGCTGAAATTCTCCACATACGCGGTACCTGTAATTTTGGGAGAAATACGCCGCCTGTTTCGTGACGGGGGGACGGTCAAGGTGAGCCGTTCGCTTAAAGAGCTGTCAATGAAGGCGGCAAGGGAACGGGAAAGTTTTATCAACAGGGAAGGCAGAGAGCCTACAATCAGCGAAATGGCGGATTTGCTGGGTGTCGACGTCGAACAGGCGGCTGAGGCCCTTGGCGCAGCCATGCCCCCGCTATCTTTAACAAGGTCTGGGGACGAGGATGAAGGGGACCAAATTGACGTTCCAGTAGCTCCGCCGGATGAGCTTTTGACGGATAAACTTGCGCTTCAACAGGTTTTAAACGAGCTTGACGCCTTAGACAGGGCGTTAATAGTTTTGCGTTACCTTAAAAGCAATACCCAGCAGACAACAGCCGAAATTCTGGGCATGACCCAGGTACAGGTTTCCCGCCGGGAGCGTGCCATTTTACAAAGAATGCGGCAAAAGCTTACAGGTTAAAATAGCCACTGTGTTTTTTGAGGCAAGCTGTTCTTTTTCCGGTATTTTGTTTTCCCGATTCTCCGGTGCTTGACAAATCCTGAAATTTAGTTATATAATTACTTGGACTAAAAACCAATAGGTTATATTCGCAGACGGGAAATAAACGGAAGTTTAGGCATACAGAGAGAGTGCCACGCATTTGCGGCTGGAATGGCACTTATGCCGAAAACCGTGAGCCATCCCCGAGAACCGCTGCGACGAGTAGCGGCGTTTTCCGCGTTAAGGAGTTTAAAGTGGCACCTTTACAGGTGCAATTTGGGTGGTACCACGGACCTCCGTCCCATGCAGGACGGGGGTTTTTATATTGTTCCTGTTAAAAGAATAGTTTGCGAAATTCTAATTATCCTAATTTTGTGTCAAAGAGAAAGGTGATTAAAAATGCAGTGGACAGGACTCAACCAGCTCAGGGAAATGTATTTGTCATTCTTTGAAAGCAAGGGGCATTTAAGGCTTCCGAGCTTTTCGCTAATCCCTCAAAATGACAAATCCCTGCTGTTAATCAATTCCGGTATGGCTCCGATGAAAAAATACTTTACCGGAGAAGTAACTCCCCCGAGAAAAAGGGTTACTACATGCCAGAAATGCATCCGTACCCCTGACATAGAAAGGGTAGGCAAAACCGCTCGCCATGGCACTTTCTTTGAAATGCTCGGAAATTTCAGCTTTGGCGATTATTTCAAGGAAGAAGCCATAACCTGGGCATGGGAGTTTTGCACAGAGGTTTTAAAGATGCCGGTGGACAGGCTCTGGGTCAGCATTTACAAAGACGATGACCAGGCTTTTGATATTTGGACAAAGAAAGTCGGCATAAGCCCTGACCGCGTTGTAAGGCTGGGCAAGGAAGATAATTTCTGGGAGCATGGCTCCGGCCCCTGCGGGCCCTGCTCGGAAATTTATTTCGACCGCGGCGAGAAATATGGTTGCGGCTCGCCAAACTGCGGTGTCGGATGTGACTGCGATAGGTTTGTCGAGTTCTGGAACAATGTTTTCACCCAGTTCAACAACGATGGCAACGGAAACTATACTCCTCTGGACCATCCGAATATTGATACAGGAATGGGCCTTGAGCGCCTTGCCTGCATTGTCCAGGGCGTGGACAACCTGTTTGAAGTGGATACCGTCCAGAATATAATGAACCATATTTGCGAGATTGCCAACGTCAAATATAAGGAGAATGAAAAAACTGATATTTCACTCCGCGTTATAACCGACCATATCAGGTCAATTACATTTATGATAGGTGACGGCGTAATGCCTTCAAATGAAGGCAGGGGGTATGTAGTACGGCGGTTGCTCAGGCGCGCCGCCCGGCACGGAAGGCTGCTGGGTATCAACGAGCCATTCCTTCATATTCTTTGCAATTCGGTTATCAATGAAAACCTGACCGCATATCCTGAACTTGCCGAGAGAAGGGAATTCATACAGAAAATCATACTTGTCGAGGAAGAATCTTTTGGGAAAACCATAGACAGCGGGCTTTCCATGCTGGATGAAATGCTTTCGTCTCTGAAAGGCAATGTGCTGTCAGGTGCCGATGCTTTCAAGCTTTACGATACTTACGGCTTCCCTCTGGATTTGACCTGTGATATTCTTGAAGAAAAGGGAATTACCGTTGACGAGGATGAATTCAACAGGCTGATGGCCGAACAGCGCGAACGCGCCCGTGCCGCCCGCAAAAACGCCGGTGCAGACGCCTGGAAGGGCAACAACACCGTTGTCAGCCAGCTTATGCCGACTAAATTTGTCGGGTATGAGAACTTTTCCGTTAATGCAAAGGTTGCTGCAATTGTCAAGGACAATGAACTCGCCGAGAGCCTGTCAGAAGGCGAATATGGCGCAGTTATCCTTGATGTAACCCCATTCTACGGCGAAAGCGGCGGACAGGCAGGGGACAAGGGTATAATTTCAAGCGAAGACTCCCTGTTCGATGTCACCGATACAGTGAAGAGCCAGAACAATGTTTTCATCCATGTTGGCTCAATCAAAAAAGGAGAGCTGCGGGTTGGCGACGCAGTCCTTGCCGAAGTCAACAAATCGGAGCGCTATGCCACCATGCGCAACCACACTGCCGCCCATTTAATCCAGGCAGCGCTAAGGCAGGTCCTCGGCAACCACGTGGAGCAGGCTGGCCAGCTTGTTGACAGCAAGAGGATGAGGTTTGACTTTACCCATTACGCCGCTTTGAGCCCTGATGAGATTAATAAGGTTGAAAACCTGGTCAATCAGTGGATTTTGGCAGGTATTCAGTCAGATATACGCGAAATGCCCATTGAGGAAGCCAAAAAGCTTGGAGCTATGGCTTTGTTTGGTGAAAAATACGGCGATGTAGTCCGCGTTGTGCAGATTGGAACAGGTGAAGAAAGGGTTTCCGCTGAGCTTTGCGGTGGTACCCATGTTGACAACACTTCAAAACTCGGGCTTTTCAAAATCATTTCCGAAAGCTCGGTTGCGGCGGGTGTCCGCAGGATTGAAGCGGTCACTGGTGAATCTGTCCTTGACCTGATTGGCAAGTATCACGACCTGCTTGCCCAGACTGCAGAAATACTGAAAGCCGGTAATGTTGAAGAGCTTCCCCGCAGAGCTTCCAGCGTTTCAGCTGAGCTTAAAAACGCCCAGCGTGAACTTGAAGGGCTTCAGGCGAAAATTGCCGCCAGCAAGGTTGAGCAGCTCTTTAACAACATGGCTGAAGTTAACGGCGTCCGTGTTGCTTCAGCTATTTTCAATGGTGCCGACTCTGGCGAAATCCGCAATATGTGCGAGCGCTGCAAGGATATTGCCCCGGCGGATGCTATAGTAGTGTTGGCTGGTGTAAATAAGGATGGCAGCTCAGTTTCCTTTGGATGCTACTGCGGAGCAGACGCCGTTAAAGCTGGCGCCCACGCAGGGAATATCATCCGCGAGGTTGCCAAAATTTGCGGTGGAAACGGTGGCGGCAGGCCGGATTCTGCCATGGCGGGTGGAAAAGATGCCTCGAAAGTTAAGGAAGCGATGGATTCGGTTGCTGAGATTGTTAAAAAGTTTGTATCAAAATAAATT
>DUMT01000021.1 GCA_012839705.1 Clostridiales bacterium | reverse complement strand
GGTTAAAACATAAAGGAGGACATTTACATGAAAAAGCTACTGGCAACTTTTCTCGCAGCCATAATGGCTGTAACCTGGCTGCCCTCAACAGCCATTGCGGAAGGGGATGAAACCCTGATTGTAGGCAAAGAGGGGTACTCAACCATTCAGCAGGCTGTCAACACCGCTCTAGGCAGCGGCGCCGGCACGAAAACAATCCTGATCAAAGCCGGCACCTATGATGAAACAGTGGAAATCCTGCAAGACCCCAATGTCGATCTCGTCCTGCAGGGCGAATCCGGCACCGTTTTTACCGGAAAAATGATTATAGATGGTGGTGGGAATTCCAAAGGTACCGACAAGCTGGACATAAGAAATATTAAGTTCGACCAGTCCGGCAAAAGCACACCTGTAGACTATATAATCAATATGACTAAGCTTAGCAAATCCGAGCACACCTACTCTTATACCCACAACGTAACCATCGAGAACTGCGAGTTTGTGGGCAAAGGCGCACCTACCTTTGCAATTAATGCAGGTACTTCAGACGGTAATCACGCATTTAACGTTGTTGTGAGGAATTGCACTTTTTCAAATCTCGATTGTGTGGTCCAGGCCCGCTGCACCGGTTTAACTCTGGAGAATATCACTGCCAACGTCAGGGCTGGCATTAACTCTTTGAACAGCACCAACATTACTTTGAAAAATGTAAAAATTCACGCCAGCGAATATGGCTTCAGGATGGGCGAAACCCAATACTCCAGTGACTGCGGGCAGATTTTGATTGAAAACTCCGAATTAAAGAGCAGTTCGGAAAACCCGGAAAGAGGCGTTCTTGTAATCAGAAAATCAGCTATTGCCAACATCGCAATCAATTCATCCGACATTGTAGGGCATTTATATAATACCTCTGATAATATAAGTATAGTCACCGATGACGTATACTGGGGCAAAAACAATACCTATACCGGATTCAAGGGCTCCCAGCTTATAACAAACAACGATGCTGAATTGCCCCACTGGCTACCCAAGGCTGGCAGCTCGGAAATCAGCGCAAGCGTGGATGTCGCATACACGGTTGTAATCACATCCAGCATCAATTTCGGCACACTGAACCGTGACATGGACAGGCTGTCAAAGGATTTCACGGTTTCTATAGAGGACGCCCTCGTTGAGGACAACTCTAAAGTCGTAGTCAAGGTGACTAACGCTGAGTTGGCCATGAGGGATAGCTCAGGAAACCAGGCCCTCGACTTTGAGCTGGAGCAGCCTGGCGGCATATTCGAGTTCCCCCAGGAAGTCCTGGCGGACGGCGAGGAATCAATCACCAGTGCAATTACCTGTAACCCTGCCAAACTTGAAGCCGCTGGTTCCTATAAATGCATTGTGAACTTTGAAATCAGCTATGTAAAATAACCTTCCATACTCCTCTGACGATAAAACGCCCTGCCGGAAGTTTCCGGCAGGGCGTTTTTCTATATCTATGGAGGATGTTAAACTAAACAAGTGGCAAAGACTTGCTATCAACTTAAATTTTCAAGATGAATTTGGGTTATGTCTTTGTTTTCAGAGAACGCGTTTACGATATCGTTATAATTCAGACCTTTAGGCAGTTCAAAGGTGTAGTCGTCGGTATATATGCGGGATTCATCCTGACAAAGCATGCTGAAATCAGTGCTTCTGACTTTAATTTTATGCTCAACAAAGTAATTCCGGATAAATTCTTTTGTTTCCAGCGAGCTATACACAATTTCAATCCGCATAATGGATGGCAGAAAGTTTGCAGAAAAATGTTGAAATTTTTTCAGGACAGTTAATGAAAACAGTAAATAAATTATTCCGAGAAGCGCAATCCAGTAATAACCCATTCCGACGGATAGGCCAACTGCAGCCGTAACCCACAGAGACGCAGCCGTTGTAATTCCGTGCACTGAGTTTTTGTTTCTTACAATGGTCCCCGCACCAATAAAACCAATGCCGCTTACAACCTGGCAAATAAGGCGTGCCGGGTCGGAACGGATAATGCCTGCAAGGTCAGGGTATGAAAGCGCTGTTTGCAATGATTCAAACATAATTTCTTTTTGAATCAACGCAATAATCGTCGCGCCCACACATACTAATATATGTGTGCGCAAACCGGCAGGGCGGCTTTTTATTTCCCTCTCCCAGCCAATTATGCTTCCAAAAAGAGTGGCAATTAAAAGACGTATTGATATATCTGCAAATGTTAAGCCCATAAAGACCCTCCTGTTCTCCTTATTTATTAGCGTATTCGAATAATTGTTGGCTATGTATTTCTAATATACGCCGCCTTCCTAGTTAGTATATAATATTACATTTTTTCATAATTTCAAATTATTTATTTCTTGATATTTATAAATTTTCATTATATTTTCCGCATTATAAATACTGCTGTTAACATTTTTTCTTTATTCAAGCCATTATTTGCTTGATATAATCCCAGTTATATTATCAGAATTATATAACAATTATTTGACTATATATAAAAATAATTTATATCCTCCAGTTGCACTAAACTAAAAAAGGCCGGCCTGTTGCCAAAGGCCGGTCCTTACATTATTGCGGAAATTTTCGGATATTACGCAGTATAGTATTTTAACACCTTGTTATACTCGTGCATAATGCTTTGCAAAATGTCCACATGCTTAAAATCCTTATGGTAAAGGATATTGATTTCCCGCACCATACTAAGGTTTTCTATAGGCAAAACTGTAAGTTTCCCTTTTTTCAATTCATTAAGGCAGGCGCTTCGCGCCAGGATGGATACCCCTATATCCCGACGTATGAGGTCTTTTATAGTGGCAATATTATCAACCTCTAAAATAACATTAAAATCATCAAGGGTCATGTTATTGCTTTCCAGGTGAGCGGCAAAGAGGTTTCTTGTTCCCGATGAAGCACTGCGGAGAATAAGGGGCTGCTTTTTTATTTCGTCTATCGTTACCATCTGTTTTTTTGCAAGGGGGTTGTTATTTGAAACAACCAGCATCAGCGAATCCGTATCAAGCAATATTGAATTTATGCTGGAATCCTGAAACCTTCCTTCAACAACCGCCAAATCAATCTCATAGTTTTTTAACATATCATATAAGTTGTTTGTAGAATTAGTAATAATAGTTATTATCGTTCCCGGGGTTTTTGAGCTGTATCTGCCCAACACCTCAGCAACGGCATTGCTTTCAGCGGTATGGGTAATCCCAACCGTAAGCCGTCTAACCTGGCGTTGTTCATCCAGCAGGCTTTGTTTCATCCGCTCATATAACGCTATGCTCCTTCGGGCGTATTTAATTACGATATTTCCTTCACTGGTCGGCTTTATATCGTTTCCAACCCGGTTCAATATCTTAACGCCCAGTTCCTTTTCCAACTGCTTAATATGTTGGGTAACCGCCGGCTGTGTCAGGGAAAGCTGTTCTGCAGCCCTTGTATAACTGTTTGATTCCACTACCGCTAATAAAGTATAAAGTTTGCTGTCAATCATCTTTATCCGCCCTCAAAGTATAATGAATAGTTATTATCAATTATATTATAATAAATATTTCTTATAACTCAATTATATCATAGATTTAACTGCTTTACAAATATGTTTATCAAATTAAATGGTAAACATCCCCTCTTTAGCAGCATTTTGATTGCCTGCAACCCGCTCCGAATTGTATCCCTGCTAATCCAGTACCAATGCAAAAAGCCGCTGTGCATGCGCACAGCGGCTTTTGATCAATCTTATAAGGATTACTTCGCTTTCTTAGCCTTGATAGCAGCCTGAGCAGCAGCAAGGCGGGCAATCGGTACACGGAAGGGTGAGCAGGAGACATAGTCCAAACCAACTTTGTGGCAGAACTCAACGGATGAGGGGTCTCCGCCATGCTCGCCGCAGATACCGAGCTTAAGGTCGGGACGGGTTGCCCTTCCCTTTTGAGCAGCCATCTTGATGAGCTCGCCAACACCGGTCTGGTCAAGACGGGCGAAGGGATCGAACTCATAGATCTTCTTGTCGTAGTAGGCATCGAGGAACTTGCCGGCGTCGTCACGGCTGAAGCCGAAGGTCATCTGGGTAAGGTCGTTTGTACCGAAGGAGAAGAACTCGGCTTCCTTAGCGATTTCGTCAGCAGTGATAGCAGCGCGCGGAATCTCGATCATTGTACCAACCTTGTACTCCATCTCAATGCCGGCTTCCTTAATCAGCTGGTCGGCGGTGGAGGTAACAACGTTCTTTACATATTTAAGCTCGTTGACATCGCCAACAAGGGGGATCATGATTTCAGGCACGATGTTGTATTCAGGATGCTTCTTCATGACGTTGATTGCGGCGTTGATAACAGCCTTGGTCTGCATCTCGGCAATTTCGGGATAGGAAACAGCCAGACGGCAGCCGCGGTGGCCCATCATTGGGTTGAACTCGTGCAGGGAGGAAATTACCTGTTTGAGCTCTTCAACCGTTACATTCAGCTCCTGTGCCAGCTCGGCAATTTCAGCTTCCTTGGTGGGCAGGAACTCGTGGAGAGGCGGATCCAGATACCTTACAGTCATTGGGCGACCTTCGAGAACCTCGTACATGGCCTCAAAGTCGCTCTGCTGATAGGGCAGAATCTTCTCAAGTGCCTTCTTGCGGGCTTCTACATCCTTGGCAACAATCATTTCGCGCATTGCCTTAATGCGGTCGCCTTCAAAGAACATGTGCTCAGTACGGCACAATCCAATGCCTTCTGCGCCGAACTTAACTGCCTGGGCAGCGTCGCGCGGGTTGTCGGCGTTGGTGCGGACTTTAAGGGTGCGGGCAGCGTCAGCCCATGCCATGAAGCGGCCGAAGTTACCGGAAATTGAAGCCTCAACAGTGGGGATAGCTTCGCCGTAAACATTACCGGTGGAGCCGTCGATTGAAATATAGTCGCCCTCTTTGATGGTCTTGCCGCCGAGGGTGAATTCTTTCTTTTCTTCGTCAATCTTGATATCGCCGCATCCGCATACGCAGCAGGTACCCATACCGCGGGCAACAACGGCAGCGTGGGAGGTCATACCACCGCGGACAGTGAGGATACCTTCGGAAGCGTCCATACCCTCGATATCTTCTGGGGATGTCTCAAGGCGGACAAGGATAACTTTTTCGCCCCTGTCAGCCCATTCCTTGGCGTCAGCAGCGGTGAATACTACACGGCCGCAGGCAGCGCCGGGAGAAGCGGGCAGGCCTTTTCCAAGGGGAGTTGCCTTCTTCAGGGCTTCGGCATCAAACTGGGGATGCAGGAGGGAGTCGAGCTGTTTCGGGTCAACGCGGAGAACAGCCTCTTCCTCGGTAATCATGCCTTCGTCAACAAGGTCAACAGCAATCTTCAAAGCTGCTGCTGCAGTACGCTTGCCGCTGCGGGTCTGGAGCATGAAGAGCTTGCCGTCTTCAATGGTAAACTCCATATCCTGCATGTCGCGGTAGTGGTTTTCAAGGCGTTCTACAACCTCGACAAACTGTTTGTAAACTTCGGGCATGATGGTTTCCAGCTCGGAAATCGGCTGGGGAGTGCGGATACCGGCAACAACGTCTTCGCCCTGGGCGTTGATCAGGAACTCGCCGTACAGCTTGTTCTCACCGGTGGCGGGGTTGCGGGAGAATGCAACGCCGGTACCGGACCTGTCGCCAGTGTTGCCGAATACCATCATCTGTACGTTAACAGCGGTACCCCAGTTGGAGGGGATATCATTCATGCGGCGATAATAGATGGCGCGGGGGTTCTCCCAGGAACGGAAAACAGCCTTTACAGCTTCCATGAGCTGGAGCTTCGGCTCGCTGGGGAATTCCTCGCCCTTATGCTGCTTATAGAAAGCCTTAAACCTCTGAACCATTTCCTTCATATCATCAGCATTAAACTCGGTATCCAGCTTAATGCCGCGGGCTTCCTTCATTTCATCGATGATCTTCTCGAACTCGCTCTTCGGAAGCTCCATAACAACGTCGGAGAACATCTGGATAAACCTGCGGTAGGAGTCATAGGCGAAGCGGGGGTTGCCGGTCTTCTCTGCAAGGCCTTCAACCACTTCGTCGTTAATGCCAAGGTTGAGAATGGTGTCCATCATACCAGGCATTGAAACGCGGGCACCGGAACGGACTGAAACAAGCAGGGGGTTATTGCGGTCTCCGAATTTCTTGCCGGAGATCTCTTCAAGCTTTGCCAGTGCCTCGTAAATCTGGGCCTGGATTTCATCGCTGATGGTGCGTCCATCCTCATAGTAACGGGTGCAGGCTTCAGTGGTTACAGTAAAGCCGTACGGTACGGGCATGCCCAGGCTGGTCATTTCAGCAAGGTTTGCGCCTTTTCCACCGAGGAGCTCTTTCATGTTGCCATTGCCCTCGCTGAACAAATACACGTATTTGTGGCTCATTAATTCTACCTCCTAATTTTTCTTACTCTGCATCTTTTAAGCTTTATTAGACAAGCTATAGTATTATAACAAATACAAATAAAAATTTCCAGATTATTTTGAGGCTTTATGTATCATTTTATTACTTTATTATAATTTTCGGTTTTATATATTAAACTTTGGTGTAAAACACAGAATTAATTGGTTATTTTTGCAACAATATTATAATAATATTTAATGTGATTATACCACTTTTCACTTGCAAACCGGCGTTAATTTTTTTATACTAATTACCAAATTGAGAAAATGGCGGGGTGGAACCATCCCGCCCTGTTTTGCTGTTTAAAATCGGGAATACAATTTGAAAGGATAATAACCATATGTTTTTTAAAAAAAGCGAAAAATCCGGTCCTGTGGATTTTTTAATTGTTGGCCTCGGAAACCCGGGAAAGAAATATGAAGGGACCCGCCATAACGCCGGGTTTATGGTTTTGGAAGCCCTGGCTGAAAAAATGAATGTAAAAATAAACAGGGTAAAGTTCAAATCCTTTTGCGGGGAATGCACTATTGGCGGGCGGCGTGTCCTGCTAATGATGCCGCAGACATATATGAACTCAAGCGGCGAAGCGGTTTCCGAAGCCATGAGGTTTTACAAGCTGCAGCCCGAACAGGTATGCGTAATTTTTGACGACATAACCCTGCCCGTCGGCAGAATCCGCATCAGGAGGAAAGGCAGCGACGGCGGGCAAAGGGGCATGAGGAGCATTATAATGCTGACAGGCAGCGAAAATTTCCCCCGGGTCAGGGTCGGTATCGGGGAAAAGCCCCACCCGGATTATGACCTTTCCGACTGGGTATTATCTAAATTCAGCAGGGAAGAAGCCGAAAAACTATTGCCAGCCATAAACCAGGCTGCGGAGGCGGCCTGCATAATCGCCCAGGGCGACATAGACAGGGCTATGAATATGTTTTCAAAATAATATCCATATAAGGATCGTGACTAGATGAATATATTGATTAAGGGTTTAGCCGCTTTGCCGGCTTTTCAATCACTCTGTTCTGACATACAACTGGGAAGGCTTCCCGCCTCAGTCACTGGCCTGGGGCATATACACAAAGCCCATTTCGTAGCGTCTATTTGCACTAATTTAAACCGCAAAGCGGTGGTAATTACCTCGGATGAAGCTGAAGCCCACAGGTTGTCCGACGATTTGGCTTCATTCGGTGTGCAGCCCCTGCTCCTGCCCGCCAGGGACTTGTTTTTGCGCAGTGTAGAATCGGTTTCCCGGGAGTTTGAGCAGCAAAGGCTGGGGGTGCTCGCAAAAATGGCGTCGGGGGATTTCCAGGTTGCGGTTGCCTCCATTGATGCTGCGGTACAGCATACCCTGCCCCCTTCCGTGCTTCTTTCCCGCACCTTTGTTTTAAGAACCGGCGTCGCCCTGCCTGTAAAAGACCTGTCCACAAGCCTTGCGGCAGCGGGGTATGAGCGGTGCGAGCAGGTGGAAGGACCGGGCCAGTTTGCAGTCCGCGGGGGTATTTATGATATATACCCTGCCGATTGCCCCTCCCCTGTCCGAGTGGAGCTTTGGGGAGACATGGTAGACACCATAGCCTACTATGATCTGATCTCTCAGCGCCGTACAGAGCAGATAAACGAAGTTTCCATCTCGCCGGCCGCCGAAATAATGCCTGACTCAACAGAAGAACTGGCAATAAAAATTGAGGAACTGGCGGCAAATCTCCGCGGGAAAAACTCCGCCTTAGCACGCGAAAACCTTTTATCCGATGCAGAACGCCTGCGCGGCAAAGGCACCCTTGCGACATATGATAAGTATATCCCATTAATTTACGAAAAGCCTGCCACCCTGTTCGATTACGGCCTGCCGAATGGTGCGCTGGTTTTTGTGTCCGAAATAAACAATGTCAGGGAAAGGCTCCGCACCGCCGAGTGGCAGATAAACGAGGATATAAAGGCGCTGCTTGCTGAAGGTCAGCTTTGCCGCGGGCTAACCGAATTTATCATGGACAGCGTGGATTTTTTTGCCTTTTTGAAAGCCCAGGGATGTGTTCTTCTTGACACCTTCGCCCGTTCGGGTGCCGACATTCCTTTAAGCTCCCTTTACAATATAAACGCAAGAATGCTTCCCGTTTGGTCAGGAAACCTGGAACTTTTGGTGGATGACCTTAAAAACAATCTTCACCGTGGACTTGCCAGTATCGTGCTGGCCGGCAGGGAGGAAAAAAACGCCGAAATCCTCGCCGAGGACCTTGTAAAACTCGGTATCCCCGCCCTTTACGCCCCGTCTCCGGAAAAGCCGGTTAAAAACCGCGTCCTTATAATGAGGGGTGGGATTTCCGCGGGGATGGAGTACCCTGACGCGGGGCTGGCGGTTATCACCCACGGACAGGTTGCCGCAAAACCCAGGAAACACCGCCGGGTTAAAAAGGACAAAGCGGCCGTTATCCGCAGCATATCGGAACTGACCCCCGGGGATTATGTGGTCCACGCCGCCCACGGTATAGGTATCTATCAGGGCATCCACCCGCTGGATGTTCAGGGGATAAAGAAGGACTATATTAAAATCCAATACGACAAGGGCGACGTATTGTATGTACCCGTCACCCAGCTGGACCTTGTTTCAAAATATATAGGCACAAAAGACGAGGTTAAAGTCAAAATCCACCGCCTGGGGGGCCAGGATTGGCAGAAAACCAAGGCAAGGGTCAAATCCGCCGTTAAGGACATAGCCCAGCAGCTAATCAAGCTTTACGCCCAGCGCATGTCTGTAAAAGGCTTTGCCTTCGACCCGGACAGCGAATGGCAGTATGATTTTGAGCGGCGCTTTGAGTTTGAGGAAACTGAGGACCAGCTGCGCTGTGTCGAGGAAATCAAGGCAGACATGGAACGGGACGTCCCGATGGACAGACTTCTCTGCGGTGACGTGGGATTTGGGAAAACCGAGGTAGCACTCAGGGCTGCCTTCAAATGCGTTTCCCAGGGCAAGCAGTGCGTTTTCCTGGTACCCACCACAATCCTCGCCCTCCAGCATTACAATACCATAGTAAAGCGGTTTGAAGGCTTTCCTGTCAAAGTGGAAATGCTCTCCCGTTTCAGGAGCGCCAAACAGCAGGAGGAAATAATCAAAAAAATAAAAAGGGGCGAAATCGACATTGTTGTCGGTACCCACCGCCTGCTGTCAAAGGACGTGGTTTTCCGGGATGTGGGGCTTGTGATAGTGGACGAGGAACAGCGGTTCGGAGTCGCCCAGAAGGAGCGGCTAAAAGAGCTGTGGCCCAACGTGGATGTCCTGACCCTCTCAGCAACCCCTATCCCCCGCACCCTAAACATGGCGCTGAGCGGAATCAGGGATATGTCGGTAATCGAGGAAGCCCCCCAGGACCGGCATCCGGTACAAACTTATGTTTTGGAATACGACGCCGGGATTATAACCGACGCCATAAAGCGCGAGCTGCGCAGGAACGGGCAGGTATATTACCTGCACAACCGGGTTGAAACCATCGAAAAATGCGCCGCAGGGATACAAATGCGGATTCCCGAAGCCAGAATCGCAATAGCCCACGGCAAAATGAGTGAGGAACAGCTTTCAGAAATCTGGCGGCAGATGCTAGACCATGAAATCGATGTGCTGGTCTGCACCACCATTATAGAATCCGGCATTGACATCCCCAACGCCAATACACTTATAGTTGAAAACGCCGACAGGTTCGGCTTATCCCAGTTGCACCAGATTAGGGGCAGGGTCGGCCGTTCATCCCGGCGCGCCTATGCCTATCTGACCTTTGTAAAGGGCAAGGTGCTTTCGGATGTTGCCGCCAAGCGCCTGGAAGCCATCCGGGAATTCACCGAATTCGGCGCAGGGTTTAAAATAGCCATGCGGGATATGGAAATCAGGGGCGCCGGAAACCTTCTCGGGGCGCAGCAGCACGGGAATATGGAGGCTGTTGGTTACGAGATGTACCTTAAACTCCTGTCAGAAGCCATTAACGAGGAAAAAGGCATGCCCTCAAGAGAGGAATCAGAATGCCTTGTGGACCTGCAGATAACCGCCCATATCCCGGAATCCTATATCTCCTCCACCTCACAAAGGCTTGAAATATACAGGAGGATTGCGGATATCCGCACATATGAGGATTCCCTTGATGTATATGATGAGCTTATCGATAGGTTCGGCGAGCCGCCGGAGTCAGTGCAGGGGCTTATTGATATTGCCCTTCTGCGAAACATGGCGGCGCAAATCGGCGTTTATGAAATCAAACAGCAGCAGGACAGCATTCTCCTCTTTATGCGCACTCTTAATATGCAGGTAGCCTCAAAGATAACCTCCGCATTAAAGGGCAGGGTGCTGGTCAGCGCAGGGACAAAGCCTTATATTACCGTAAAGGTGAAAAAAGGCGAAAACACGCTGGATATCCTGCGAAAGGCCCTGGAAGCCGCGCTGCCTGATGATAAGAGTGAATAGCATGAGCGTGTTTACACTTAAGATAATTGCCATAATTTCAATGCTAATCGACCATATTGGGCTAATCCTCTTGCCCTCCGGCAACCTGCAGTATCTATTCCGCTCAATTGGCAGGATTGCCTTCCCAATCTTCTGCTTTCTTTTAACCGAAGGTTATTCCCACACCAGCAACCTTAAAAAATATATCCTGCGGCTGTCTGCCTTCGCAATAATTTCCGAAATACCCTTTGATTTGGCAATTAACGGCTCGCTGTTTGATTTCAGCCACCAAAACGTGTTTTTCACCCTTTTGCTGGGGCTTATTTTAATTGCTGCTGTAGACTGTATTAAAAAGAAAACTGAATCTTTTATCCTTGAATCTCCGGAAATCAAAATACCCGCCAAAGCAGTGCAAATACTTTTATCCGTTTCCCTGGCGGCTGCAATTTCCGCGGTTTCAATCATAATTCAGTCTGATTATTCCATAATCGGGATACTTGCGATTCTGTCTTTTCATCTTTTCAGGCGCAAACGCCCTGTGGCCCTCGTTTTAATGTCAGCGGTAAACATCCTGCTGGGCGGGTTAAGGCAGCTGCCCGCCGCATATTCCGCTTGTCCCTTAATGCTCTATAACGGCAAAAAGGGCCCATCTATCCGCTGGCTGTTTTACATCTTTTACCCCGCCCATCTGTTAGCGCTTTATTTAATCGGGTTAATGATATAAAAAAGCTGCTGCCTGCAGGGCAGCAGCTTTTTTATGCTATCCTCTTTAGCACCTTTACAATCTCCCCGACATACATCCGGTGGTAATCTCCCTGATTGTAGTGGTTTTTAATTGTGGGGTCAAGGAAATTTGCAGGGTCAATATCCTGATAATACATCTTCCGGCAAATAAATGAGAGGCTGCACTGGTCAAAATATGGCGCCTGAGCGTCAAAAACCGGAGTCAATCCCGCGCCCGCCATCTTGTCGGTATCCCGTCCGGAATGTGCTCCGCAAAACTGGAGGGAACGGCGGTAACCAGGATCGAAGAAAGACAGGGAAAAATAATTCTCCCTTTCCATAAACTCATAAGTATATCTCGACGGGCGTACAAAAGCATAGCAAACATTCGCATTCCACAAAACGCCCATTCCGCCCCAGCTGGCGGTCATGGTGTTAAAGTTTCCTATATGCCCGGCTGTAACCAGCATCCAATCCCGCCCAATCTGATTGAAAACATTTTCTCTCAGTTCTGTGGGGCTGATTTCTATAAACTTGCTCATAAGCTTCCCTCCGATAGAATAAGTCTGCCTTAAAACTAAAATCTTAATTACAGTATATCACAATATCAAAGGATTTTAATAATTTTTTTAATCAATTTACATTTTTCGTCTTTTCTTAATCCCGTTTTTTATGTAAAATTAATCTATTAATTTGGCTCTGTAAAGATAACATGAAAGAATAGCGCCCGAAACCGAACAAAAGCTTCATGCCACAAGCAGAAACTCCCGTTTTTGTTTTTTGGAAAGTTTAAGACCAGCAACCTGCGCCGGTGT
>DUMT01000130.1 GCA_012839705.1 Clostridiales bacterium | reverse complement strand
GGCGCAAAGCACCGATGTGGCGCTTAGAAGTGAGAGATGAAAAACATTATATATCTAATATATCGTCAGATTCAATCGATTCTTCAGAATTATATCCGGTGTTTTTATCTTCCAGTTTTGCCGCCTTGTTTATGCGGAAGAATATGGTGGTATATTTGATAAAGGCAAAAAGCATAAGCAAAGCCACAAGGATTATAAGGGATGCCAAAAGCCATTGGGGCATATTGGGCCAGCCAACAATGGAAATCATGACACCGTAAAAAGTGAATGTGGAAATTTTCCCAAACCAGCGGGCCCCCTGAATTTTAAGGCCACGCCGAAGGAGCAAAAACCCGCCTATTGCCTGGCAAAGTTCCTTAATCAGGCAGATTACAAGGAGCGAGATTACCACGCCTTTATATTTGATAGCAAGGCACACAACCACGGTTACCTGGGTCAGCTTATCGGCCAGAGGGTCCAAAATCTTTCCCAGATCGGTAATCTGGTTAAATTTCCTTGCAATAATTCCATCAAGGGAATCGGTAATGCCTGAAAGTATAAATACGCCAAACGCCAGATACAAATAGGCAGTGTTTTTGCCGCTGTTAAGGTAAAGATAAACAAAAAGAGGCAACAGGGCTATCCTGAACAGCGACAGCGCGTTTGGCACATTCATTTTTAGCTCGATATTGAAAAAATGCATATATGATATCTCCGTCCCCTCTGCAAATCTGATGCAAGACGGCTGGCTACACAGATTTTGCGTCAAACATTGAGTAGAATTTATCGGTTATGGGATTAATCTTCTCAATTGCTTCAACAACAACAGTGTCCTTTACTGTTGCACGGGTGATTTTTCCGTCGGATTTGGAAGTCGAAGCTATTAGGCTGATGACAGTTACAACAGCGAACACCAGCACAACTCCCCGCACCGCGCCAAAAATCGCACCAAGCAGCCCGTCCGCCTGGCGGAGCACTGGAAGTTTGAACACCTTGCCCACCACCGAGGCGACAACGCCCGCCACAATCATCAACACTATAAACAGTATGAAGAATATAAGAATCCTGAGAAGGGATATCGCCGCGGGGCGTATTACGGTTGACTCAATAGCCTTTGAAATCTGGCTGGCAGTACCGCTAAGGGAGCCCTGTATCCTGTTTTTTAGCTGGCTTGCTGTACCCAAATCGAAAATCGACAGCACATTGGTAACCGAATCCGGAAGGTCCTCAAGCACTCCACCCAGGGCGGCTTCCACCGATTCGGAGCCTGCCTGGGTTATTTTTTCCTCAATTTGTTTTTGTATTGAACCGGAAAAGATCTGGTCATACAAACCGGCAGCTATCGGGGTGCTAAGCCCGGATGCGATAACTGCGGCAACGATGCAGCCAATTACCTGTATCACAGATTTGAAAAAACCCCGCCGGTAACCAAGGAAAATAGCCAACAGGAAAATTATTATAACCAGACCATCCAGGATATATGCCATAAATCCCCAGTCCTTTCATATAAAAATCTCTTTATTTATTAATGCGGCATGCTGCTAATTTACCTTTAAAATCAAAGCTTATTATATGCCAGTATAACACATTTCCGGTTTTAACACAACCGTACTATTCAGCAGTATAACCGCTTTTTTCCCTATTTTTGGTCTAATAATGGGAGCAATACCTATGGTAATTCGGACTCAGCTATTGATGTTAGCCCCAGGACCATCAGCTTCCTGCCCATGGTGCTGATTATCCGGCCATCTTTGACGGCTTCCCCCAAATGGGATTCGCCCTTTATATCAATGCGGTACATATGCTCCGAGGTCAGCATGACAACCTGCGAGCCATAGGAATCCATGCTTCTGAATGTCCCTTCAAAATCAGCTTCATAAGCCTTGTCCCCGGAGGAGTTGACAGTCATAACCGTACCGCCGTCGCTGCCACCATAATTGCTTAAAGCCACCGATACAGCGCTGTCGCCTATCACATATCCTGCAATCTTCCTGTCATTGAAGCTGTGCTTTTGTTGTATTGTTCCACTTTTGTTAAACACCCAGACAGCGCTATCCCCAACTGCCGCGATGGTGCCACCCGGGAAAAAGCCCACCTTGAATAACATCAAACCGTCCTGGCTGTATTGTGCGACAGGGTCTTTTTTGTTAAATTCAAAAATCTTCAGAAAAGATTTCATCGCACCGCCTTCCGCGGTAACCCCTACAACAGCGAGAGAATCTTCATTGGGGCTTATGGCTACATCCAGGATTATCAAACTGCTGTCATACCAGCGGAATATCGGCTCTTCCCCTCTAAGCTTGTATACCGCCACCTCAGAGGTATATCCCCTGGCTGAATCGGTAGCCACGGCAAAACTGCCGCTGCTGCCGACATCTACACTGGTTATTCTGTTCTCTAAGTTAAGCTCCCTAACCGTGGATACCCGTGTTTCCAGCCTTATCCTGTTTCCGCCGGAATCGGCAATCAGGATATACTTGCCGTTTGAGCGCATTATCGGTTTTGAAAAACCGTGGGACCTTCTGAAAACCTCCCCGCCCTTGCTGTTGAGCAGCACAAGGGAATTGTTTGTTAAAAGCGCCAATCCGTCCCTGGTGGATTGCATGTTGATAACAGAACTTCCAGTTATCTCAAAGGGAAACCCGTCACCACTTTCCCCGCCTGCCAGCTTCTCATTAATCCATACCAGCAAGTACTCCGGTTCAAGCCTGTCCCAATTGACATACACAAATAAACCTGCGGAGACCACCACTGCTGTAATTACAAGCCTGAATAATACTCGGAGTATAGTTCGTCTGCGCCGCCTGTGCCGTCCTGGCACAACAGAAAGCTCGGCTGCATCAGAATGGCTGTCATTTTCGCCATTATCCAAATGCCTGCGGCGTTTTGAGCCGCTGTCATATTTTGTAGCCACGAGCTTTCACCTTCTTGTCCTATATTATTCACCCGCAAACGGGCAGGCAATCCTTTTTTAAAATTTTATCATGGAAAAAATATATATTCAATCAGTAAAACACCTTGTCCAAAAACAATCCTTTTGCTGGGGCTGTGGCACCGGCGCATTCCCTGTTTTTGGCGGCGATTACTGAGGGTATGCAGTCCTTTTCCCTCTTTCCTGCCGCGATTTCCAAAAGGGTGCCCACCATTATGCGCACCATATTGTATAAAAAGCCGTCCCCCTCTGCGGTAAATACCACAAGCTCGCCGTCCCGCTCCACGCTGCACCTGTTTATGGCCCTTACAGTGTCCTTCACGCTGCTGCCTGCGGCGCAAAAGGAGGAAAAGTCATGCCTTCCGAGGAAGCCGGCAGCAGCTTCGTTCATCAAATCCACATCAAGATGCCAGCGCAGGTGAAGGGAGTATTTTTCCCAAAAGGGGTTTCTGGCGGGGGAATTCCATATATAGTACCTGTATCTCTTTCCCACAGCAGAGTACCGGGGATGAAAACTTGCGGGAACCTCGCTGCAGCCGTATACGGCAATATCATCTGGCAGGTTGGCGTTGAGCGCCGAAATCATGGAGTTTCCCCGCAACCTGGATTCGGTATCAAAAGTGCAGCAAAACATATTTGCGTGAACACCCGCGTCGGTGCGGCTGCACCCTGTGACTCCAGAGCGCACCCCTGTCACCTTTTCGATAGCATCCTGCAACGTCTGCTGCACGGTTACTGCGTTTTTCTGAACCTGCCACCCGTGATAGCGGGTGCCGTCAAACCTCATTGTCAAAAGCAGGCGCTGCATTCTGCACCACGCCTCCTTAAATAAATTAATTTAACTGAATTTACAATACCGATTTAAAAATAAAGTTCAGCCCAAGCAAACCAGCGGCGAAAGCCAAAACCACCACAATTGAAATATAATCCGGAACCCGCATTTTCATCTGTTTCATCCTGGTGCGCCTTTCGCCGCCACGGTAGCACCTGCATTCCATGGCTGTCGCCAAATCAAAAGCCCGGCGGAAGGACGACACAAAAAGCGGCACGATAATCGGAATCAGTGCGCGGATTCTCTGCATCAGCCCGCCGCTTTCGAGGTCAGCTCCCCTTGCCTTCTGGGCGGACATGATTTTGTCGGTTTCCTCAATCAGGGTAGGGATAAACCGCAGGGCGATGGTCATCATCATCGCCAGCTCATGGACATTGAGCTTAACCACCTTAAGAGGGCTTAACAGCCTTTCCAGGGCATCTGTCAGGGTGGTGGGGGAAGTTGTATAGGTTAAAAGGGAACTGCCCGCAATCAGGCAGATAATCCTTATGGCGATGAAGGAAGCGGTGGTAATCCCTTTGGTTGTGATTTGTATAAACCCCCATTTAAACAGGGTGGTCCCATCGGAAATATAGAATATATTAAGAGCCGAGGTAATCAGAACCAGCGGGATTATGGGTTTTATGCTCTTGAATATAAGCTTTACAGGCAGCCGGGACAGGATAATAACAAATACAAGAAAAGCGACAGCAAGCCCCAGCCCCACCCAGTTTTGTGGGATAAAGACTGAGAAAATATATAAAAATATCAGGACCATTTTAACCCTTGGGTCCATCCGGTGGAGGAAGGAATTCCCGGGGAAATACTGCCCTAACGTGATGTCAATCATTATTTCCCACCTCCCGTTTAAGCAACGGCAGCAGGCGCTCCACAGCCTGTTTTACCGTATAGGCGTTGTCCCCCACATTGTACCCCATACCTCGCAGCTGCATAAATATCCTGGTGACAGCGGGGACAGACAAACCGATGGACTGCAGTTCCTCCGCCCTTGAGAATACTATCTGGGTTTCGTCAAACATGGCGACACTGCCCTTGTTCATCACCAGAACCTTTTTGGTGGTTCTGGCTATGTCCTCCATGCTGTGGGAAACAAGGATAACTGTTGCGCCGTTTTCTTTCTGGTATTCGGCTATCTGCCCCAGTATCATATCCCTGCCCTTCGGGTCCAGCCCGGCGGTAGGCTCGTCCAGAATAAGTACCTCGGGCTGCATTGCCATAACCCCGGCTATGGCAACCCTGCGCTTTTCGCCGCCGGACAGCTCAAAGGGGGATTTCTCCAACAGCTCGTCTTTAAGCCCTACGAACCTTGCGGCAGTCCTGACCCTTTTATCTATTTCATCCCCGTCAAGCCCCATGTTGGAAGGGCCAAAGGCGATATCCTTATATGCCGTTTCCTCAAAGAGCTGATGTTCGGGGTACTGGAAAACCAACCCTACCTTAAACCGCACTTCTCGGATTTTTTTTGGGTTTTCCCATATATCCCTGCCATTTAGCAGCACTTTCCCCGACGTGGGGCGCAAAAGCCCGTTTAAATGCTGAACCAGAGTGGATTTTCCCGACCCGGTGTGGCCGATAATCCCCACAAAATCGCCCTTTTCAATTTTGATGGAAATACCCTTGATTGCGTCCTTTTTATATGGTGTTCCCGGAGAATAGGTATAGGACAGCCCCTGTGTTTCAATTATCGGCATAGGTTTCCTCCAACAGCATTGATAGCGCAGCAACGCACTCCTCGGCGGTCAAAACGCCTTCGGGAAGCGGGATGCCGTGTTTTCGCAGCTCATAACAAAGTTCGGTGGGCTGGGGTACATCAAGCCCCACCTGGCGGAGCTTGTCCACATGGGAGAAAACCTCCCTGGGGGTGCCATCCAGCAAAATCCTGCCGCTTTCCATCACCACTACCCGGTCGGCGGCAGCCGCTTCATCCATGTAGTGGGTTATCAGCACTATTGTAATGCCCTGCTCCCGGTTGAGCCTCGAGATGGTGTCCAGAACTTCTTTTCTGCCCTTTGGGTCCAGCATGGCGGTAGGCTCGTCCAGCACGATGCATTCGGGCCGCATGGCGAGAATCCCCGCTATGGCGACCCGTTGCTTCTGCCCGCCGGACAGCTTATGTGGGGCATGCAGGCGGTAATCGTACATACCTACGGTTTTAAGCGCCTCATCAACCCGCCTTCTGATTTCACCTGGTTCAACCCCGAGGTTTTCGGGCCCGAAGGCAACATCTTCCTCCACAATGGTGGAAACAATCTGGTTGTCTGGGTTTTGCAAAACCATGCCCACCATCCGCCGTATTTCATATATTTCATTTTCATCGGCGGTATTCCTGCCGCCCACCAGCACCCTGCCCCCGGAAGGAAGCAGCATTGCGTTAAAATGCTTTGCAAGGGTGGATTTTCCCGAGCCGTTATGCCCTAAAACAGCCACAAACTCGCCTTTTTTTATTTCAAGGTCAATACTGTCCAGTACGGGCTTTTGAGGGGTATTTCCCTGGTTGTCGCTATTTTCATAATTTTCGTAATAAAACTTTACCTTTTCAGCAGATATAATAGCCATCAACGCTACACATCTTTTCACTTAAATTTTAATCCAGCCTGCTCCAAATGGCTGTGGAACCGCAGGGGAGCACCAGCCCGCTCTGGGTTACCGGAAGGCCGATTTCATCATACTGTGTTTGCCCTCCGAACCGCGGGACAAGTAGAAAACTCAGCATATAACCCATAACCGAAGGGGACAGCCCTTCGGTGTATGAATTTACGATAAAAAACAGAGGGTCCTCCGACAGCAGCACCGAGCACTGCATAATCAGGTCATATATCTGGTCCTCCAGCTTCCAGACCTCCCCGCCGGGGCCTCTGCCATAGGACGGGGGGTCCATAACAATGGCGTCATAGGTATTGCCGCGGCGCTGTTCCCGAAGGACAAATTTCATGCAGTCATCCACAAGCCAGCGCACCGGCTTATCTTCAAGCCCGGACAGCACGGCGTTTTCCCGCCCCCATGAAACCATCCCTTTTGAGGCGTCCACATGGGTGACGTGGGCGCCTGCCTTTGCGCATGCGAGGGTAGCCGCGCCGGTGTACCCGAATAGGTTCAAAACTTTGACAGGGCGGTTCGCCTTCTTTATTATATCGGACATAAAATCCCAGTTTACCGCCTGTTCAGGGAACAAACCGGTATGCTTGAACCCCATGGGCTTGAGGTTGAATCTCAGCTCACCGTATGAAATTTGCCATACATCAGGAAAAGGGCGCAGCCGCTCCCATCTTCCCCCTCCGGAGTTTGAGCGATGGTAGCGGGCATGTGCCTTTTTCCATAAACTTTCATTCTTTTTAGTTTTCCAGATTATCTGAGGGTCGGGACGGATAAGTATGATATCGCCCCAGCGCTCCAGCCGCTCGCCGTCTGAAGCGTCAATCAGTTCATAATCCTTCCAGGCGGTTGCCGCTCTCATTTGGTTGCATTCTTCTTTCCTTTTTAGTTTGCTCCAACGCTTATTGCGCTGCGGATTTGCTCTGCCACCGACACCGCCAGCTTGTTTATATTGTCAAAATCCCTGCCTTCCACCATTACTCGGATGACAGGCTCGGTGCCGGATACCCGCACCAGAATCCTTCCGTCTTTGCCAAGGCTGTTCCCCGCATTCTCAATGGCAGCCGCAAGCTCGGCGTCAGACTGGTATTTTTCCTTCTGGGCGGCGTCCGCTTTTACATTTATTATAACCTGCGGGTAGCGCTCCATCATGTCGCCCACTGCTGACAGCTTGCAGCCCAGTTCGCGGCAGAGGGACAAAAGCTGTACTGCGGTTAACTGGCCGTCGCCGGTTGTGGCAAATTTCTTTAGTATAATATGCCCGGATTGCTCGCCGCCTATCACATAACCGTTATTAAGCATTTCCTCAAGCACATACCTGTCGCCCACCTTTGTGGTGACAGTGGTGATTCCGTTCTTTTCAAAGAACCGGAAAAGCCCCAGATTGGACATTACCGTCACTACCGCGGCGTTTTTGTCAAGCTGGCCCTTGTTTTTCAAATGAAGGGCAAGGGCAGCGATAATCTTGTCGCCATCAATCAGATTGCCATTCTCGTCCACAGCCAGGCACCTGTCCGCATCGCCGTCAAATGCCACGCCGCCGGAAAGCTTCTTCCGCTTTACCAAATCCGCCAGCTTTTCGATATGTGTGGAACCGCATTCTTCGTTTATGTTGATACCATCCGGCTGGTCGTTTATAATCACGCACTCCGCACCGAGGGTTGTAAACAGCTTGCGGGCAGTAGCGCTTGCCGCACCGTTGGCGCAGTCAATGCCTATTTTCATCCCTGCAAGGCTTACATTTGTAGTGGACGCAAGATACCTGACATAATCCTCCACCGCAGTGGTGCAGTGGCTTATTCTTCCGATTCCGCCACCCACCGGCGCCGGGGGAGTTTGTGCTCCGTCCAGCACAATGGACTCAATCTCATTTTCAAGCTCATCCGAGAGTTTGTAGCCTTCGCCGTTGAATATTTTAATCCCGTTATATTCACAGGGATTATGCGAAGCCGAAATCATAACTCCGGCGTCCGCGCCGTATTTGCTGACCAGGTATGCAACCGCGGGTGTCGGGACAACTCCCAAAAGGGCAACATCAGCCCCCACCGAGCAAAGGCCCGCCGCCAGGGCGGATTCCAGCATATCGCAGGATTTGCGGGTATCCTTGCCGATTATAACTTTGGGATGCGGCTTTTCGCTGTCTATCAACACCATAGCCGCTGCCCGTCCGATAGCCATTGCCAGTTCCGGTGTCAGTTCAGTATTGGCAACGCCGCGGGCTCCATCAGTTCCAAACAATCTTCCCATAATGGCACCTCTCATTTTAAGTAATAGATAAAACCATTTTATATATATGAATTGGTTTCGCCAATTAATTAACAATTCACAGCATCAGTTGGCCATTATATTCTATCCCCAAATGCTGATAGGCATTTGGCAGCACAATACGACCCTTGGGCGTGCGCCCCAGGAAACCTATCTGCATAAGGTAAGGCTCGTACACATCCTCAATCGTCACCGATTCCTCGCCAACCAGGGCGGCAACCGTATCCAGCCCCACCGGCCCGCCGCCGTAATGGTTAATGATTGCGGTGAGCATACGGCGGTCGATATTGTCAAGCCCCAGCTCGTCAATCTCCAGCTTTTCAAGGGCTTTCCTGGCGACATCCAGGGTAATCTTCCCCTCGCTCATAACCTGGGCAAAATCCCGTACCCGCTTTAGCAGCCGGTTGGCTATACGGGGAGTGCCCCTTGAACGGGCGGCAATCTCATAAGCCCCATCAGGGTCGCAGGGAATCCCCAAAATCCTGGCACTCCTTGACACTATGAGGCTTAACTCCTCGGGGGAATAAAGCTCCAGCCTTAACACCACCCCGAAACGGTCCCGCAGCGGCGCGGAAATCTGCCCGGCGCGGGTTGTGGCGCCTATCAGCGTGAATTTCGGCAGCGGCAGATGTATGGAGGTAGCCCCCTGCCCCTTGCCGTTCATTATGTCAATGGCGAAATCCTCCATGGCGGGATACAGGATTTCCTCAACTATACGGGGCATCCGGTGTATCTCGTCAATGAACAGTACATCCCCTTCTTCCAGGTTGGTCAGCATCGCCGCCAAATCCCCCGGCCTTTCAATCGCCGGTCCGGAGGTTACCCGGAAATTAACCCCCATCTCGTTGGCGATAATTGCCGAGAGGGTAGTTTTTCCAAGGCCCGGTGGGCCGTATAACAGCACATGGTCGAGGGGTTCCCGCCTTAGTTTCGCGGCATTGATAAATACCGAAAGGTTTTCCTTTACCTTTGTCTGCCCAATATATTCTGAAAGGGTACGCGGCCTAAGCGGATTATCCCCCTCATCTTCCGGCAGGGAGGATGTGGTGACCATTCTGTTTTCCAAATCCATATCAATATCCGAATTGTAATCCATAAATTTTAATCCTCCCTCTAAATGAAGTCATTTTGAATCTAAACCTTTTTTGCCAGCATTTTCAGAGCATCCCGGACAAGGGTTTCCACCGGCAGCGAGCTGTCAAGCTTAGAAACCACCGCAGAAGCTTCGGAAGCCGAAAACCCAAGCACCGTCAGGGCATTTACAGCCTCGGCGGCATTCCCGGCTGCCGACACAACCCCCGGGCCGCTGGCGCCGCCAATTCCAAATCCGGTATCGGACGTCATTAATTTACCGAACTTGTCCTTCAGTTCAAGCACAATCCTCTGGGCAAGCTTTGGCCCAACCCCGGGCGCCCTGGTAAGGGCTTTGAAATCCCCGGACGCCGCCGCAAGGGCCACCCGTTCGGGAGTCAGCTCGGAAAGGATTGAAATCGCGGCTTTCGGCCCAACCCCGTTTACCGAGGTTAGCTGCTGAAAACACGAAAGTTCCGCCTTGTCCGCAAACCCAAAAAGCTCGATTGCGTCCTCCCGCACGCTCATGCAGGTATAAAGCATGGCTTCTTCCCCCAGTTTCGGAAGCTGTCGCGCCGTGGTCATGGTAACCCGGCAGCTATACCCTACCCCGCCGCATTCGATAACGGCAAGGTTCGGCTCGGAATGAATCAGCTTTCCCCTTAAACTGTATATCATAAGACTGTCCCTTTCTATGCTTAATAAACGGATTTCATCCTTGAAAGCCTTTCCTTCAAAGGCGTGCCGCAGGTGTTTGCATGACAGATGGCTATCGCCAGGGCGTCCGCCGCGTCATCCGGGCGCGGGACTTCTTTAAGCCCCAGCAACCGCCTGGTCATCTCCATAACCTGCTGCTTTTCCGCCTTTCCAAACCCCGTAACCGCAGATTTAACCTGCAGGGGAGTATATTCATACACAGGTATGCCAAGCTGCCGGGCAGTGAGGACAATAACCCCCCTTGCCTGGGCAACATCTATGGCGGTTTTCTGGTTGTTTTTAAAATACAGCTTTTCCACCGCAAGTACATCGGGCTTTAAAGTGTTCAGCTTATCTATCAAATCTATATGTAGCTTATACAGCCGTTCGGGAAAATCCATATCAGCGGGGGTAGTAACAGTACCGTAATCCATCAAAAAATAGCGCCCTTTTTCATAGCGCACACAGCCCCAGCCCACAACGGCATAGCCAGGGTCAACTCCCAAAATAACCAGGCAAATCACCTCTTTCCCCGTTCGTATGATTATAGCATATTCCACCAATATGAGCAACAAAAAACCTGCCCAGATTTTGTAACACATGGGTGTCGGCAATTCAGCTTACAGTATTTTAAGGTTGTTAATAAACGATTTTATTAATTAACCCACTTTTTGTTGACGAACGGTATCAAGGCGGTTAAAATAAACGTAGCATAATTTTGGCAATTAATCTTTTTGAGAGGGACTATATATGACATATCCACTTTTGCTTAAACCTGCCATAAAGGATTACCTTTGGGGCGGCACACGCCTTAAGGATGAATTCGGGTACGAATCCAACGGTATTACCGCAGAGGCATGGGTATTATCCTGCCACAGGGACGGCCCGTCCATAGTCCAAAACGGTGAGTTGGCAGGCAAAACACTGGAGGAAGCACTGTCAATTTGGGGAAACTCCGCCATTGGTAAAAAAGCATCCAGATTTCCCTATTTCCCGATCCTCATAAAGCTGATTGACGCAAAGGACCGTTTGTCCATCCAGGTTCATCCGGACAACGATTACGCCATGAGGGTGGAGGGCGGATTTGGCAAAACCGAAATGTGGTATGTGGTGGACAGCCAACCCGGCGCACAGCTTATATACGGTTTTAATAAAACCATTTCAAGGGAAGAATTCCGCCGCAGGATTGAGGACAATACCATCACCGAAGTTTGCAATTTCGTACCTGTCAAAAAAGGCGATGTGTTTTTCATCGAAGCCGGAACCCTTCACGCCATAGGTGCAGGGATACTGATAGCCGAAGTGCAGCAAAACTCCAACACAACCTACCGGGTCTCCGACTACGGCAGGCTTGGGGCAGACGGCAAACCCCGGGAGCTTCATATCGGCAAGGCGGTGGACGTGACTGTAACCGCCCCGCCCACAATACCTTATGGAAATATTGGCGAAACAAGGGAAATTCCGGGCGGGCATGTGCGAAACCTTTCAAGCTGCGAGTTCTTTACAACAAGCGTTCTTACAGTAACCGGCAGGATGGCAGCGGGAAGGCAGGACAGCTTCTGCTCCCTGCTTTGCCTTGAAGGAATCTGCGAGATTGAAACCGATAATGGTGAAAAACTAACCCTTCAAAAAGGCGGCAGCGCCTTTATACCAGCCGGGATAAACGTCAGCCTGAAAGGGAATCCGGAGAGTCCCGCAGAGTTGCTTTACACTTATATTGATTAGTATTATTAGCCCAAAAAATCCAGAAAGAAAGGGTAATATATATGTACAGGATTGGTATAGACCTTGGCGGTACTAATATTGTTGCTGGCGTGGTTGACGACAACTACAACATTATTGCCAAAGCAAAGCGCAAAACCCGCATCCCCCGCCCCGCTGATGAGATAATCAGGGACATGGCGGAGGCAGCTTTGGAAGCTGCTGAGGCAGCAGGCATTTCGATGGACGACATCTCAATGGTAGGTGTCGGCAGCCCGGGAACCTGCAACCCGGATACCGGCGTTATCGAATACGCCAACAACCTCGGGTTTGAAAACGTACCCATGCGGGAAAAACTGAGTGCCCTGTTAAACAAGGAAGTTTATATCGAGAACGACGCTAACGCCGCAGCCCTGGGCGAAGCCCTTGCCGGCGCCGCGAAAGGGGCCCAGAGCTGTGTATGCATCACCCTTGGCACCGGTGTCGGCGGCGGGATTATCATTGACGGCAAGATTTACGGCGGTTTCAACTTTGCCGGCGCCGAGCTTGGGCATACCGTCATTGTTGTGGGCGGGCATCCCTGCACCTGCGGGCGGAAAGGGTGCTGGGAATCCTACGCCTCAGCCACAGGGCTTATCTGGCAAACCAAAGAGGCTATGGAAAAACACCCGGAAAGCGCCATGTGGGAGATTGCCGGCAGCCTTGACAACGTTGACGGGCGGACAGCTTTTGACGGCATGAGAAGGGGCGATTCTGCCGCGAAGCAGGTTGTGGACAAATATATCGAGTATGTGGCATGCGGGCTTACCAATGTGGTCAACATATTCCAGCCGGAGATTTTGTGTATCGGCGGCGGCATCTGCCAGGAAGGGGATACCCTGCTTAAACCTCTTGAGGAACATATCAAACGGGAGCGCTACAGCAAATTCAGCTCTCACCAGACTAAGCTGTGTGTCGCAAAACTCGGCAACAACGCGGGAATAATCGGCGCAGCGTTTTTGAAATAGTTAGAAATAGTTATAAGTATTAAGAGCAGCCAGCTGCGGCTGCTCTTTTTTCTTCATCTTAATAATGCTGATAGCACAGCAGAAAACTTTCCAATGGAATACTATTCGTTAACAATATATCCGAATTTACAATACGTAAAACAGTATTTGGAATCTCCTGTTAATTTGCGAGCATATTATGCTTTTTCAAAGCCTCAATAAAAACGTCTATATCTTCCTCCGCCCTGGCGGTGTCGATATTATATGCCTTTACCAGCTGGAGGACAATCTCCTGCCTGGAACACCCTTTTTCAAGCAGCCTGAAAACAAATTCCGCGGTCGGGTTGAGCCTTATTATCTTCACGACCTGCCCGTAGCGAATGTAAAAACCTATTGTATTCCTGCCTATCCGCCTGATAACACAGCTTCCGTTCAGTTTCAAATTAAACCCCTCCGGCAATTGTTAGGCAATATTATAGCCGGATATGCCGGAGAAAATTCACGAAAGCCAGTGTTCTTAAATTTCTATTCGGCAGGAAATTAAAAGGATTATTGATTTACAATAAGTATAATGTCGAAATTAATTTGATTCCTGTTTAATCAGTTTTACTTTTTTCTGCATTTTCTCCTTTTTCGCTCTTCAGGTGTTTTTTCCAGTCGTCAAGGGAAGTGCCTTTGGATTTCATGTACGGGAAGGCTTTGAGCATCCTTCGCTGCAAAAATCGGGTGCCAGCCATTATGGATTCCCGCTTTTCCTTTAAATCCTGAACCAAACTGGCAATGCGGCTTTTTAAAGCCTCAAAGGCCAGCTTGTGTAATTCGGGGTCGGGGGATTCTTTTTCTCCGCTGACATTTTTTTCATGCTTTTTCGAAACCAGCTCGTACAGGCTTTCGATTTTTTTAAGGATATCCTCCCTGGTGGGCAGAGAAAGGCTTTCAACATATCCGCGTATCAGTACGGCAAGCTTTTCAAGCTGCTCGATCTTTTCACCAATCTTCAAGGCAACAAGGGTAGAGATAATCAAATCCACAGCCATCAGGGAAAGCAGCACAACCGCAATTATGTATGGCACATTATCCCCAAGAGAGTAAAGCTTTTTAACCAGGTTTTCAAACCGGGGATGAACCAGGTAAATGACTGCCGTGCTTAAAGCGCCCCAGATTAATGATATCTCCAGTGTAACCCGCCCGTTGATATTGAGTTTGTAACGGGAGTAATCCCACCACCGGGCTTTAAACAGCTTTTCCATTATCCAGGATACCAAATACTCCACAAGAGTTGCCATCGACAGGCTGGACATGTAAATTATCACAGCCGCAACAAAAACATTGTCTATATTGTCCCTTACCGGCAGCAGGAAAATGAATATTAGGAGCAGCCCGCAGCCGTAAATCGGGCATATAGGGCCGTTCAAAAACCCCCTGTTAACAAAACGCTTTTCATCGATGGAACAAAGTATTGTTTCCATCAGCCATCCGCAAAAACTGTATATGAAAAAGTACAGGGTCATATCCACAAAGGAATAAGGCACAGCCTGACACATCCTTTCATCAAAATAAAGTAAGGCAAGCCATCCCAGGGCAATATTTTATCATAAATTCGCGAAAGTTAGTCAACCAGGCTTATAAACGCCGCAAGGCTGCCCCGCTTGTTGCCCGCCGCCCTGTGGGACCAGAAAATGTCCGGATGGCATCGGGTACAAAGGTCCGTAACGGTAATATTTTCAGGCAGGATACCGGATTTTATCAAAACCCTTCGGTTGATTTCCCAAAGGTCCACATGGTATTTGCCATTTCCCTTTACCGCAAAGCAGCCTGGGTCAGCCTCCTCCATTTTTGCGAAGATTTCGTATACAGGGGTGTCCACCTCAAAACAGCATTTTCCGATGGAAGGGCCGATTCCAACCAGAATATCCTCCCGCCGGCAGCCGTAGTCATTGCACATTTTGTCAACAGTTACAGCCCCTATCCGAGAAGCAGTCCCTTTCCATCCCGCATGGGACGTCGCCACCACCCGCCGCACAGGGTCGGCAAAAAACAGCGGCACGCAATCGGCATACTGGGTGCAGAGGACCACCCCTGCCCTGTCGGTGATTAGCCCGTCGATATTCGCATACCCGCGCTCCCTTGTGACGCCACGCCCCCGGTCATCCTCTGCCGCATTGTAAATTACCGTATTGTGTTCCTGGGCAGAAATAACCACATTTTCCGGCTCTACACCGATAGCCGAGCAGAAAAGCCTGAAATTTTCCTTCACGTCCTCAGGGTCGTCACCCCTTGTAAAGCTCAGATTCATGCTTTCAAATATTCCCTTGCTGACGCCGCCCAGGCGGGTGGAAAACCCGTGGCGGATAAAGGGCAGCTTTTCAAATGCAGGAAAAGTCAAATACACAACCCCGTCTTTTTCATTCACATTCAGGGTGTTAGATTTCAGGTTTGCCATTTTAATTCCGCCTTTCAACAATTTATTCACTTTGCCGCGTCTTCACACGCCTTAATCAGCAAATCGCACACCTTATCCCTGCCAAAACGCTCCAATGTAAGTTTGCGAATCCTGTTTCCATCATATTCCTTCGCCCTGTCGAGCATTTCAAGCATAGCATTAGCCATTGCCTCAACATCGTCAACAGGTACAAGGAGCCCTTTCTCCTCCGTTACAATATCCAGAGGCCCGCCGCAACGGGTGCTAATCAGGGGCTTGCCGCAGGCGGCCGCCTCATTCAAAACACAGGACAGGGTTTCCACCCTGGAGGAGCATACAAAGCAGTCGCAGCCGTTCATAAACTCCGGTACCCTCTCCCTTGGGACAGCCCCCACAAGGCGACAATGCTGTTCAATCCCCAGCTCCCTAATAAGGGATTCCAGTTCACTCTTTAAAACGCCGGCTCCCGCTATTTCAAGCGCAACCTGCCTGTCAGTGCGTTTTATAACCTGAGCAAATGCGCGGATTAAGGTATCAAACCCTTTTATGGGCCTTAGCTGCCCCATAGCCCTGAAAACAAACCCTTCATGGGGAACATCTTTTATATCAAAGAAATCGCCGTCCACAGGGTCGGGTATTATCCGGGTTTCCCCAAAGGGCTTCATTACCTCCTTAAGTGCGCTGCTGACGCAGGCGTTGACCTTAGCCTGCCTCATCACCGCTTCAAGCCTTTTGAGGGCGGGGCTGCCCTTTGGTTCGGTAATCACATAGGATGAATGTTCCATAAAAAACAGGGGCAGGCCATGCCGGCGGCATAGGGAAATTGCTTCATATCCGTGGAGGGATGAGCGGAGATTCACCACATCAGGCCTTCCCCACTCCTTTTCCAGTCTGCGATACAAACTCTCCAGCATTAAAGTACGCTGCAACATCCTGCCGTATTCCCATTTCGGGGTGAGGTTTGGGCGGGTATATATATAAGTTGGCACCCCGTTTACTACTCTACTCTTCATCCCCGTATTCTTAAATTCCCTGCCCACACATACATGTGCAACAGCTACATCTACACCTTTTTGAGCCAGCGCCTCAGCCTGTTCTTTATAAAAAGTGCCGAGCAGCGGGGCGTTTTCAGTAGGATACCAGGACGGTATCATCAAAACCTTCATTATTGTCCATCCCTTTAAAAAACCTTATTATATTTGTTATATTTACACATTAAGATTATTATAACCCGCCGCCTTCCATATCCGCAACCCCGATTAGCGGTTTTGGGCGGCGAAAATCCCGGCTGCAAAACCGCAGCCGGGACCGGATTAAAATACCTCTGGAATTTCCTTGCCCTGCAGGTAATAATTCAGGGCAATTTTAAGTTTGTCAATATCGCTTGCCTTGACGGCGAATTTATCCCCATCGGACATTTCGCAGTGGTAAGTGCTTGCCGTTTTCTTATAGAATTTAGCAGTAATAGTATCGGATTCCTTTTCGGGAATAAGCCTGATTACCACTTCCGGATTCCCGCCCGGGGATTTGTCGGAATCCCCGAACCGTTTCAGGGACATCAGAACCTGATAAAAATCGCGGAATATATCGGTGGAATATTGTTTTCCGCCAATTTCGACCTTCATATTCTTATCCCGGTCATCTTCGTCAGGATAATGGGTTAGGTCAAACCTGGTTTTATTTCCGCCTATTTCAAGCTCAACAGCCTTCATGGTCGTGATATCCCGCAAAAACAGGAGTTCGGAAGCCACGTCATTGTATTTCAGCTCAGCCCATGGCACGGAACCCGATGATACAAGGTAAACGGCTTTGATGTCATTCACCAAGGCATAGTAATTGCCGTCCTTGTCCTTGTTGCCGAGCTTTACGGTATGCTTTGTGGAATTGTAATAAGTTGTGATGGTTTCATCATTATCGCCTGATTTGATTGACTGGACCGCCAGGGTAAGCTCCGCCACCGAATAGGGTTTGTCAAGCCCATATTTTTTCAGGTCGTCAGCCGTCGGATGGGCTTTTACCGCCTCAATGGCGTACAGTGATGTCAGCGACTGGGCGGTTTCAGAAAATTTTTCCCTGACGCCTTTCTTTATCGGGGATGTTACAAGATAGGTGTATGCTGAAAACCAGTCTTTGTTGTTCATGTTCTCATTTACGGATATTACAAAGGGGCTGTTATTACGGACACTCCCTGTAAGCTTGATGCTTCTCATCACCGGGGTGTCGTTGGAACCGGAATTTGAGGAATCGCTGTTTTCATCCTCCTTGACTGCCGGAGCGGTAATAAGGGTTGTGCCGATATAGGCTTCGGGTTTTTCCAGCAGGTATTCCCCAAAGGATGAACTGACAAGGTAAATCGGGCCATTTTCCTCAATGCGAAGGTATACTCCCGCATCGCCAGGGGCGTCGTTGCCCAGTTCAAACTTCAGCACTGAATCATCGTGATAGGTGACCTCGGCTGTCGCCCTGGGCTTATCCAGCCCAAAATCGGCGGCATTGGAGGAGTCTTCCGTAAGCTTGCGCTCAGCAGTCAGGCTGGATAAGTTTGAGGAAAGCAAATCCAGCTGGCTGTCATTTATGGGCAAATCCTCAAACCCCTTGACGCATAGCTGCTTATCCTTGTTAAGGCTAATTTCATATTCGGTTTCGTTCTTTATTACTACTTTCTTAATGGGATTGTCGATATAGTCCCCTTTGGAATCGGTATTTTTCTTAACAAGCTCAACAGTTTCGCTTTCGCTCGTATCAGAGGATGTGTCGTCATCCTTTTCGGGAAGCAGGAACAGCACAGCCAGCAAAGCTCCCACCAGGATGACCACAGCCACAGATGCAATAATAAGGTTGCGTATCCGATTTTTCATAGACGGCGCCTCCGGATAAATACCGCCAGGCAGGTAGCCAGAAGGATAACGGGAATTGCCACGACAAAAATCATAAAGAAGATACTCTGCTGGGCGGTAGTAAATTCAAGGGTATCCTTCCTAAGGGATTTGCTTGAAATGGTAATGGGGCTTTCATTTCCTGTAAAACCGTTGAATACCGACAGCAGGAGCGCTTCGTTTTCAGTAGTAGTAAAGCTCAAGGCGCTTGAGGTGAAAGCAGCAGAAGAACCGCTGACAAATACATTGGAGGTGTATTTTTCGTTATTGTTTGTATATCCCCATTTTGTGGCATAAGCCGCGCCAATCAGCGGGTACTCATCAGCTTCAATTTCCTTAATATCCTGATTTGAGTTATTTTCCTGCTGCTTGCGGACATCCGCCAGGTTTACAAGCCTGCTGGATTCTGGGAATGTAATCAAATCCACGTTGTAAAGGGAATTGTCGGTATTGTTTTCCTTATTGGTCAGTATCTGCCGAACAACAGGCATTATAGCCCTGCTGTCAGCTATAGCAGAAGTAAAATCGCTGCTCCCAATATCACCATAAATGTTGTAGGGATTGTACCTGTAGGTTCTGTTGGCGTCGGTTTCAACAATCAGGTTGTCGGTAACCTCCAGCCCGTATTCTACATTAAGGAACTCGAAGAGGTTCGGCAGGTCGGAATTATAATCCAGGAACACCGCAAGATGGCGGTTGTAGCTGCCTTCATTCTTAAGCCATGTACGGATTTTTTCAATCTCGTCATCGCTGTAGTCTTTGGTTGGGGCTGCAATAATGGCAAGAACCGACTTTTCATCAAATTTGGCTGAACCTGTAATATCCAGGTTTACGGTTTCATAGTTGTTGTTTTTGATAAGGTTTTCAATATCTTCAATCAGCTCACCGTCTTCGCTGTGGCCTGTCAGAATGGTTACCAGCGGGGTTACATCGCTTGTCACCATTGCAATATTCGAAGACAATACATTCTCAACCTTGGAGGATGTTATCTCGGTCATGCCGTAGTAATAATACGCCGTCTCATCAAGCGCATACAGATCTTTAAAGTTTGATTTATGCCAGCGGTTGCCGCAGATAAACAGTATATCCTCCTGTTTAGGTTCATATTTGTTATATATTGAAGCCTGTGCTGGATTGCCCGCCAGGTCAACATAAGTGGTCTTTATTTTCCCCCCAGAAAGGCTTTCAAACTGTTTTGTAAACTCATAAAACTGCTTAACAATTTTATCTATATCTGTACCGGTGTTGGGGTTCTGGATTTGAGATTCCTTAGAAAAGATTACAATTTCGGTTTCCTTTTTTGTGTTTTTTGCCAGTTCCTTGGACTCGTCCGAAAGGGTAAACAGCTTGTCGGAGGTCAGGTCAAGGTTCAGGGGGAAACGGTCATTCAATATGCTGGCAATAACATTAATCAAAACAACTACCGCTACCGCAGCAGCCGTGACAGCGGTTGCCATGCCGCCGTAACGGAGCCTGCGCAGATCCCTCTTGATTTTATTCTTCTTCTGTTTTTTATCTTTTGTTTCTTCTGTTTTTTCGGATTCGGCACTTGCCTCTTCCTGCTCGGATTCTTCTGCAGCCTCATCTTTACCCTCTGTTTCACCGGCTGCGGATTCCGCAATATTTTCTGCATCTGATTCCGCCTGGGGCTGGATGTTTTCTTCAACAGTCATATTTTCATCAGCCTGTGTGGCTTCATTAAGGTTTTCGTTGCGGAGTTCTTCCTGTGGATTGTTAATATCCTTCATTGCCATGCTCCTTTCCTAACTTTAAAGGTTTAGCCCCATCTCTTCCGGTCAAGCACGCGGACGGTAAGGAACAGTATCAAAGCCTGCATGCTCACAAAATATATGATGTCATCGTATGCGATTATCCCGCTGGTGAAGTTGCTGTACCGCGAAGAAATCGAGAGGAAATTGACAATGGTCGTCAATATCTTATAATTCGAGAACTGATATGCAATACCGTCCATCAGCAACAGCACGAATGAAATCGCAAGGGTGCCGATAGCGGCAATCAGCTGGCTTTCTGTCAGGCTTGAGATGAGGATACCAATGGAAATTATAAAGCCGCCGATAAGCAAAATGCCTATGCAGTTGCCCAAAAATATCGTCCAATCAGGGGTAACCTGGAAAGCTATAATCATAGCGAATACAATCATTTCAAGCAAAAACAGGGAATAAACCAGAAGGGCGGCAAAGTATTTGCCCAAAACTATGCCGGTAAGGCTTACAGGAGAGGTGAGCAAAGCCTGGTCTGTCTTTTGCCTTTTCTCATCGCTGAGAAGGCGCATGGTTACAAGCGGCAGTATCATCAGAATAAATGTGAACATGCTGCTGAAAACGGGGGATAAATCAGAGCTCAAGCCTAATATATTAGCGGCGTAGAAGAACAAGCCTGCAAAAAATCCCAAAGCAGCCAGTACCACATAACCTACAGGAGAGGTAAAGAAGGCCCTGAATTCACGTTTAAAGACTGCACCCATTTTTATCTTCCTCCTTTCTTATTACCGGCAGGTACATATTGTTCGCGGGTAAGGGCGATAAAGACGTCTTCAAGGGTCATTTCCATGGATTTCATGCCCATAATAGCCCAGTTCCGGGCGGCAATGCGGGTTGAAACGTCCCGCCGGATATCGCAGCCTTCCGCTGGCTCCAAAGCGTACTCGAAAATCCCCGGCTCCTTTTCGCCGAAGGAGGTTACATTAACAACGTTGGGCACCCGTTTAAGAAGGTTAAAGATTTCGTCATGGTTTCCTGCCACGCGGACAAGCAGGCGCCGGTCGCTTGAATATTTGGTTGCAAGCACCGAGGTTTTGTCGTCCGCGACAATTACGCCTTTGTTTATTATAATAATGCGGTCGCAAACAGCCTCGATCTCCTGAAGGATATGGGAAGAAAGGATGACGGTGTGCTGCCTGCCAAGGCTTTTAATCAGGGAGCGTATTTCAATAATCTGTTTCGGGTCAAGGCCCACGGTAGGCTCGTCCAGTATCAGCACAGGCGGATTGCCGATAAGTGCCTGGGCAAAGCCGACGCGCTGTTTATAACCTTTTGACAGGTTCTTTATAAGCCTTCCGTAGACATTTTCGATTTTTACCTGCTTGCATATTTCCGCGATATGTTCACGCCGCGGCAGCTTGCATTTTTTTAGGTCATACATAAAATCAAGATATTCCCTGACAGTCATGTCAAGGTATAGGGGCGGCTGTTCCGGCAAATAACCAATATTCATTTTTGCCAGGTTGGGCTGCTCCAGCACATCAATATCTTTGATTTTGGCAACACCGCTGCTGGCAGAAATATAACCGGTAAGGATATTCATTGTGGTAGTTTTTCCCGCGCCGTTTGGCCCAAGGAAACCGAGGATTTCCCCTTCCTCGACCTTGAAGCTGATATTGTTAACCGCCACGTGTCCACCATACCGTTTCGTTAGGTTTTGTACTTCAATCATGGCCTAGCTTTCCCTCCTGTTAAACTCAAAGTCAGCATAATACCTTTTTATTTTATTAGACTTTAAAGGTAAAATTGTAAACAGACTTTTAATGATGTGTATAAAAAATACAAAATACGTGAGATATTATAACATTGGCATACATGTATTTCAATACAATAAATCAAAATGGCAATCTGTTATATTGTCTAAATCCAACAAAACTCTGATTCCCCGATAAAATGCGGCAAAAAAACGCTAAACGCCCGCTATTTTGCAGGCGTTAGCGTTATGCCATTATAGAAAATTTTTATAGTAATACTTTGACACCTTGCTCAGTTCAGCCTCTACCTTTTCAAACCCGTACTTTTCTATCAGGGTTGGCTCATCGGAAAAGAGGTTTGCACCAAGCCCCAGCCTGTTGCCCGGGATTTTTACCCCCATGCTTGCAAGAATTGTGGGGAACATATCAAGGGTAGAAAATTCCCGGTTGTTGGGATTTACTGCGCTTGCCGCCGGATTGATGAAAATATTCAGGGTTGTGCGGATATAGTCTTTATCCATATCCTCAAAAAACTTGGTTTCCATGCTGAGATGGTCTCCGGCGATAACGATGGTTGTGTTCTCATAGAAATCCTGCTGCTGAATCCATTCCACGAACTCGGCTACCTGCCTGCTGGCGCAGGACAGGACATTGCCATAGGAATAGTCATATTCCTTTTCACATAGTTTGCAGACATACCCGCCGATGTGGTGGGTGTCAACCGTAAGCATGGTGAAATTGAAGGGCTGGCCTTGTTGCGATATCTCAGTTAAGGTCTTTTTGGCGTATTCATACAGGTATTTATCCTCAAACCCCCACCAAACCTTATAGTTTTCGGCAATAATGCCGTCCTTTTTGGCGGTAAAATAATCCAGAATCTTATATTCCCCGTGCTGTGTAAAATAGTCCTTCCTTCCCCCGAAATCCGAGTCCGAGCCCACTAAAAGCACCTGGTTGTATCCCTGTTCCTTCAGGATATCACCGAAAGTGGTCACCCCACCTAAAAATTTCGAGTATTTATTATACAGGTTCTGAAATGGGGTTTTAAGGGGCAGGCCGGAAGTCTGGGCAACCATGGCAGCTATGGTCCAGCCGGTGCCGGGAAGCTGCATGGCGCCAAGCTTATCCTTGCTGGAAAACGAAAGATTTGCTTTTGACAGTTCTGTCAGCTCGGGGATATAGTTTTCTTCCCATGCCCCTCCCTCATCAGCAGATTTATAGGTGTTTTCCATTGATTCCATCAGTATGTAAATCAGGTTCCTTTTGTTTTCCGGGAATTCCAGCCCGGCTGTTTTGGGGTCCACATAGTTGTCCTGGATAAACGAGGAATTCTCCAGGGAGTACCTTATAAAACTGCCTAAATCAAGATTGAAGGAAAAATATGCCGTGCTGGCTACAAAGCACACCGAAGATATTGCGGCAGTGAACCTTTTGAAAAAACTGTATGGTGCGAAGGCTGCTTTTAATTTCCTGCCAAACACAGTTAAATCAAATAACAGCTCCCGTCTCCAGTTGCGGTTTATCAAAATCAGCACGGCAATAAAAAGGACAACGGAAGGAAACAAACTGGTTAAAATAAAACTGAAAATAAAATCGGTGTCAGTGCCTTTAAATGGGACTTTCAACTGGAAAAACAGCTTTTCTGCTGTTACCAGCCCGAAATTCTCCAGAATCCAGTTGGTGGACAGAAAAATGAAGATAGCCAAAAATATCAGGATTGATATTATAACTTTGCAAAAAAGATGGAATGCCCCGGGTTTATCCGCTGGCTTTTCAATCTGGTATTCCCTTGAAGAAACTTTTACGCTGAATCCGCAGCTTGCAACCGCCAGAATAAATGCAACCGCAAATTCAACAAGCAGATACACCAGAATAAACATATGGTTATTTTCAGATTTTGCTCCGATATCATAAAACTGGTTTAAAACAATCAAAGCTAAAGAATTTATAACAAGCGCCCAAACGCAGTATTCGATAACCTTCCTCAAAAAGCCGGAATTTGAATTCAATTTCCCATATCTGCTCCGTATCGCAACAGCTGCAAACGGAGGAAAAAGCAAACATAAATAAGCCAGCATAAAATCGCCCCAAACAATAATAATTTGCCGTCTATGGTATTTTAGAGTATTTTAAAACAAACGTCAACACAATACCAGAAAATATAGTTTATGGTATAATAAAATCACCGTTTTTAAGGAAAGGACATCCTCTAAATGGATAAAACATTTAATGTAATTATATGTGCGCTTAACTCCAAATATATCCATTCATCCCTGGCACCCTGGTACCTGCTGGCGGGGATTAAACAGTGGTGCGGCGAAGGGATTAATGCATCGGTTTTGGAAGGCACGATTAAGGATGATACCGGCAAAATATTTGCGAAAATAGCCGATAAAAAGCCAAACGTCCTGGGCTTTTGCTGCTACATATGGAATATAACCGCTGTTCTTAAGCTTTCAAAGCTTGTGAAGGAAAATTCCCCTGATACCATACTGGTTCTAGGCGGGCCGGAAGTCAGCTACAATGCCGGCCGGTTGCTGGAAGAACACCCCTTTATAGACTGCATTATCTCCGGCGAAGGAGAAAAGCCTTTTGCAAGGCTTTTAAACTCCCTTTACAGGGAAGAGCCCCTTTCCGGCATACCCGGGCTGAATTTCAGAAGCGGCGGAGAGATTGTTGAGTCTTCCCCCTTCGTGGACAATCAGCAGCCCCCTTCCCCTTACTGCAGGGAGTATTTTGAAACCCTTGACAACAGGCTTGCCTATCTCGAAACCAGCCGGGGCTGCCCTTATTCCTGCGCCTTCTGCCTTTCAGGAAGGGCAGGCAGCGTTCGGTATTTTGATATTGAAAGGGCGAAAAAAGAGCTGGTACTGCTTAGTAAAAGCGGTGCCAGGACTGTAAAACTGGTGGACCGTACCTTTAACGCCAACAAAAAGAGGGCGGCAGAGCTTATTGAGTTTATAATTACAAATCGCGGAACCCAAATCCCTGAAGGGGTATGCTTTCATTTTGAAATAGCCGGGGATATTCTGGATGAAAGCCTTTTAAGCCTGTTTAATTCGGCACCTAAAGGCTTGTTCCAGCTTGAAATAGGGCTTCAAAGCTTTAATCCCAAAACCCTTAAGGCTATCAACCGCCAAACTGATACGGACAGGCTGAAAGAAAATATCAGAAGGCTATTAAAGCCCCAAAATATACACATACACATAGATTTGATTGCGGGGCTTCCCTTTGAGGGGCTTGACAGCTTTGCGGAAAGTTTTAATACTGCCTACAGCCTTAAGCCCCATATGCTGCAACTGGGTTTCTTAAAGCTCCTTCACGGCTCGCCAATGCGGCAAAACCGGGAAAAGTACCCATGCAGGTTTTCTGAGAGGCCCCCTTATGAGGTTGTGGAAACCCCCTGGATTTCGCGGGACGAGCTGCAGTTGCTGCGCTACGCCGAAGATGCTTTAAACCGCCTTTACAACAGTGGGAGGTTTCCCAGAACCCTTGAATATATCCTTTCCCAGGCTGAAACAACGCCGTTTAAGCTGTTTTGCGAATTCGGGAAATACTGCGGGGAAAAAGATATCAGCGGCATATCCCTGGATGGGTATACCGCTCTGGTGTTCGATTATTTCAGCAGGTGGGAAAATATCGACAAATCCGTTTTGAGGGATAAACTTGCCTGTGACAGGATTGCCACAAACCCTGCGGGATACCTGCCGCCGGCTTTAACAAGCGAAGATGAGGTTATCAGGCTGAAGCAAATCCTTAAGCAATTAAATCTGAACAGGGAAACCGCACAAATTAAAGGAATAAAGCGCGGCGCCGCAATCCTTCATTCCGAAAACTGCATCGTCTATGCTGATTATACCGGCAAGGATCCGGTAACCGGAGAGTATGAGTTGAAAAAAATCAAACTTGAGTAAGGCAGCCCATATCACACATTTACCCCCCCCTAAAAAACATTTTTAACCTTTTTCCAGGCTAAACATATTATGTTGGTGAGAGAAGTTTTAAGGGAGGTTAGAGTATGGGCAGACGCGGATTGTTTGGAGATAACGACTCCTGTTTATGGATCGTACTGATAATTATATTAATTCTTTGCTGCTGCAACGATGACCCCTGCTAATCCATAAAAAAACCGGGGTGGAAAGATAATCTTTCCACCCCGGTTTTTTTGTTACTTCATTTTGGAAATAATATACCTTGGCCTTCTCTTTACCTCGTCATATACCTTAGACAAATAAAAGCCTACTATACCGATTCCAATCATCAGGATACTGGCGGTGAAAAGCTGCAGCAATATCACCGTTGTAAAACCCTCGGCGGCTTTACCAAGGAAAAACTGTATCAGCGTTTGAATCCCCAGAATCACAGCAATAATGAACACTATTAGCCCTGTCCAGGTTACAATGTGCAGGGGAGCTGAAGAATATTCCGCAATATTATTGATGGCATATTTAACCAGGGATTTGAAAGACCATTTGCTCTCCCCTACTTCCCTTTCCTGGACTTCAAATTCCACCGAGGTGGTCTTATACCCAATCCAGGATGACATTGCCCTGAAAAACACGTGGTATTCCGGAATCGCAAGCAGGGAATTTACCGCTTTCCGGTCCAGCAATTTAAAATCCGATGCCCTGGACATGTCGATTTTTGTCGCTTTTGACATGATGCCATAAAAGGTTTTTGCGCAGACTTTATACATAACCGATTCTTTGCCGCGTGTTTTTTTCACGCCTTCGATAACCTCATAGCCCTGTTCCCAAAGCCTGTACATTTCCACCAAAGTAGCAGGCGGATGCTGAAGGTCACAATCCATTACAGCCACGCATTCGCCCTTTGATATGGCAAGGCCGGCAAAAATCGCCGCTTCTTTCCCGAAATTTCTCGAAAACATGACGTAACGCACGTTAGGATACTTGTCCGCAACCTTCTCTATCTCAAACTGGGTATTATCGGATGACCCATCGTTTACAAATATCAACTCATGGTCTATTTTTTCACTATCAAGAATCTCCGTTAGCACTTTTGCCGTTTTCTCAATCATACCTTCTTCATTGTACGAAGGTAAAACCACTGACATCATTTCCCTTTGTTCCCCTTCCTGTGTGCTTTTATAACCAGTAATTGCAAAATCAATACAATGGCGAAAGAAGCTATTGAAATAATAATTCCGGCATATAATCCTGGAACTGTAAATTTCAATACGACAGTGCTTGTCCCGCTTTCAAGCGGTATCCTTATAAGGCTGTCGGCGGTTTTTTGGATTTTTACCGGTTTCCCGTTGACATAGGCGCGCCATCCGTTCGTCGCCATTATCGATGTCTGCAGATTTGTCGGCACTTCGGAGGATACTGTGCAGGACACATAGCCGTTTTCAAGCACCAAATCCTTTGCCTTGTTCGAATCGATGACATTTTTATGGATTTGCTCCAGAACAGAGGTGTTTACCGAATAAAACTGTACGTCTGTGGGCGACAGCTTATTTTCAGAAACAAGTTTTACTTCAACCTTGTCAGCGCCTTCAGACACCGGAACATAAAAGACGCTGCTCGCAAGCCACTTTGCATAGTCCATCCAGTAATCTCCATCAACATATATTTTTGTATTTTTAGTATCAGGCATTGGAAGGTTACCGTAGACTATATGGTTGCCCTTAACATCTAAAATATATGAAATCTCATTATTGCCTTCCGCACTTACAAACTCTACCGGCTCAAATATATCTTCCGTATTCTCGCCGAAAATAGCTTTATACACACCATTTATATATATAAAAGGATTACCATCAATAGTTAGCTCATTATTCGAATCACTATCAACCGTATAAATCATTGGCAAGCAATAGGGGTTCTCGTAAATTTTTTTATTATCATATATTGTTTCAGTAAGTGGGATCAACCCGTTTATTGCATAATTAGAAGCTACGTATTTAACCCCAAGCAACGAATCTGCAGGTATTATTGATGTATTTACCACATTCAACGTATTCGACCAGGATCTATACCCTAACTGATTAAGTAGTTCAACCTGAATGTTGTCATTACATGATGAATAACTGGCATTTGTTTTAAGTGAATATGCCATACCATCGTTAAGGTATGGTGAAATCTTATTATTTGCATTATCCCTGTATATTGTCTGGCCGATGCGGTAATACGAATTATCTTTAGCAGCAATGTCTTTAGCTAAGTTGCTCATTGCTTTAGAATACTCATAATACCTTTTAGAAACAATAGATGAATGATAATTGTTCATCAATATATTAGTATTAAGGACAATTTCCAAAAAAACGGCTGCGCACAGTCCGGCCGTCATTATCACATTTCCAAATCTCTTAAAACTGTGGCGGTAATAAATGCATACTGCAATCGCAAGCATTAGGAACACGGTGCAATATACATACTTGAGATCCCAGGTATGGCGCACAAAATCCATTACAAGAAGGAAGAACCCAAACATCGCTGCGTTTTGCAGAAGCTTCTTCCTTTCTCCATCGCTGCCGTCATACCTGCTAAAATACCACGCGGCTAAAAAACAAAATGAAAAACTGTTTGCATATGAAAACCTGTAAACATAACTCCATACAGGCTTTAGTAATGAAAACATATAATAAAATGTTTGCACGAATAAAGTTGACAAAGAAAACCCAGCAATGGCTCCCGCAAAAACTTTCTCCTTTGCCGAAAACAGTCTGGAGCGGAAAAGGCATAAAAATCCTATAACCACAAGGCTGCCGCTAAAGAGTGCCGGGCTGCCCAAAGCGCTTTTTGCCCCTATTGTATGATTCTGAGCGGCGGTTAAAATATTTCCTAAAAATCTAGGCTTTAACCCGCTTAAATCAAAAGCTGCACCCTTTCCTTCCCGAAGGGCAAGGACTGTTGGGAGAAAAAGGCATG
>DUMT01000129.1 GCA_012839705.1 Clostridiales bacterium | reverse complement strand
CTTCGGGTTATGAGCCCGACGAGCTACCGGGCTGCTCCACTCCGCGATATTTAACTGACAGCTTTGTAATAATAACACATTATTTCAAAGCTGTCAAGTCAATTCATAATTTTTTAAAAAATTCAGAGTTCACAAAGTATTGCCCTTACAGGCGAGCCGTCACAGCCCGCAATTTTCAAAGGAGGGGCAAACAGGAAATAATCTCCGGGAGGGACCCTGCTCAAATCAAGCCCTTCCAGAAGCACCACCCCGTTGCCAAGCAGCTGGCGATGCACCTCGCCAATGGAATCCATTGTTACAGACTGGGCTTCCACACCCACGAGCTTTATCCCGGAGGTTGACAGCACAAATGCAGCGCTGGGGCTGATTTGCACATCCCCTTTAAACAGCAGCCTTGGCTGCACCCCTCTTATAACCTCCTCTGCGTCAGCCCCAAGCAATATCCCGTTAAATTCAACCACGCTGCACCTACCAACGCAGCAATCCAGGCTAATCGACGCCGTGTCGGTGCCATCCGGAATAAAATGCAGCGGCGCATCCAAATGGGTGCCGTTATGGGCGCACATGCTAAGCGCTGATGTGTTGCACACATCCCCATACTCAATGCGGCAAAGTTCCTTAACCTCTGGATGGGGGTCCCCCGGAAAAACCTGAGCAGACAAAAGTTCCCGGGTAATATCGTAAACGCGCATTTTTATTCCCTCTTCCCGAAAATAAACTTATTCCATGTTGCCAGTCAGTGCCATAATCACGGACAAAGCGGCAATGGGAGCGGTTTCACATCTTAAAACCCGCGGCCCCAAAGTAGCCTTGTTTGCGCCTATTGAACACAACTGCTCCACTTCCTCAGGTTCAAAGCCCCCTTCAGGCCCTATAAAGATTGACAGCCGCAGGATATCTTTACCGAGTATGTCGCTTAATCTGGAACCCCCGCCTTCATAAAAAACAATTACAGGCTCATTTTCTTCCCTTAACCTGTCCACCGCCTGCTGGAAAGTAAGCGGGCACTCAACTTTAGGCAATATCCCACGTCCGGATTGCCCTGCCGCCTCATCCGCTATTTTCTGGTAGCGCTGCTGCTTTTTTATAACCTTGTCTGAGCCATTTAACCGGGAAATGCTTCGGGCGGTTTCAACAGGCACAATAGCTGAAACGCCCAGCTCAACGGATTTTTGTATTATAAGTTCCATTTTGTCGCCCTTGGGCAGTCCCTGATAGAGGGTAACAAATACCGAGGGCTCGCTTACCGTGGGAGTGCGGTAAAGGGTTTTGACTACGACATTTTCCCCGTCAAAACCGGTGATTTCACAAAAATAATCATTTCCCTTGCCATCGCACAGGGTAACGTTGTCGCCAACGCGCAACCTCAGGGAACGCCTGATATGTACCGCGTCCTGACCAGTAATAACCACAGTATCCCCTTCTATAACATCAGAAAAAAAGCGCGGCATAGCCCTCCTCCTTTATTCTGGGAATTTCAAACTGCGCAAAACCGCGCGATTAGCGCGGTTAGCGCAGTTTGGACACGATGGCGACCCATCCGCCGCTTTCACGGCGCTCCACAACCTCAAAGCCGGACTTGTCCAGGGAATCCAGAACCTCCTGTTCCCTTGTATCGATAATTCCTGATGCTATATAAACCCCGTCCGGTTTTAAAAACGGGCGCAAAACGCCCGACAGCTGGATAATGGCGTCAGCCACGATATTGGCTGTAATCAAATCAAACTGCCCCTGAACCTTATCCACCAGATTCCCCTGGAGCATTTTATACTGGGGCGGAGTAAACCCGTTGATTCTGCCGTTTTCTTCTGCTGTTTTCACCGCCAGGGGGTCAATATCCACGCCGATAACTTCCTTTGCGCCAAGAAGCAGGGCTGCAATGGACAAAATCCCGCTGCCGCAGCCCACGTCAAGGACAGTTTCACCGCCTTTGATATAATCCTCCATGGTTTCAAGGACCAGCCGGGTGGTATCATGCCCGCCGGTGCCGAAAGCCATCCCCGGGTCTATATGCAATACTTTTCGACCTTCAAGCGCAGGCGGATTCTCCCATGTGGGGCATATGATCAGCTTATTTCCAACCGGGATAGGCTTGAAATACTGCTTCCAGTTGTTTGCCCAATCGTCCTCGCTGACTCCATTAGTGTTTATCTCAAATTCAATCCCCAGCGCATTAAACCTCTCCCGCAAGAAAGCCAGGGAATCCGCCGGGTTTTCCTCCGGGCTGATATACAGATGGATTACAGCTTTGGAACGGTCCCGGGCAAGAAGCTCTTCGTCAATCAAATCGATATGCGCAATTTCCCGCGCCCCCTGCTCGAGGTCGCTATAGTCCTCGATATAAATCCCGTAAGGGACCACCATATTAGCAATATCCGCTGCCAGTTCTGCCTTTTCAGCAGGCACGGCAACCTGAATTTCGGTCCAGTCCATCAAAGAATCCCTTTCATTTAGGATAATAGTTTTTCCAGGGCAGATATTTCAATCCCCTGCTGGGCGGATAAGAACTCCTTCAGTTTAGCTGCAATAATGCGGCATCCGCCCTCCACGTCGCTTTCGATATTAAGCGGCATAACAGGGTCATGCACGCTGAGTCTCAGCAGGAACCAACCGTCCCCCTCGCCTTTCCCGAAGGATACGCGCACTCCTTCCCTGCTGTCATCCGCAACATTCCAGCTTTTTTCCCTTGAATACTTCTCCAAGGCTTCAAGAACCCTGTTTCCACAGGAACGGAAATCCTCCTCAGTGATATTAAACCTCAGTTCCACCGATTCGGCAGGTTCCGCAAGGTTTTCAATCAGGCTTTCAAGGGTTTTGCCCTCCTTGCGGAGTATTGCCGCCTTGATAATGATTTTTGTAATCAGGTATGCACCGTCATCAAGGAAATAATTCTCCCTGAAAGCGGCATGGCCGGAAGTTTCGATGGCAAGAGGGCAGTTTATGCCCTGCTCATTCAGCTTTAAAGCCTCGTTAATGACGTTTTTATACCCTCGTTTAAAACGGTAATGCACACCGCCAAGTTCTTTTTCAATGAATACTTTAAGCCCGCTGGAGGTAATCGAGTCAGTAACAATAGTGCCGCCGGGGTTGTTTTCAAGGGCGATTACAGACGCCAGGGCAACCAGCCTGTTGCGGTTTATCTCCCGCCCGGTGGAATCCACACATCCCGCCCTGTCAACGTCGGTATCGAATATAATTCCCAGGTCGGCTCCGGCCTTTACTGTGGCGGAGCAGATTGATTCCATAGCCTCTTTGTTTTCAGGGTTCGGGATATGGTTCGGGAACCGCCCGTCCGGGTCCAAAAACTGGCTGCCTTCAATATTTGCCCCAAGGGGTGCCAGCACCTTTTCAGCATAAAACCCGCCGACGCCGTTTCCAGCGTCCACAACTATATGGAATCCCTTTAGCGGGTGCTCATAATCTTCCGCCTTTACGCCTTCGCAAATCATGTTGCGAAGCCTCTGGGCATACGTGGATATATAATCTTCACGCCTTAATGAGCCCGGCACAGCAGCTTTTACCCTTTTTTCGCTGTTTTCGGAAATCTCCTGAGCCAAGCTTAAAATATCTGAAATATCGCTGCCTTCAAGCCCGCCGGCGGGGGTGAAGAATTTAAGCCCGTTCCTGTTAAAGGGATGGTGGCTTGCGGTAATCTGCACCGCCGCGTCGCAGTTTAAATCTTTAGTAGTCATAAACATGGCAGGGGTGGAAGCCAAACCGCAGTCAATAACATTGATACCTCTGCCGGTAAGGGAGTTAACCACCGCATCCCTGATACGGGGGCCGGACAAACGGCTGTCCCTGCCAACCGAAACCGTAATCTCCTCTGCCTTTTTTCCGGTCTTGCCGATGAGCCACTCGGCGAACCCGGCTGCAATACTATCAACAACATCGTCCGTCAGGTTTACGGGCTGGCCCGCAACGCCTTCCACAGCCACTCCTCTGATATCAGTACCGCTCTTTAAATCTTTCCAAAAAGGTTTAAGCACGATTTTCCTTCCTTTCAATCATCAGTATTCCGCAGTT
>DUMT01000128.1 GCA_012839705.1 Clostridiales bacterium | reverse complement strand
TTTTCACAAGAGGTTGCCTCCTTCGTGATTTTGGGTCTTTCAACTCTATTAAATCACTTTTTGGCAATCTCTTGTATCTTTTTCTTTAAAATCTCCTACATTAATTTTACACCGAGGTCGTCCGATTATTATATTAATCCAAAATTTTAATAAAAAAATTTTGATATTTTGTAAAATCTGGCTATCTTATCTATTGTACCCATATTTTTCTAATATAGAATTTACACCTCATATATTTATCGGATTTTTGCATAAAAAATTAAGCTGGAATAAACAATTTTTCCAGCCTAGTTTTTAGCCCAAGTATTTTTTTCTGCGGTTATTCCGTAATTCTTTTCTTTTAGCCCCTGCTTCCCACTCTGCCTGCTCCTGGTCATTCACAGTAATCAGGCCCGGGACCTGGGCAGGGTTCCCCTGCTCATCAATGGCAACCAAAACAAGGTACGCGCGGTTTACCATCTCCCGTTTTCCGTCCAGGGATTCCACATAAGTGTTAACCCGGACTTCCATGGAGGTGTTGCCAACGTGGGTTATACACCCTTCAAGCAGTACAGTATCGCCAACATAAGCGGGGGAGACAAAATCCAGCATATCAATACATGCGGTAGTTACCTCCCTGCCGGAATGGCGCCTGGCGGTAACGGCGGCGGTGACGTCTATCCACTGCATAAGCACCCCGCCGAATAGCCGCCTGCAGGAATTTGCATGCTGTGGCAGGACAATCTGAACCTGCTGTGTCCTGGAATCGGCAACATATTTTGCGCTAGGTTTATCCATTTGCATCACAAGCCTTTACTTTTTAATATATTATAATACCATGTAAGACCGATTGTAAGCAGCATAATACACTTTATATGCTTTGTCAATCATCTGCCAAAGGATAATCCACAGCTTTATTGTCTGCATCCTTAACTCAGGGTATAAAAAAGCTGCCGCAAAAAGCGGCAGCTTTTTTATCCGCAAACCAACCAATTAAGAAATTAGCCGATTTCAACGGATACTTTGGTATCCCGGCGAGAAGCGGCGGCACGCATGACTGTACGAATAGCCTTGGCTATACGGCCCTGCTTACCGATTACACGGCCCATATCTTCCGGAGCAACATGCAGGTGGAATACAATGGTACCGTCCTCGGTGGGCTCGTCCTGCTTTACAACAACTGAATCGGGATTTTCAACAAGACCTTTTGCGATTGATTCAAGAAGTTCAGTCATCCATATAACCCCCTTTTTTAGCATAGTTGGACCGTGTTTTTGCAATTAAGTAAACCGCCTGTTACCGGGAATATACTTGAGATAGTAGATTATTCAATTCCAGCTCTTTTAATCAAAGCCTTAACGGTGTCAGTGGGCTGTGCGCCGTTTGCTATCCACTTCTTAACCTTTTCGGCGTCAATTTTGATTTCTGCGGGCTCTTTCAGCGGATCATAATACCCGATCTCTTCAATAAAACGCCCATCGCGCGGATAGCGGGAATCGGCTACAACAATCCGATAAAAAGGACTTTTCTTTGCACCCATTCTGCGAAGTCTGATTTTTACTGCCATTAATAAAGTACCTCCAAAAATATAACTTTATCTTCAACCAGTAAGGTATTACCCCATGGTAGAATACTAATTTAAAAACCGCGTCGCCCTAAAGGCGGCATAAACGGCATGCGGGGCATTCCGCGCATACCTTTTTTCCCGAAATTTTTCATCTGCTTCATCATTTTACGCATTTGCTCAAGCTGCTTTATCAGCCTGTTGACATCCTCGACCTTCATTCCGCAGCCGGCGGCAATCCTGCGTTTGCGGGATGGATTGATAATATCGGGGTTGGCCCTTTCCGCCGGAGTCATTGAAAGGATTATTGCCTCAACGCGGGCAATCTGCCTTTCGTCTATCTCGACATCTTTAAGCTGGCTGCCGATACCGGGAATCATTGAAAGTATACCCTTCAAATCCCCCATCTTGTTTATCTGGCGGAACTGCTCAAGCATGTCGTTGAAGTCAAACTTGTTCTCCTGCATTTTGCGGGCCAGCTCTTCCGCCTGCTTTTCATCAAACTGCTTTTCCGCCTTCTCGATTAACGAGAGGACGTCCCCCATGCCGAGAATCCTTGACGCCATACGCTCGGGATGGAATACCTCCAGGTCGTCCAGCTTTTCGCCGACACCCACAAACTTAATGGGTTTTCCGGTTACAGCCCGGACCGACAGCGCGGCGCCGCCGCGGGTATCGCCATCCAGCTTTGTAAGAATCACGCCATCAATACCCAAAGCCTCGTTAAAGGCGGCAGCGGCGTTGACAGCGTCCTGGCCGGTCATGGAGTCAACAACAAACAGGATTTCATGGGGAGTGACAGCAGCCTTGATGTTTTTAAGCTCGTCCATCAGCTGCTCGTCAATATGCAGCCGGCCGGCAGTGTCGAGTATGACATAATCATTGCCGTAATCCCTGGCATGGGCAACAGCCTTTTTCGCAATCTCCACAGGATTGATATTGCCCATCTGGAAAACAGGGACACCAGCTTTTTCTCCCACAACCTCAAGCTGCTTAATAGCAGCAGGCCTGTAAACGTCGCAGGCTGCAAGCAAAGGGCGGTGCCCCTGGGATTTAAGCATTTTAGCCAGCTTTGCGCAATGAGTGGTTTTACCTGCACCCTGCAGGCCGCACATCATTATGATACACGGCGGGCGGCTTGCCGAAGCAAGGCGGGCAGCCTGTCCGCCCATAAGGGCGCAAAGCTCCTCATTGACTATCTTTACAACCATTTGAGCGGGGGTTAAACTCTCCAAAACCTTTGAACCAATCGCACGCTCGGTAACAGAAGCGGTAAAGTCCTTAGCAACCTTGTAGTTTACATCAGCCTCAAGAAGCGCGAGCCGCACTTCCCGCATGGCTTCCTTAACATCCGATTCAGTCAATTTACCCTTCGATCGCAGCTTCTTAAAAGCAGCCGATAGTTTTTCTGTAAGACCTTCAAAAGCCACTAGTATCCTCCTTTGAAATCAGTGCAGGTGTCAAATCTCACATAAACGTCGGGAGGCATCCATGATAAACGAAGCCTTTTCATCGATTTCTTTGGAACATCCTATCCGGCTGTTTACTTCCTTGATTTCTCTTGCTGCAATCTGTATCTTCTCCAAGCCCTCCTTAATCTGGTAGAACCTGCGGACAAGCCCTAAACGTTCTTCCATTTCGATAAGCTGTGTTTCAGCCCGTTTGATGGAATCCCGGACACCCTGCCGGGTGATTCCCTCATTTTCTGCGATTTCGGCGAGGGATAAATCTTCGTTGTAATAGTATTGGATCATGTTCTGCTGTTTTTCCGTCAGGATATCGCCGTAAAAATCAAACAGCAGAGAAATCTCCATATTTTTCGCCATTTAATCACCCTCACCAAAACTACTGGGCACACACCGCCGCTGTAAAGCAATTAGCTTTACAGGCGGATTATACACCATAAACAATCTTTTGTCAATAAAAAAACTTCGACACAAAACCCTATCCGTTTTTCTCGACATACTCGCGGATTTTTGAAAAGGACTCCGAGCTTAAAAAATGCTCAATCCTGCAGGCGTCCGCCGAAGCGATGTCCTCGGTAACGCCCAGGGTCATCACCAGGAATCTTGCAATAAGCCTGTGCCTTTCATATATTTCACCGGCCTTTTCCTCTCCCAAAGGGGTGAGGAGTATGTTGCCGTTGGGCTCAATTTCCACATAACCCGCGTTTTTTAAAATGCCAAGGGCACGACTGACGCTGGGCTTGCTGAAGTTCAGCTCATTCGCCACATCAACCGCCCGGACATAACCCGATTTTTTCTTTAGCAAAAGGATGGTTTCAAGATAATTTTCGCCAGATTCATAGATTTTCAATATCTTAAATCCCCCAACAAATAAACTATACTTAGAATATTACCATAAATTTCTAAATAACACAAGATTACATTAATCCCAAACAGCACAATATAAGCTATTTTTCACAAACGGCTTAAACTAAACAACCATTGCGGCACCTTCAAATTATAACAACTAACTCATCTGCTTAATCAAAAGGTCCCCTTCGTTTAAATGCTCGCTGCATTTAAAGTAAAAGGTCATCTGGGCATTGGGGGCATTGTCTATCGGCTCAAAGCCCTGATTCCTCATGTCCTCAAGCCTTACAATCTTGTTCTCCCCAACAGGGGACAAAACCTCCACCATATCCCCGTTATACACTTTATTCCTCTGCTCTACCCTGGCGAGATTCCGCAGGCTGTCATAGGATTTTACAACACCGACAATATCATAGTTGCGGATGTTTTTAGAGCTTTCATAGTACTGCTTTTCGCCCTCGCCAAAATAAAACCCTGTGGTATAAGGCCTGTGGCTGGGCTTTATCAGGTAATCCATCCATTTCGGGTCAAACCTGTAGTTTTCAGTATCCTCAAAATATTTGTCTATCGCCAGCCTGTAAGCCTTTACAACGGATGCCACATAGAAAATGCTCTTCATCCTGCCCTCAATCTTAAAGGAGCTTATCCCCGCCCTTACAAGCTCGGGGATATGCTCAATCATGCACAAATCCTTAGAATTCATTATATAGGTGCCGCGCTCATCTTCCTCAATATTGTAATACTGCCCCGGCCTTTTTTCCTCCACAATATAGTATTTATACCTGCAGGGCTGGGTGCATTCCCCCCTGTTTGAATCCCTGCCGGTCATATAATTTGACAGCAGGCACCTTCCCGAATAGGATACACACATGGAACCGTGGACAAAAGCCTCAATCTCGCAGGATTCGGGCAGTTTTTGCCTGACTGTCTCATAATCCTTTAAGCTTAATTCCCTCGCCATTACAATCCTTTTAACCCCGATACGATGCCAGAAAAGGGCGGATTTGTAGTTGGTGCAGTTAGCCTGGGTGCTAAGGTGTATTTCCATTTCGGGGCTTACCTGCTTGATGGTTTCAATAACTCCCGGGTCCGACGCCAGCAGAGCGTCCACCCCGAGGGCTTCAAGCTCCCTGATATAATCCTCAAGCCCTTCCAAATCCTCGTTATGGGGGAATATATTTAAAGTGACATAGACTTTTTTGCCCCGTGAATGGGCGTATTCCACGCCTTCCGCCAGCTCCTCCATGGAGAAATTGCCGGCATACGCCCGAAGGCCAAATTTCTTTCCCCCAAGATATACCGCGTCCGCTCCGAAATCAATTGCTGTCTTTAACTTTTCCAGGTTACCCGCAGGGGCTAAAAGCTCCGGTTTCTTCATCTTTTTATCCCTTTCCTTAAAACTAATACAATTATATTCTTTTTCACTCCCAACTTCAATAACTGCGGGGGTTTGAAAAATTAAAAAGCCGGAGCGAAACTGCTCCGGCGCAAATTTTTTAGCCAATTATTGCCCGATGGCATTCCTTAATGCTTTTAAAAATCCAGGTGGGCATGGATTCCGACTTTTCCACATCCTCTAAAGCTGATTCGCCGCTTAAAACCAGGGCTGTGTCAATCCCTGCCCGAACCCCGCTGGCAATGTCCGTATACAGCCTGTCGCCGATTACAAGGGCTTCTGAAGGCTCAAACCCGCTTTTCTCAAGCGCCATATATAAAATATCCGGCTCAGGCTTTCCCAAAAAGCGGGGGCGCCTTCCGGTGGCGTTATACAGCATCTGCGCCACCGAGCCGCAGTCCGGTACCGAGCCAAATTCAGTGGGGCAGACAAGGTCCGGGTTAGTGGCAATATAATCCACGCCCCTTAAGAGCAGCCGGCAGGCGTCCTCCAGCTTTGAAAATGTAAGCTCGGTATCAAACCCCATAACGAGGCAGCCCACTTCGTCCAGATTATCAGTCACCAGCATGCCGTTTGCCATCAGCTCGCTTTTAAAGGATTTTGTCCCCAGCACATAGATTTTCCTGCCGGAATAATTTTCTTTCAAAAACCTGGCGCACAGCTGCACCGAAGTGACGAAATCCTCCTGTTTAGCCGGAAGCCCCAGCCTCTCCATTTTGCGGACATAATCTATAACGCCCTTTGAAGAGTTATTGGTAATAAACAGGTATTTCCTCCCGGTTTGATTCACCCAGTTTAAAAACTCCCTGGCGCCTTCAATCAGGCGGTCGCCCAAATACAATGTACCGTCCATATCCAGCAAAAACAGCCGCTTATCCTTTATGCTATTCATTTTTTAACCCTTCCAAAGCCCTATGTAGTTTCATCCCTAAATCCGCGCGGTTGGTTAATATGACATCAATCCCCTTGCCAAGCTGCACCTTCATGTCATCAATATCATCGGAATAAAAGAGATTGCATACGATACCATGGCTTTTGAGCCTTTTGATAAGCTCATCGTCAAACATGTCCCGCCAGAACTGCACCCTGGAGCATCCGTAACTTACAGCCATATCATAAATGGGAACCTCGACATGGGGCAATTGAATGGCGCACCGGGGAACCTCCGGCGCAATCTGCTGCATCCAGTACAACTCCCTGTTAATGCCGGCAAAATAAACATAGTCATAAAGTCCATATTTTATAATCAGTTCACGCAGAAGCTTTACAACAATGCCATCTTTCCCCGCATCATTTATATGGACATTCATGATAGCCTTTTTCCCGAAAGCCGCAAACACCTGCTCCACAGTACACAGCGGAACCTGCCATCCCATGCTGTGCCCGGCGTTGACTTCCATCAGCTCCTCAAGCCGCAAATCTGAAATCATCCCATTGCCGTCGGTCATGCGGTCAATGCTGGGGTCATGGGATATTACCAGCTGCTCATCCTTTGTCAGCCAAACGTCAAACTCGATTTCCTGCGCACCCAAAGCAATTGCCGCCGCAAATGCCGGCATTGTGTTTTCCGGGCACAGTGCCGACAGCCCCCTGTGGGCGCACATGGCAGGGAATTTTTGCAAAGATAACCCCTCAATTTGCTGGAACATATATTTCCTCCTCTAGTTTGTATGCTGGAACTGCTCCATTCCCATATCGGATGAAGCAATAATATTGACCCCTTCGATATCCCGTATCAGAACATCCCCCATCCTGACCGGGCGGCGGATTGAAAGCCCTTTAATCACAGGGATAATATCCTTTATCTTTTCTTTAGGCACCGGCTTGTCTGAGCGCACCGGCAGCATGCAATCAAAAGCCGGCACATATACGGTGGTAGTGATTACCCGTTTGGGATGCAAAACCTCCGTAGAAGCGTAATCTGCCCCGCGGCGGCACTGGTTGCCCTTAATGGACTTAACCTCGCCGTTTTCAACTTTTACATCGATTATACAGCCCCTGGGGCAGATAATACAAGTTATTTTCTTAGTATTATCCACCTGCCGCCACTCCTTTCCTTTTCAGTTCAACCGTAACATCCGAAGTTATGCCCTTTACGGGGATTCTAACCATTTCTCCGGGCGTAAAGGAAAGCTTTTTCACCCTTTTTATGATATCCCCGCCTGAAAGCACCAAAAGTTCCGCATTATTCACCGGCTCGGACACCCGGATGGAAATCAAAGCCTCGCCAGAGGAAACATACTGCGGGACAACGGAACGGACACCCCTGCCCGCCCGGACTTTGTAGCATTTAACCGCCAACGCGCTGTTTTTGGTAATGCTTTTAGCATACTCGGCGGCGTTTTTGCCCGCCCGCTCCCCTTCTTCGGCGGCATAATCCGCCAAATCATGGACATGAAGCCCGTTCCCGCAGGTGAAAATCCCCGGTGCGCTGGTTTCCATCCTGTCGTCCACATAAGGCCCCCCTGTGACAGGGTCGATTTCAATCCCCGCATCAACGCAAAGCTCGATTTCGGGTTTAAGCCCCACGGAGAGCAGCAGCAAATCGCAGTCAATCCTTCGCTCGGTGCCCTTAATTGGTTTTCTGCTTTCGTCCACTTTGGATATTTCAACCCCGGAAAGCCTATCTTTCCCGAAAATACGGGTTACCGTATGGGACAGCAGAAGAGGAATCCCAAAATCATCAAGGCATTGCACGATATTGCGCTTTAACCCCGAGGAATAGGGAAGTATCTCGCACACCGCCTCCACTTTCGCCCCCTCCAGGGTCAGGCGGCGTGCCATAATCAGCCCAATATCGCCGGAACCGAGTATCACCGCCCGCTTGCCCGGCAGGTACCCGCAGCAGTTGATAAGTTTCTGGGCTGTGCCTGCCGAAAATACCCCCGCAGGCCTGGTGCCGGGAATATTGATGGCTCCCCTGGGGCGCTCCCTGCAGCCTGTGGCGAGAACCACAGCCTTAGCCCTTATTTCCTGAATACCCTCTTCGCTTTGGGCAACCGCCGTCCCATCCTTTGAAAGTGAAAGGGCGATTGTTCCAAGCATAACTTTTATATCCGTTTCCCGAATACGTTGTATATACCTGCCCGCAAATTCAGGTCCGGTCAGTTCCTGGCCGAATACAGCCAGCCCAAACCCCGGGTGTATGCACTGGTTCAATATCCCGCCAAGGCGTTTATCCCGTTCTATCAAAACCACATCAGCGCCATTATCCCTGGCGGAAAGCGCTGCAGCCATGCCGGCAGGCCCGCCGCCAATCACCAATACATCAGTCGTCATAAGCACACCTCCGTATGTCCTCCACCAAAAGGACAGAACTCCCGCCGGATTTTGTTATCTCAAGCGGGGAGACTCCAAGTTCCCTCGCCAGAATCTCAATTACACTCGGCAGGCAGAACCCACCCTGGCAGCGGCCCATGCCTGCCCTGACACGGCGCTTTACCCCGTCCACCGTCCTTGCGCCTGCATTCCGCCGGATTGCATCCACAACTTCGCCTTCGCTTATCCCCTCGCAGCGGCAGACTATCCTGCCGTAAGCCGGGTTTTCCCTGATAAGCTTATTCCTCTCCTCAATAGCCATATCCTGCAGCAGCCTTATCGGTTTTCTTGGCTTGTGGCCAGGCTTTTCAGCCAGTTTAAGCCCCTGTTTTGCCAGTAACGACACAACATGCTTTGCAATCGCCGGCGCCGCCGTAAGCCCCGGTGATTCGATTCCAGCGGCGTTTATCAGCCCCGGG
>DUMT01000020.1 GCA_012839705.1 Clostridiales bacterium | reverse complement strand
GCATTGTTTCCACTACCAATTTTTTGAATTCTGGCGTATAGCGATTATTTGGTTTTCCTCTTGGCATAACAAAACACCCCATTCGTTATCAGTATACCATACTGTCTAACAAATGGGGTGCAGTTCATTTAACCTCAAGCGGATTTTTTTAAAGTATCTTCTTTACTGCCTCTACATAAGCATCAGCAATAAGCTTTGCGCCCGCTTCTGACGGATGAACACCATCCGGTGCCCAGTGGGCGGGCTCTTTTTCTACACTTGCCGCAGCAAACAGGCCGTCAAGGGGAATATACACATCTGCAAATTCCCGTGCCAGCCGGCGGACAACATCGATTTTGGCGTTCAAATCGCCGCGCCAGTTGTCCTTATCGGGAGAATTATGCAGCAGGAATGGCTCAAGCATAATAATTTTGGCATTAGTATGTTTTTTGACATTCTCCAAAACTTTGCGGTAATTCTCCTCAAACTGCTCCGGTGTGGTGGGGTCATTACTGTCAAATGCCCTCCAGGTGTCATTGATGCCGATAAGTATAGACAAAATATCCGGCTGGATATCCACAAAATCAGTCTGGCAGCGAGCCAGCAAATCTTTTGTACGGTTGCCGCTGATTCCAAGGTTTACAAACTCCCACTCCTTATCTGGGAAAGCTTCCCTTAACATCTCCGCGGCAAAACGTGCATAACCTCTGCCTAAATTGTGGATGTCAGACCTGTCGCGGCCAGCATCAGTTATGCTGTCGCCCTGAAACAACAAACGCATTTGCAAAACCCCTTTTTATTTTTATTTCCTATAACCGCCAAAGGGCTTAAAAACCGCCATCAGACGGTTTTTAACCTCTTTTGACAGTCAATTGTTACAACTTTAATTTATCTCACCTGACATTGATAAAAATCGGATAGCCGCTCGGTTCGGATTCGCCGTAGTAAACCCATACGTCATCGAACCCGGACACCTTAATTGTAGCCCTGAATTCCCTGACCCCTGTTGTGGCGTCATCCGCCATGTCGATTACCGCGGAAAGGTTGTTTTCCTTAATCTTATCAATGGATTTTTTGCTGCCTATCAGTTTAACATTGATCTTTTGGGTTGCAAGCTCCCAGTTTCTCCCCGCCGGCCTTCTGATAACCAGGGTGTTGTTTGAATTAAGGCTCATCGAAATGGTTTTGGAAGTGAAGTTTTCCATATTGAAGGTTACGGTAACCTCTGTTGTGCCATCAATAACCGCTATCCCCTGAGGGATATTAAGGGAAATCTTCTTTTGCCTGTCCTCCAGGCTGATATGGTTAAAGTCAAAGGTGCCGAGATTTGCTATATCTCCGGCAAAAGTATCCACCTGCTCGGGGGTGCCGATTATCTCAACATATGATGGCGAGATATTTATGAAGCTCTTGAGATTCATTAACCCGGGCGGGATATTGTTGTACTTGTAGGTGAATTCAACCCTGCGTTTTACCTGGACAGGGACAATCACATTAACCTTGTTCTCCGCACTGGCAAGGCCCTCAAAGGTGCAAAGGCTAATATCCACCTGTTTGCCACTTTCGTCATAGGCTACAAGGTTAGCTTTAAAGGTTGTTACCTCAGATATTTTCTGAGGCTGGTCAATCTCTGCCGAAATGGTGGCAATCTTGCTTAAAACCGACCGGGGCCCCTGAATTTTTATGGTTCCGTTTTCAACCCCTTCGCCCTCCACCACAGGAGTGCCAAGCTGATAACCGGTACCTTCCTTAACAGAGATATCCCTGATATTGGGCGAAATAGTAAATGTTTTTTTATCCTCATAATCGCAGAATACCCTTACTTTATTGGGTATTACTTCTTCAATGGTGAAACCGGTCTGTTCGCCGATTTTGGACGCGCTCAGCGTTACATTCCAGTCCCCGACCCCCTTAATCTCGCTGTAATCGCCCTTTATATCAAAATTCGAATCGTTAAGCTTATAAATGACAAACAGGCTTCCCCGTACCCTTACATCCACCTGCTGGGAAGCACCAGAATATATCTTTAAGCCCGTATTGCCGGCATAAGTATTGTCAAGGCTCAAATTGGCGGTTTTTGTGATGGTGATTACATCTTCGCTGCTGGCGGAATGCACTGCCGCCCAGATTCCCAAAGCAGTGATGATTGAGACAACCGCCATCAGCTTTGAGTTGTGAAGCAGCTTGTTAAACGAAAATTTTCCTTTCACCTGGACTTCCACCTCCGAAACAAGTTCCGCGCCTTGTGCTCTCCATCCTTATCCCGGTGTGACCTGTCCCACAGCATACCGTTTTCCAAAGCGACGCGCAGCGCCTCAATAGTAAAATTCCGCTTGATTTCCCCGCCTATCGCCAGAGAAACCACGCCAGTCTCCTCAGAGACAATAACAACCAGCGCGTCGGAATTCTCGCTCATGCCAACTCCGGCGCGGTGCCTTGTCCCAAGTTCCCTGCTAATTTGCTGGTTATCGGAAAGGGGAAGGATACATCCTGCGGCGTAAACATAGCCATTGCGCATTATCATGGCGCCGTCATGCAATGGCGCCTTGTTAAAGAATATATTGCATATAAGCTCCGGGGTAGGCTCGGCATTGATGATAGTGCCGGAATCGATTATCTCCCCAAGCTTTGTATTCCTTTCAAAAACAATCAGGGCACCCATCCTCTGCTCCCGCAAAAGCTCCACCGCAGAGCAAACAGCAGAAATAGATTTTTGCCACCGTTTGGACTCCTGCTCCGCCTCATCATACCCAATCCCCAAAAGGCTTAAACTGCTAAACCTGGTATGGGCAAGCTGTTCCAATGCCCTTCGGATTTCCGGCTGGAAAATAATTATTAGTACAAGAAGGCTGTAGTCAAAAACCGCCTTCAGGAGATAATACATGGTTTTAAGGTTGAGCAACGATGCGCTTAAAAACGCAAGGGCAAATATCAATATCCCTTTCAAAAGCTGTTCAGCGCGGGAATCCCTGACCAGCCTGATTATTCCATATATCACTAAAGCGACGAGTGCAACGTCCAGCGTATCCCGGAACCAATCTATGGAACGAAGAAACGCAATTACGTCTTCCCACACTTCCGACAACCATTCAGCCACTAGTAATTCTTCCCTTCGTTCACACCCAAATTTGCCTTCCAATAACTATCATTTTATCATAAATCCTGATTATTGCAATCCTGAATATTTATGTATTATCAGAAATTTTAATTCCCCTTATTCTAGAAAAACACACATCTAATTATCCTTTTCAATCTCCCTGATAACCGAGCATAAATACCTTGCATCTTTTATTGTGGTGAAAACAGACGGGGCAATCCTGACAGTCCCGGTATTAAGGGTACCGTATTTTCTATGGGCTGCCGGGGCGCAGTGAAGCCCTGCCCTTACCGCAATCCCTTTTTTGCTTAAAGCCTCGGCTACCTCCTCGCTGTTTTTGCCTTTGATATTGAAGGACAGCACCGGCACCGACCACGACAAATCAGGTTTCGGGGTATAAAGGCTTACCCTGTCCATTTCCGCAAGCTGGTTGTAAATATATGCTGTCAGCTCCATTTCCTCCCGCGCGATTGTGTTTATTCCCCGGGTTTTGATAAATTCAATACCCGCGGCGAGGCCCAGGATTCCCGGTGTATTTACAGTGCCGCTTTCATACCTGTCCGGCAAATCCGCAGGCTGCTGAAGGTCTGTTGAAAAGCTCCCTGTCCCTCCCTCGAATATTGTGGGAAGAACCCTTTCCGAATTGCACAAAAGCATTCCGATACCCATTGGCCCATACAAGCCTTTATGCCCAGGCACACAGAGGTAGTCGATGCAGTCCGCCTGCATATCAATGGGAGCCACTCCGGCGCTTTGGGCGGCGTCCACAACAAAGGCAAGCCCGTATTTTCGGGCAAGCTTGCCTATCTCCCGGATAGGCAGGCGCACACCAAAAACGTTGGAGGCGTGCAGGCAGACAATGGCCCGGGTATCGGGTCGGATGCTTTTTTCAAATGATTCCAGTGTCCTTTTTATGTCCCCGGGATATACTGCCGCCACATCAAAAACCGGGTTTTTGGGGGAAATAGCATATAATGGCCGCATAACAGCGTTGTGCTCAAGGTCTGATACCACAACGCGGCCGCCAAATCTTAACAAACCCTTTATAACTATGTTGAGCGCCATTGTGCAGTTCTGGACAAACACAACTTTTGACGGGTCAGCCAGGTTGAAAAACTCCGCCGCAAGCTCGCGGCACCTGTAAACCTTGGCGGAAGTGGATAATGACATCTGATATCCGCTTCTGCCGGGATTTGCGCCGTATATGGTAAGGGCGCGGCTTACCGCTTCCCTGACCTGGGCTGGTTTAGGCCAGGTGGTAGCGGCATTGTCAAAATAAACCGTATTATATAACCTGCCGCTTTTCATTCCGCATCATTCATTTTTTTCGTACCGCGGATACGTATCCCGGATGAG
>DUMT01000127.1 GCA_012839705.1 Clostridiales bacterium | reverse complement strand
CATGTCTACCTGTCCTGGGACGACGCCGTTGACAGGGCATACAACCGGTATCTTGAAATCCTCAACACCAATATAAAAGATTTACCCTACAATTCAAGGCACCAATGGGTATAATTTGTTAAAACAAATCAAACATGGGCGGCATAATTAATGCCGCCCATGTGTTTTTTAATCCTGATTCGTATAATTCAATATAGCGTCCCGCAGGAATACTGTCAGCCCCGGCTGGAATTTGTCGTAATATTCGGTGAACCTCGAATCGTCAACATACATCCGTGCAAGCCCGGCATGGGCTTCTTTGCTGTAGCTGCCCCAGTAATGGGTCAGCCACTGTCGGTGCAAATCCGCAGCCTGCCAGGCAAGCTCGCCTTTGGAATCCCCGGTTTTATAAGCCTCAAGCAGGGTTTCAATCAACTTCTCGTTCAGTTTTTCGGCTTCATCAAATTCCTGCTTCGTCATGCTTTTAATTTTCCGGTTGCTCTGCTCTACTGCCTCATCACCGTATTTTTCCCTGATTTCCTTGCCGTACTTTTTCTCGTTTTCATCAATCATATTCTGTTTGAAACCCTCGAATTTCTCCTTGTCGGACATTTCAATCGCTCCTTTCTTGTTTAGCAGAGTTTTTTCCACATTTGAGATAAGCTTATTAAGCCTCTGGCGTTCTTTCAAAAGCCTGTCCCGGTGGTGGTTTAGCGCGTCAATAATGTCGAACCCGGGGTCGCTCAATATCTTCTTTATATCCGCGAGCTTCATCCCAAGCTCGCGGTAAAAAAGAATCTGCTGCAGGATATCCACCTGCTTTTGCCCGTAAAGCCGGTAACCTGATTCGTTTATGCTCTCAGGCTTTAACAACCCCAGTTCGTCATAGTAGCGCAGTGTCCTGGTGCTGACCCCTGAAATCTCCGCCATTTTCTTTATTGTGTATCTTGTATATTTCGGGTTTTCCATATTCCCGCCCCCCCGAAAAGATAATAATCCTTAACGTTACGTTAATGTCAATACCTGTTCTTAAAATTTTTATTAAAACCCAAAACTGGAATACCCTGTGCGGTTATGCACAGGGTATTCCAGTTTTTCGCTTATTGCGGGATGTCAAGCTCAAACCTGGCTTTTGAGGAGCTGAGCCAGTCAGATTTTATTTCCAAATCAAGTTTTTTTGCATCTTTTGAAACTTCAACGGCATAATAACCTACCATTTTTTTGCCGGGAGACAGGGAGCCATCGAGGGTGCCTTCATTAAATGCCATGTTTGCCGATACCGAATATTCGCATTTTACATCATCTGCATATGCGTCAAACAATAGCAGGGAGCTTATGGATTTTTCCTCATTTGAGATGTTTTCTATTGTGATTTTAACACCGACGAAAATTTTGCCTTCAGCGGGCTTATTGAATTCAGAACCCTGGCTGGTTTTAATTTCGTTTGCCGTAATTTTGAGGTCTTTAAACGCCGCGGTTTCATTAAGCCCAAACTTTAATTCCTCATCTCCTGCTGCGGTGCTTGTGTTGCCTACTGTGTTTCCACCCTCTTTTTTCGGCTTATCATCATCTCCCCCGGTGCTGGCTACTGCCATTACAACAAAAACCAACACACATAAAGCCGCAACCATAAATTTCCACTTGCCT
>DUMT01000126.1 GCA_012839705.1 Clostridiales bacterium | reverse complement strand
TGAGAGAACCCTGAAAAAAGGGTTCTCTTTTTTTGTTCTACTTTTTTAGCTTGTCTCATATTCTATAACGAGGTGAGGACAGGCATGGATGAATTTGAACAGGCAACCGCCTATATTCCGGCAGAAATAAAGCAGGTGCTAACCAAGCTGCCGGACAGCTTAAAATCACGGGTTCAGGAAATAAGGCTTCGCGCAGATGCGCCGGTTATCCTGTCCACCCCGCAGGGGGAATGGATGGTATCCCAAGACGGAAGGCAGATTAATTATGATACCGGCAACGCCCTTATCTGCAAAAAGCCAGAAATTGAAGAATGCTTTTTGATGCTTTGCGAATATTCGGTACATACACACCAAAACGAACTAGGCAGCGGTTTTATAACTGCAAGAAATGGCTGCCGTGCAGGGATTGCAGGCGCCGCGGTGGTTGAAAACGGAAGGGTAATATCATACCGGAATATAACTTCGATAGTTTTAAGGGTTGCAAGGCGTCACGATGGCTGCGCGTCTGAACTTTTATCGGCGTTGGCAAAGGATTCTTATATAAAAAGCACCATTATCTGCGGCGAGCCTTCCAGCGGTAAAAGCAGTTTGCTCCGTGACCTTGCCTTGCAGCTATCAACCGGCAGAAGCGGACGAAAATGGAGGACAGCCGTTGTGGATGAAAGAGGGGAGTTATCCAGGAATAAAACCCTTGGATACTGCGACGTGATTTGCAACTCCCCAAAAGCTATCGGAATTCAGCAGGCGGTAAGGTGCCTGGCGCCGGATGTGGTGATTTTTGATGAGCTTGGTTCCGCCGAGGAGACCAACGCGGTTTTGGAAGGGCTTAATTCCGGGGTTTCTGCCATAACTTCGGCCCATTGCAGGGATGCAGAATCCCTGATGCGCCGGCCTCCGCTGGCGGCTGCATTAAAATCAGGCGCCTTTGAGTTGGTCATATTCCTGGAGGGAAGAAGTTCTCCCGGAAAAATATCCAGGGTAATGAAGGCGAGGGATATTCTTGCTGAAAATTGCTGGGATGGTACTAATTTTTCTTGCCGGTGCTTTTGCGGGTGTGGCAGCATCGGCATCACTCAACCAGAGGGTTACCTCATTTGAGCAGCTTATAAGGTTTATGACATACCTTGAAACCCGGATAAGGTATTCGGGAGCGCCCATATACGAGATTTTGCACCAGTGCATAAAAGCGGATTTTGGGAAACTCAAATTTTTAAAAGTTTCCGCCGATTTGCTGGCAAAAGGGCAAAAACCTGAAATTGCGTGGAAATCGGCGATAAAGTCCTGTGATGACAATGGGTTTACTGCCCAGGATAGAGAGCTGATTTTCAGTTTTGGAAAGGACCTCGGAAGCAGCGATATTGAAGGTCAGATTAATCACTGTAAGACATACCGCCAGCTTTTTCAGGACAGGCTAAAAAACGCAAGACTTGAAGCCCAGTCTAAGGGAAGGCTGTATATAACTCTTGGTATCGCCGGAGGGATGGGCGCGGTTTTACTGATGTTGTAAAAATAGTCGAAAGGAAGGCTTAGGGATGGATGTAGATTTAATTTTTAAAATAGCGGCTGTCGGTATTATTGTGGCTGTGTTGAATCAGGTGTTAATCAGGTCTGGCAGGGAGGAGCAGGCCATGTTGACAACCCTTGCCGGGCTGATTGTTGTGCTTTCAATGATAGTGGGAGAAATCAGCGAGCTGTTCAGAACCGTAAAATCTGTTTTCGGGTTGTAGGATATGAATACAGTAGGAATCATAGGTATAACAGTATTTGCGGCTTTTTTATCGCTGCTTGTCCGCCGATTCCATCCTGAATATTCCCTGGCTATAAGCCTGCTTACCGGAATACTGGTGTTAGGGCTGATAATTAGCCAAATTACACCGGTTATATCCAGGATTCAAAACCTTCTGGAGTCAACCTCGCTGTCCCCTGAATACGCGCTAATAGTTTTCAAGGCATTGGGAATAGGGCTTTTGGCACAGCTTTCTTCAGATGTATGCAGGGACGCGGGGGAATCCGCCCTGGCTGAAAAGGCGGAACTTGTGGGAAAGGTCTCAATGCTGATACTTGCGCTGCCCTTATTTGAAAAAATAGCCGAATTGGCGGTGGAGCTGATTAAAGGGGGCGGGGCAGGGTGAGTAAACACCGTAAAATCCTGATTTGCTTAATTATCTTGCTTTTTCTGCCTGTTTTGGGTGTTTGTGCGGAGGATTACATAACTGGAAATAGCAATAACGGCGGTTTAAACCAGATGTATGAAGAGCAGCTTGAAGCCAGCGGGGCAGGAAAACTTTGGGATTCCCTCCCTCCGGAAACCCTCGACTTGCTTAACAGGATTGGAATTACAAGTTTTGAACCTTCCAGCTTTACCGGACTGAAGCCGGAAAATGTTGCAAACAAGCTGCTGGAACTTCTTATCCAAAGCTCAAGAGGGCCGCTAAGGTCGACGGCGGTTATTTTGGGCGTGGTTTTGCTGTATGCATTTATGGAAGGTTTGAGGAATACGGTAAAAGAAGAATCCCTATCAAAAGTCTATGGGGTTATTTGCGCGTTGGCAGCCTGCGCTACATTGATTATTCCGATATCCGTTTG
>DUMT01000125.1 GCA_012839705.1 Clostridiales bacterium | reverse complement strand
CTTTACAGAGCCATTTATACACGGTTGGCGAACCTGTGTATATTCTAATTCAAAAGGAGGTTTTTTGTACTATAAGTCTTTTATTCTCACCGGCATAGCCGGCGGTTTTTTGCGCTAAAGCTATAATAAAAAAGAGCGGAGAAAATACTCCGCTCCACTCTATTATCAAAGTTTAGTATTTGATGAATTTTTCGCCCGGTACGCCGCAAATGCTGCACTTTTCGGGACGGGATTTTTCAATATTCCCGCAGACAGGGCACAGATAATAAAAGACTTCTTCGGTCTCGTCGATATTTTCCAGTGCTTCCTTATACAGTTTTGCGTGAACCTCTTCCGCTTTCATAGCTAATTTAAAGGACATGACCGCAGCTTTATTTCCCTCAGCCTCAGCCACCTTTATAAATTCCGGATACATTTCCTTGAATTCATAAGTCTCTCCATTAACAGCGTCATCGAGGTTATCAGCTGTGGTGCCGATTTTCCCGGCAACTTCAAAATGCTTTAACGCATGAAGGGTTTCTGCGTCAGCTGCAGCCCTGAACAGTTTTGCTGCATTCAGTTTTCCTTCCTGCTCTGCTTTCTTCGCATATGCTGTGTACTTCCTGTTAGCTTGCGCTTCTCCGGCGAATGCAGCCATCAGGTTTTCAAGTGTTTTGTTCTCGCTCATATTGACATCCTCCTAGATTAACGTTTTAAATTTCCATAGCCTAGATTTTCTGCATGGAAATTTTCTCATATGGGATATTATGTAATATTCATTTCAATTTATCCCAATAATTTCTTTTGCCATTCCATTATAAACCTTTTTTAAAATCATTTCAATATCGAACTGAGTTTTTTTAATTCATTTCACCACATTCCACCCTGTTGCGGCCCTGAGCTTTGGCTTTATACAGTAACCTGTCAGCCAGGGTTATAATTTCAGAAGGGGATTTTACCGAAGAGTATTGGACAGTAATCACCCCAAAACTCGCGGTAACAAACTGGGACACGTTGGATTTTTCATGCTCAATCTTCAAATCCAGGATACCCTGCCGGATTTTTTCAGCTATTTCCGCCGCGGCGATTATATCAGTATCAGGCAGTATGCAAGCGAACTCTTCACCTCCGTAACGCGCCGCCAAATCAACATCCCGGTTAATGCAGAGTTCCAGCACATTGCCTATCTGGCGCAGGCATTCGTCCCCCTTCACGTGCCCGTAGTAATCGTTATACTCCTTGAAATAGTCAACATCAAACAGGATAACCGAAAGCTTGGATTTTGACCTTTCAAGCCTTGAATACTCATGCTCCAGAGTGATATCAAAACACCTTCGGTTTGCGATACCTGTCAGGCTGTCCTTGTTGCTGAGCTCAATCAGCTGGCGGTTGGATTCTGTCAGCAGCAGTTCAGTTTCCTTTCTTTCGTTTATGTCGGTCAAGACTGCAAAGGAGCCATCAAACCTTCCCAAATCGTCATATATGGTTTTTGCCGAAATCAAAAACCAGTGCATGCTTCCGTCTTTTTTTGCCAGGCAGCATTCATAGACTGAATCTTCCCCGTTTTTTCTTAACGATTCCTGGTAAAAATAAATATCCAGCTGGCTCTTTGGAAAAAGGGAAACATACGGCTTTCCGAGCATTTCTTCAACAGTATACCCAAGGATGGCTGCCATGTTCTTATTGGCAAATATGATGTTAAAGCTCTCATCAAAGATCAAAATACCCTCATTTGCCGTTTCCACAATGCGCTGAAACCTGATTTCGCTCTTTTTTAAGGACTGAATATCGCTTCTTTCTTTGGCAAGCATCAGCAGGACAAAGCCGCTTAACAGGAAAATAATAAAGCTTGCCCACGGAATGGTGGCAGCGATAAAGCTGCCTGCCAGCTGCAAGGCAAAATCGGGGAAAACCAGGCTTAAAAAGGAGCTTGCCAAAAACACAAAACCAACCACGCAATAACTAACCGCCAAAAGCAGCTTTAATGAGTGCTTCATATCAAATTTATTCGCCAGATAAAAGCCCGGCAAAAAGTAAAATATGCTTTGAACAAGAAAAACAACTCCCAAACGATATGTTTTTTCAAATGACAGGGTTAAGAAGCACACAAAAATAATCCATGCGGCAGTTGTCATATGCAGTTTACGCCTTACAGGATAACCACACAAAATCCGAACTGCCCAGGCCTCATAGGCACAACCCAACAACAGGAATGTATTTGCCAGCACCGTAAAAAAATCAAAGCTGGTTGTCCTAAAATAAAGTATAAACGAACCAGTCCCCTGAAGGAATTTAGCTGCAATCCAATACGGCACCTGCTGGATATTGTGCTTGTTGAACTTTATAATAACCAGCAAAATACCAAATATAAATGACCCTACAGAAAGCATTAGCATTAAAGTTTTTAAGTCCACTATAATCACATTTCCATTTTAAATATTGCCAAAATCCTAGAGATAGCAATAGCTAGAAATTATTAGTAATTACCCAGATTATACCTTGACTAATTATAATTTACAATATTTTTTTAACAAATTAAAGCAGTTATATGTTGACAAGCCTTTGCGGCAAATATAAAATCGGTTAGTATAAATACTGATTTGCATCTTTAATATTCCCGTTTATGAAAGGCATGAATATTTATGGCTGAAACCATCCGCCTTGATAATCTGGTCCAGCAGAAATTTGGCGTATCCCATGAGGAAGCGGTGGGCCTGATTATGTCAGGAAGAATATATATAGGGGATTTGCCTGAGGACAAGCCAGGCATGCTGGTCAGCACCGACTGTGAAGTATCTCTTAAGGAAAAACCGCGCCGCTATGCCAGCAGGTCCGGTTATAAGCTTGAAAAGGCTTTAAACTTTTTTAATGTAGATGTTGCCGGCTTAACCGCCTGCGATATTGGAGCCAGCAACGGAGGGTTTACGGATTGCCTGCTCCAGCACGGCGCCGGCCATGTATATGCGGTGGATGTAGCTTACGGGATACTTGCCTGGGAGCTCCGCTGCGACAAGCGTGTATCCGTTCTTGAAAGGACAAATGCCCGGAACCTGACAGCTGAAATGCTTGGAGAAATGTGCGATTTGGCAACCGTTGACGTATCCTTCATTTCACTTAAAAAAATTTTCCCTGCCGTAAACCGCATTTTAAAACCCCAGGGAGTTTGCATATGCCTTATAAAGCCACAGTTTGAAGCTTCCCCCCGGCAGGTTGGGAAAAACGGAATGTTAAAGGATTTAAAAGACCTTCCCCCGCTGCTGATGTCAATTGTAGAATCCGCCGCTGAAAACAACCTGTTCTTAAGCGGATTAACCGTTTCCCCCATCCGGGGCACAAACGGGAATATAGAATACCTTGCCAGGTTCGACAGAACCCGGGCAATACCCCCGGAAGAAATCGCCGTTCTAATCGAAAATGCAATTGAAGAACTTCCATGAAAAAACCTGCCGCTGCAAAAATGACAGCGGCAGGTTTTTTATCATATTAACCCGATCTACTGCACATCTCGGCATAAACTATCTTATCGAAATCACTAATATTTGCTCGAATTTTGTCGAAATACAAAATATAAATTGTCTTTATAGTCCTGTAATTTTATATGAATTATAAGAAAGAGGGTGATGTTATAAGAAGAGTTGTGATTGATGATTCTTAAACTGGCTTCAGTTTTTCAAACCCCATGTAACAAAAGCGTATTAGAAAGGAGCTCAATTTATGTCCGGCATTAATTTTAGTTTTTTGGAAGAGGAAGATACCCAAAAAGGCAGGTACCTTATATTCGCCATTGGCGAAGAAAGCTACGGCATTGAAATCCAGTATGTAACCGAAATAATCGGGATTCAGGCGATTACCGAAGTGCCTGAGCTTCCCCATTATGTTAAGGGAATTATCAACCTGAGAGGTAAGATTATCCCGGTTATGGATGTCAGGCTGCGCTTTAAAAAGTCGGAAATCGAATACACAGACCGCACCTGCATAATTGTCGTGGATATCAAGGAGATGTCTGTAGGGCTGATAGTTGACAGCGTGT